>NZ_CP048265.1:1873072-2185251 GCF_019469205.1 Gilliamella sp. ESL0405 | reverse complement strand
AATGGTGCATCCGAAGGGATTCGAACCCCTGACCGCCCGGTTCGTAGCCGGGTACTCTATCCAGCTGAGCTACGGATGCATATTTTAATTTTTTAAAAATGGCGGTGAGAGAGGGATTCGAACCCTCGATGCAGCTTTTGACCGCATACTCCCTTAGCAGGGGAGCGCCTTCAGCCTCTCGGCCATCTCACCAAAACAACTACGATTATGTTTGAACAAAATCATAATGTGTGGCGCACATATTACGTTCTAGAAAAAATAAGTCAAACATTTTTTCGCTTATGCGCGCTAGTTGTTTATTTCCTGCCCAATATTACTCTTTGGGCTCAGTAGATTCATCATTTTTGTCTTGCGATTGATGAATTCTATTGTAGATTTCTTCTCTATGAATAGAAACTTCTTTAGGTGCGTTAATACCAATTCTGACCTGATTACCCTTCACGCCTAAAATGGTAATAACAACATCGTCACCAATGATAAGTGTTTCACCTACTCTCCTAGTTAAAATTAACATTAGATCTCCTAATATCAGTTAAGTATATATCCAAACAATTTTAAGATATAGCTTCGTCAGCCTTCCATCAATAAGACAGAAAGACGGAATTTTACAGAATATACCCAATGTTTAATTAACAATCACTTAAGTATATCTGGCTAACTTGCTTGTAATTTATTACTGATTTCCTTTTTTACAGAAGATAACGCTTCTGGTAACGCCGAAAGATCCATTCCACCTGCTTGGGCGAAATCAGGCCGCCCACCGCCCTTACCACCTACTTTTAATGCTAATTGAGAAACTAATTCGCCAGCTTTAACAATACCGATTAAGTCATTGGTAACACCAGCCGCTAAATTGATTTTACCGTCGTTAACAGCCGCTAAAATAATAACACCGGTTTTTAATTGATTTTTAAGATCATCAATCATTGAGCGTAATAATTTAGCTTCGACGTTATCAAGTTTAGCAATTAGTATATTTTTATTATTAACTGTTATGCATTGATCCAGTAATTGCGCACTTTGTTGGCTAGCTTTTTGTGCTTTTAACTGTTCAATGGTTTTTTCTAACAGTTTTGTTTGTTCGAGCATTTGCTCAATTCGTGATAATAAGGCTGCTTTATCACTTTTTACCAATTGTCCAATTTGCGTTAACAAATGAGATTCATGGTGAATATAATCCATCGCATTTTGACCGGTTGTAGCCTCAATACGACGTACTCCTGATGCAATGCTTGATTCAGAAGTTATTTTAAATAATCCTATATCTCCAGTTCTATCTACGTGTGTTCCTCCACAAAGTTCAATTGAGAAATCACCCATTGTCAGAACCCTAACTATATCCTCATACTTCTCACCAAATAGCGCCATAGCACCTCTATCTTTAGCATCTTGAATTGGCATTAATTCAATATCTACTATCAAATTACGACGTATTTGTTGATTGACAAGGTTTTCAATTTCAGTGATCTGCTCCGGCGTAATGGCTTGATTATGTGAAAAGTCAAAACGCAGATAGCTGTCATTAACTAATGAACCTTTCTGATGAACATGATTACCTAAAATTTGTTGTAGTGCTGCTTGCAGTAAATGTGTTGCTGAATGATTACGACGAATACGATCACGTATTTCAATATCAATAGCTGCAGTCACTATATCACCAACTTTTAAAGATCCTTTAACGATCTTACCTATATGGCCAATGCTTTTACCATATTTTTGACTGTCGGTAACTTTAAACTCAAGGTTTGCAGCCGTTAGTAAGCCTTTATCACCCACTTGGCCGCCTGATTCGCCATAAAATGGCGTTTTGTCTAAAACAACAATGGCTTGTTCGCCGCTATCAATACTTTGAACTTTTTGGCCATTTTGGAAAATTGCGATCACTTTGCCGGATGCTTCTGTGGCTTGGTAACCTAAAAACTCTGTTTGGTCGTCGAGCTTAATGACGTTACTATAATCAACACTAAAAGAACTTGATTCACGAGCACGTTTACGTTGCTCTTCCATGCATCGATTAAATCCGTCTTCATCGATAGTGATATTTTTTTCTCGACAAACATCAGCCGTTAAATCTAATGGGAATCCATAAGTATCATAAAGTTTAAACGCCACATCGCCAGGTAAGACAGAATCTGAAATTTTACCTAGTTCTTGATCTAACATCAATAAACCGCGTTCAAGCGTTTTTAAGAACTGTTCTTCTTCAATTTTAAGGGTGTCTTCAACCAATTTTTGGTTTTTGGCTAACTCAACCGCAGCACTACCCATAACTTCAATTAGTGATTTCACTAATTTATAGAAGAATATATCTTTAGCACCTAGCATATGCCCGTGGCGTACTGCTCGGCGAATAATGCGACGTAAAACGTAACCACGACCTTCATTAGACGGCACCACACCGTCAGATACTAAAAACGCGCAAGAGCGAATATGGTCGGCAATAACACGTAATGATTTACTTTCTAAGTCGTTGGTCTGAATAATTTCAGCAGCATCTTTAATTAACTTTTTAAACAGGTCAATATCGTAATTAGAATTGACATGCTGTAAAACGGCGGCTATACGTTCTAAGCCCATGCCGGTATCAACCGACGGTTTAGGTAGTGGCTCCATGGTGCCATCTGGTAAGCGATTGAATTGCATAAACACCAGATTCCAAATCTCGATAAATCTGTCACCGTCTTCATCGGCACTACCCGGTGGACCACCATAAATATGATCGCCATGGTCATAGAAAATTTCAGTACAAGGACCACAAGGGCCGGTATCACCCATTTGCCAGAAGTTATCTGATGCATACGGCGCACCTTTGTTATCGCCGATGCGAATTATGCGCTCTTGTGGTACACCAATCTCATTTTGCCAGATATCGTAAGCTTCATCATCGGTAGCATAAACAGTGACGGTTAGTTTTTCTTTCGGTAAATTAAACCACTGTTTGCTGGTTAATAATTCCCAGGCGAAATGGATTGCGTCACGTTTAAAATAGTCACCGAAACTAAAATTTCCAAGCATTTCAAAAAATGTATGGTGACGAGCTGTATAACCAACGTTATCTAAATCATTATGTTTACCGCCTGCACGAACACAACGTTGTGATGTCGTTGCTCTGGTATAAGGGCGTTTATCAATACCGAGAAAAACATCTTTAAATTGATTCATTCCCGCATTTGTAAATAAAAGAGTTGGATCATTGTGTGGAACAAGGGAACTACTTGCGACAATTTCGTGTCCTTTGCTATGGAAAAAGTCAAGAAAACTTTGACGAATTTCTGCAGTACTTTTCATTTATGCTTCCATATTAAACGATAAATTTTTAAACATAGTAATATACCCGTTACAACTTAAGTTGAAAAGTAAATATTCTTATTACAGCGGTTGATCTAGTTACTTTTATAAGTAAATAAGGAATAAAATTAAATGATCTAGCGAGCTTTATTCGTAATGGGTACGGCTTAGTTTTATGTGTTGTATTGTAGGGACTATACTTATTTAAGTCAATAAAGTATACATAGTTTTTACATCACTTTGTGTATAACCACGGTAAATTAAAAACTGAATACTTTTTTGTTTTTGCAGATTATTTTTAAGATCGATTTGTTTAAACTTTTTCTGTAATTGTTGATAAGCCAGCGCTGCCCAATCAATATCCGATGCATTCAAAAGCTGACGGCTTACCTGTTCTGGTAAACCACGTTGTTTTAACTCAACTGCGATTTTTTGTCTGCCATAACCTTTGTTAGCGCGCATGGTAATGTATTTTTCGATATATTGTGTATCATTTATCCAATTTTGACAAATGCAATATTCAATTGTGTGGCTAATCTCTTGTTTTAATTGCTGTTTAAGTTCCGGATAATCTTCATCATCACGATTTAATTTTCGGGAAAAAAACAAGACGAGTTTTTGGGTTAATTCGTAGGATGAGTGATCACGCTGTGCAAGTAATTGCACAGCTTTATTTAAAATTGATTTATCGAGCTTTTGGTCCATTATTAAAAGCTTTCTTCCTCGGTTATTGTCTCTTGGTCGTCAGCAGAAAATACCGCTGGGCTGTTGAGTAATAAGTCACGAAGTTTGGCTTCTAGTTCGTTAGCAACTTCAGGGTGTTCTTGTAAAAACTTAATGGAATTAGCTTTACCTTGACCAACTTTTTCACCGTTATAGCTGTACCAAGCACCAGCTTTATCCACTAATTTATGTTTAACACCTAAATCAATTAATTCGCCTTCTTTGGAGATACCACAACCATAAAGAATTTGGAATTCAGCTTGTCTAAATGGCGCCGCCACTTTATTTTTAACGACTTTGACACGGGTATCACTACCAATCACATCTTCGCCTTCTTTAACAGCACCGGTACGACGGATATCTAAACGCACAGAGGCGTAGAATTTTAGGGCATTACCACCCGTTGTTGTTTCCGGATTACCGAACATAACGCCGATTTTCATACGAATTTGGTTAATGAAAACAACTAAGCAGTTGGCGTTTTTAATATTGGCGGTTAATTTTCGTAATGCTTGAGACATCAATCTTGCTTGTAAGCCCATATGAGAGTCACCCATTTCGCCTTCGATTTCGGCTTTTGGTGTTAATGCAGCAACGGAGTCAACAATAATGACATCAACAGCACCAGAGCGAACCAGTGCATCACAAATTTCTAGCGCTTGTTCGCCAGTATCAGGTTGTGAAACTAATAGATCATCAACTTGCACGCCTAATTTAGCAGCATAAATTGGATCTAATGCATGTTCAGCATCAATAAATGCACATGTTTTCCCTTCTTTTTGGGCTTGCGCAATAACCGATAAGGTTAGTGTTGTTTTACCGGAAGATTCTGGCCCAAAGATTTCAACGATTCTACCCATTGGCAAACCACCGATACCTAGTGCTATATCGAGTCCTAAGGAGCCAGTAGAAACCGCATCAACATCTAGCGTTTGAGTATCACCTAAACGCATAATTGAACCTTTACCAAATTGTTTTTCGATTTGACTTAATGCAGCTGAAAGTGCACGTTGTTTGTTTTCATTCATATTATAAAATTCCAATGAGTAAGGATATGAGGCATATTATACTGTATTGTTATACAGTATCAAGCTTTTTTTATACACATTAATCATTTAGTTAATGCTTATTGGTAAAGTAGGGGATTAATAGAGAGACAGGCTATATGTGATCTGACAAGCTAACGGATATTACGTGTAGAAAATCGAACCATTTTACCACAATTTGAACGGCCGTGATTGTAACAATATTTATCAACACGCCATTTAACCGTCACCTTTTATTGGTATTGAGATTGGATGAGCTAAAAGGTCGATAATCACCAAGCTAAAATAATCAATTTTGACGATTTTTACCGTTAACACTTTCTTTAAAAAACACCATTTGATATGATGAGTGAATAAGTTTTAATCATTTACAATCGATTAAAGTGGTGATCACTCTTCATTGCTGTATAAAATTTAATTATTCAGTTTTCTACATAAACGTTATACTATTCTGAAATATCTTTACATATAAATATCAATCTAAGAGATGAAATTAAATAATGGTCTTTGATAAACAACATTATGCTTTATGTTCGCATTGTGATTTAGTCATTGAACTGACAAATGTTGGTATGGGGCACAAAGCCATTTGCCCGCGATGTCATACCACCTTAGCCAAAAATAATATTCAGATGAAATTACGAGCAAGCATGTATGCAATTTGTTCTTTAATTATGATTATTATCGCCTGCGGCTTTATCTTTATTGATATACGATTAGTCGGTAATTTTAATGGCGTGAGTGTTTTAGACATTCCTCAGATCTTATATGTAGACAAATATAGTTATATTTCAGCGCTGTTTATTTTTTTCGTATTAGTTTTTCCTGTATTAAAATTATTAATTATTATTTTACTCTGCTCGAAGTTAACTTTAACAAAGTATCGTAAACGAGATTTTCTAATCGTTTATGAAAAATTTCAACACTGGTGTATGCCGGAAATTTTTCTGACTGGTGTTTTGGTGAGTTTTGTTAAATTGATGAGTTATGGCAATATCGGTGTAACCGGGACTTTTTGGGCGTTTTGTTTATTTGTCTTTTTTTATATTAAAGCCACGGTTATTTTTACGCCCGAAACGATTTGGAATGAGATTCTTACCAATAATTTTGCATCAGATACCTTAAAGACAGGCAAAACCGGTATTAGCCAACATTTAAAACTTTGTACCTGTTGCCAGGCTATTTTGCCGGCGCATTATGCTAAATGCCCAAGATGTAAACAAAAGAGTGAACTAAGAGGGCGAAGCAAAATACAGTGGACAATAGCGCTATTGGTTACCTCTTTAATTATTTACATCCCGGCGAATGTATTTGGGATTATGATAACTGTCGTGTTTGGCTCGTCATCTTCATCGACCATTATGGATGGGGTGATATATATGTGGCAAGCGGGCGATATCCCTGTTGCTTTGGTGATTTTTACCGCCAGTGTGGTGATTCCCATTTTAAAGATCATATCATTAAGCTGGCTTTGTTATTTTGCTTTAGCAGTGAAACATAAAAATAAACACGATTGCCTAAAAATGAAGAAATTATATAATGCGGTTGAATTTATTGGTAAATGGTCAATGATTGACATTTTTGTTGTATCAGTCGTCTGCTCATTAGTCAGAAGCCAACAAATGATGGGCGTTTATCCCGATATTGGTGTGACTTTTTTTGCAACGGTGGTCATTATTACTATGATCGCATCGCAAAAGTTTGATCCTCGTTTAATTTGGGATCACACCGATAAAAAAATAAAATAATAGGAACAATATGGTAACAACAAGTAAATCAGCAAAAATTATTAAAATTAGAGCCATTTCAGCAATATGGATTATTCCTATTGTTACAGCCATTGTTGGGCTTTGGATTATCTATTCTCATTTTGCTGACCGAGGCACCTCTTTTACTTTACTGGCAAAAGATGCAAGTGGCATTGTGGCCGGTAAAACGGTGATAAAAAATCGGAGTGTCGATGTGGGTATTGTCGATGAAGTTACCCTGTCTGACGATTTTAAACAAGTTGTCATCAAAGGTCGTATCTATAATGATATGGAACCTTTGTTAAAAAATGATTCTATCTTTTGGGTGGTTAAACCCGAAATTGGTCGCGATGGTGTGACCGGCTTAGGTACTATTTTATCGGGCGTCTATATTGAATTAGCCGCCGGCAATGATACGCATAATTTCAAAAATAATCCTTTTATCCTATCTGATAACCCGCCATTATCTGACCCAAGTATAAAAGGCATTCGATTATTTTTAGAGAGCGATCAAAATGGGGTTGTTCCTCGTGGTGCTTCGGTGATGTTTAAAGGTTATCGTGTTGGTAATGTCGAAACCTCTGAATTTGATGTCGAAAATCGAAGAATGAAATATCAAGTTTTTATCACTACACCTTATGACTCGTTAGTAACCGAAAATGTCAGATTTTGGAAAGAAGGGGGCGTTAATTTCTCGTTATCTTCTCAAGGTGCCAGCCTTGATTTACCTTCTTTAGATGTCCTTATGTCCGGTGGTATTAGTTTTGACTTACCTGACGGCGCAAAATTAGGCGACCCGGCTAAGCAGTACGATGTGTATAAATTGTATGAAGGTAAAAAATCAATTCAAGATTCTCAATATACCAATTATAAAGAGTTTCTTATCATGCTTAATGATTCAATTTCGGGATTATCTGAAGGAACATCCGTTGAGTATCATGGTATAAGACTTGGTACCGTGAGCAAAGTTCCGTTTTATACCCCGGATATGTTGAAAAACACGTCAATTTTAAATCAAAAAGTGCCGGTGTTAATTAGAATAGAGCCGGATCGTTTATCGGAATTAGTCGATGATAAAATTGACATTGCCAATTTGATTATTGAAGAGCAAAAAAATGGTTTAAGAGCTTCATTGAAAACCTCAAACATGTTCACTGGTGCGCTGTATATTGATTTGGATTTTTATCCTGACTTAAAAGATAAATACGATCCAAATTTAGCGCATCAATATGGTTATGATACCATTGAAGCAACGTCGACCGGATTTGCTCAAATACAAGCTAAAATATTGCATCTATTGGATAATTTTAATAATTTACCACTCAATAACACCATGACTGAGTTTAATCAATCCTTAGCGTCAAGCCAGCGTTTAATGGATTCATTAAATAAAATTATGGCGAGTAAAGAGATGCAAAATATGCCAAAAGAGTTACAAAAGACAATACGGTCTTTAAATGAAACCATGAAAGGATTGCAACCGGGTTCAGAACTGAATAACCAGATGAAAGAGAGTTTACAAAAAGCTCAACAGGTTATGGATGAATTAACACCGTTACTTAAGACGCTTAACAGTAAAAGTAATGCGTTGATTTTTTCAGCCCCAAATAAAAAAGACGAAGAACCTAAAGCAAGAGGAATAAACAATGAATAAATTTATCAAGACGTTAGTTGTCACGGCATGTTTAACGACAACCGGGTTATTAGCCGGCTGTTCATCGAAATCGATTGGTAAAAGTTATTATCAACTTTCCAGTAACATTAGTAATGTGCTTACCCAAACTATGCAAACCAAGAAAAACTTTATGTGGATTGAGTCAGTTGAAGTTGCTGATTTTCTCAATAAACCGGGCATTGTTTTGCAAACAAGAGACATAAATTATGTTACTGCCAATAACCATTTATGGGTATCAACACTTTCGCAACAATTACGCGATCGTTTAGAACAAGACTTAATGCGATTGTTGCCAAATTATTTGGTATCAAATCAAGCTATCGCAACGCCAACACTTAGAGTAAAACTCTATATTGATGCTTTTTACGGTAGTTATACCGGTGATGCAGTGATAAAAGGTCGCTGGGTAGTGGGTGATAGCAGAGATAGACTTTATACTAAAGCTTTTGAGCGCCATGTTCCACTAACAAGAAATGGTTATGATGCATTAGTTAAAGCCCTATCAAGAGGTTGGCAAGATATCGAGTTCGATTTTGCTAATTCGATTAGACAATAAACTAGCTCTAAACATTCCGTCAAGTGATTGACGGAATGTGCTACCTAATCAATATCCATTCAATTGTTATCGGTACGCTTTTTTAAACTCTTCAAACACGCTGTTATCAATCTCGACCCACTTTCTGACACTATTAATAAAGGCGATTTTTTCGGCTTGCAATAGTTCGTTTTTACTAATGGTTTTTTCCAATATTTTTTGGTTGTCTAAATAGTATTGCCGCATAGTACCCGGCAACAGCCCGCTACTGATTTTAGGGGTAAACCATTGTTGATTGATTAGTACAACAATATTGCCATTGACAAATTCGGTTATTTCGTCGTTTTGGTTGAAATTAATGTACTCTTTTCCTGTTGTTAACGTCGGGAAATGGTGGCGATTGCTGGTTTTGTGATAAAGATAAACATTATTGCTATTGACACACTGTGGTGCAAAAACCAGCTTATTGATCTGCATTGGCGCCGATATAGCATCGATAGTGATCAAAGCATTGCCTTGTGCAGGTTGCTCGATGCGCAATTTATAGCGACCTTGAGCATAACTATTAGCAATCTGAGCCAGTTGCTGGTTGATATTGGTAATATCACAGTTAAAGTCGAAATAATGCGCAGACTGAGTTAAGCGGGTTAAATGCTCATCCGGCAACCAAATTTGTCCGTTTTCAAGCAATAATGACTCGATAATCGCGTCCGGTGTGCAAGCGGTGCGAGTTAAAATGGCGCTTTTAGCCAAAACTTCGTCATATTCATCTTGTGATGTTGAATCCCAGGTGATCCCACCGCCGACGCCATAATGTAACTGCCCGTCATGTATGGTTAAGGTGCGAATAGGAATATTAAATATGGCTTTATTTTTTAACGGTTCAATATACCCAATAGTGCCACAGTAAACACCTCGTGCTGAGTTTTCAATATTAGCAATAATTTGCATGGTGCTGGTTTTGGGGGCGCCAGTAATTGAGCCACAAGGAAATAGCGCTTGAAAGATTTGATATAAATTGGTCTGCGGCTTTAATTGGCCTTCAACGGTAGAGGTTAGCTGCCAAACCGTTGGATATTTCTCGGCTGTAAACAGCTTAGGTACATGAACGGTACCGGGCTTGGAAATTTGGCTTAAATCATTGCGCAGTAAATCAACTATCATCATATTTTCAGCTTGATTTTTATCTGACATCAACAGCGCTAATTGTTGCTCATCGTGTTGATAACTCATGCCTCTTGGGGTTGTTCCCTTCATCGGTTTGGTGGTGATAGTTTGCTTATCTAACTTAAAAAAAAGCTCCGGCGAAATGGATAAAATACAATAATTATCAAATTCGATATAAGCACAATAACCAGCATGGTTATTTTTTTGCAAAAAATGATAATAATCAATAGGTTTATCATTAAACGGGGCAGTTAATTTAATCGTATAGTTAGTTTGATAAGTATTGCCGGAGGCGATTTGCTGTCGAATATAATCTATTTTTTGCTGATATTGATCAATCTTGGTATCACTGACTAAGTCAAACGCAGGCGGGGTATAGTCATCAAAATAGGGTGGTTGTTGGGTACTATAGCCGTCAAAAATACCAAATAGCACAAGAGGGGCATCATGCTTACAAGGGGATTTGGTTTTCATCGCCAAATTAAAACCTGTCGCACTTTCATAAGCCAGATAGCCAACCGCATAATAACCTTGATCGGTAAACTTTTCGATCTCATCAATCTGTTGTTTGATAGCGTTGGGATTATCGGTTTTAACTATTTTGATCGGATCGCAAAAATAACGACGCTCGCCTTCAAAATCGATATAAATTTTCATATTACGGTTGCTCATTAACAAAATTGTGGATCATTTGTAAACCAAACTCAGTTTTGATCGCTTCGGGGTGAAATTGTACCGATTCAATCGGCTGTGTTTTATGGCGCAATCCCATAATTAACCCTTGCTTATTTTGGGCGGTGACCATTAAAGGTGACTGATGAGGGGGTGCTTGATTATCCGCTATCAGTGAATGATAGCGCACCACAGACAATGGATTTTTAAGCCCTTTAAATAGTCCTTGCTCATCATGGACAATGGTATCAATCTTGCCATGCATTGGCATCGGCGCTTTGATAATTGAATAACCATAATATTGCGCAATGATTTGATGACCTAAACAGATCCCAAGTATTGGGCATTTTCCGGCAAACTCATCAACTACAGCCAGCGAGATGCCAGCACTATTTGGCTCGCCCGGTCCCGGTGAAATAACAATTTTAGAAAACGCGAGCTGTTTTAACTGTGCAATGGTTTTTTCATCATTTTTGATAACCCCAACATTGGCACCCGCTCGGCATAGGTAATCATAAATATTAAAGGTAAAAGAATCGTAGTTATCAATAAGTAGTATCAAAGTTTTATCCGTTGAAAATAGCAAATTAACGCGTTGTCGATGATTAATTTTATTTAATCCAAAATTAACCAGATAGCTTTCATTATACAAATAACGCCACTAAAAAAAGAGAGACGACCAATAATAAATACGTGTTTTATGGTTTTTTTACTTAAACGCCTATGTTTTCTGAAAGTTTTTGACAAGATTAGCGTCTTTTTTGTGATTGCTTTCACAAAAACATACAACTCTACTTGTATGGTAGTGTCTAGGTAGTTATTTTGTCATTGCTGAAATTGACACGAACGGTTTGAAATGAAACGGATCAACGCTGATAGCGCATCTGAAAGATTTGACTACTCTGGCATCGCTAAGTTACCTGCGTTTATCCCCAAATAACTGCTGTCTAAATATTAAATTGATTAATCAGGATTATTTGACAATTAACTCATCTTTCTGACGAATCAACCAAAGCGCAGATTGAAAAATAGAGGCGGTTTATTCATTTCATATTGAGTTAAAGAAAATGGTGAAGGTGTTAAAGGAGTAGGTTATGGCTTTTATTCATCAAACTTTTCGATTAAACAATCAAGTAGATCAAAAACCATGTCTGCCATTCCACCGACCTTTACTTCTGTTAGATTGCGGTTTTGATCGGAGCGTTAATTGTTACACAACCCCTATGGCTGATTTTCAAAAAATCAAAATAGCCAGATCGAACAGACTCAACCGTTCACAGCGGAGCTTTATTGATACTCAAACAACTGCGCAAACGCATTTCACCCTACTTACTGTTCCTAAACTATCGATGCCATATGTTCGCATGCGAACAGTGTTAGAGCGTTTAAGTGTTGGTGGTGCTGTTCAATATTCTCACTCAATTTTAGATAACTTTTTTAGATAAATAACTTTGTTGGTCAATTGGCTTGCGATTACCGCATTGCTTACCCTGACCGATTGCCTGGAAATACTCAAGCTGGTTTTACATTTTGAGTGGCTAGAGCAAGCAAAGCGATGAGAAGAGATAAATAGTCACAATGTTTTTGATAAACGGAAGGAATTAACAATGGACACTAAAATGATTAAAAATAGG
Organism: Gilliamella sp. ESL0405; assembly: GCF_019469205.1. Lineage (NCBI taxonomy): Bacteria > Pseudomonadati > Pseudomonadota > Gammaproteobacteria > Orbales > Orbaceae > Gilliamella > Gilliamella sp. ESL0405. Next base: position 2,172,763 of record NZ_CP048265.1, on the reverse strand, counting down.
AAAGTAACGCTTCCTATAGCAATTGGTTATGGTCTTACAGATATCATGGGCGGGGGCGCATTTACCATTATTGGTGCATGGCTACTGTTTTTCTACACAACCTTCGTTGGATTAACGCCACTTCAAGCGGCATCGATTGTGGCAATAGCAAGGATTGTTGATGCAATAATTAGCTTATTTATGGGGAGTTTTACCGATCACTTTTATCAATATAAATTGGGGCAAAAGTTTGGACGTCGGCGGTTTTTCTTATTAATTGGCTCGCCATTGATGTTACTTTATGCATTACTTTGGATAGTGGGCATGAACTTTTGGTTTTATCTTACTGCCTATCTCGTGTTTGAAATTGTAGCAGCAATTGTACTTATCCCGTGGGAAACACTCCCTTCAGAGATGACCAAAGATTATAATGACCGAACAAAATTATCTACCGGCAGAATGTTTTTATCTGCCTGCGGTACATTTTTAGCTACATTTGTTCCGGGGGTATTGATTCACTATTTGGGTGAAAATAATGCCTATGCCTATTTTATCAATGGATTATTATTTGCGGTTATTTTTGCCGTATGCGTCTTTATCTCATATAAAGTGACATGGGAAAGAGAGCCAACCGCCGAAATGTTAGCACAATTGAATAAAGCTCCCGTCAAAAAAAGCTGGGCAGAAAGATTGGATTTGTTAAAAAAACTATTTTCTCAATACTTTTCAACGTTAAATATCAAAGCATTTCGTCGCCATTTAGCGATTTATCTTTGTTCATTTACCGCAAAAGATGTGTTTAATACTGTCTTTGTATTTTTTTGCGTATATTGTTTAGCAGTCCCTTCATCTTTAGCCGCCAGTCTGCTTTCGCTCAGTATTATCGGCTTACCCATTACCTTAATTGCCGGTTTTGCCATGGTAAAATATGGTCCGGGTAAATTATATACATTCTCTTACTCGACAATGATTATTTGTCTCATCGGTTTTTATGGGGTTTATATCTTTAACCCGGACTCAAAAATATTACTGCTTTATGTGTTTGCGGTTTGTTATCAAGCAGGTCGAGCCGTTCTTGAGTTTACCCCTTGGAACGTGTTTCCATTTATTCCGGATGTCGATGAAATATTAACCCGACAACGACGGGAAGGATTATATGCCGCTGTAATGACATTCGGCCGAAAAACCACCGTGGCGATTGCAACCTTTATTGTCGGGCTGATTTTACAGCATGGCGGATTTGTTCAAGGTAGTGCTGTACAAAGTGATCAAGCTATCACCACCATTGGTTTACTGTTTTTAGGTGGAACAGGCGGATTATTATTGATCGCCCTAATCTTTGCCCTTACCTTCAGACTCAATAAACAGACTCATACCATATTAGTGCATGAGATCGACAGACTAAAAAACGGTGGTGCAAAGCAGGAAGTGACTGAAGAAACCCGAAAAGTGGTTGAAGATCTGACCGGTCACGAATATGAAAATGTTTGGCGAGCTGTTAAATAGTGCAAGAAAGTTTTAACCATTAACTTATTAAACTTGCTTTAGCGTATCGCTATACCGATACGCTATTTACTGAAAACCTAAACTATCGAACAATTTAATTAACTTATTGATAAAATTTTTTATTAAAAAGATCCATTATCAGCACATTCCTCTGTTTTTTACTTAAACGTCTATATTTTCTGAAACTTCTTGACAAGATTTGCTTGTTGTTTGAAATGTGTTTTACGCAATCAAAACAATCAAGCTTGCTCTAGCGCCCAACCTATTAATTGCGACATATCTTGCTTAAGCGTACGTGCTATACCGATACGCTATTTACTGGAAACCTAAACTATCGAACAATTTAATTAACTTATTGATGAAATTTTTTATTAGAAAGATCTATTATCAGCACATTCCTCTGTTTTTTACTTAAACGTATATATTTTCTGAAACTTCTTGACAAGGTTTGCTTGTTTTTTGTGATGCCTCTCACAAAAACATACAACTCTACTTGTATGGTAGTATTTATGTGTTTATTTTTATCGCACAGAAATCCAAAAAAAAGAGGTTTGAAATGAAAATAGTTAAAGCAGAAGTTTTTGTATGTAGTCCGGGAAGGAACTTTGTCACCCTAAAAATCACCACCGATGAAGGTGTGTATGGTGTTGGTGATGCTACGCTTAACGGGCGTGAGCTATCGGTTGCATCTTATCTTAAAGACCACCTATGTCCGCAACTCATAGGGCGTGACCCGCAGCAAATTGAGGATATTTTTCAGTACTTTTATAAAGGGGCTTACTGGCGCCGTGGACCGGTTACGATGTCGGCAATATCTGCCATTGATATGGCGCTGTGGGATATTAAGGGCAAACTTGCCAATATGCCACTCTATCAATTATTGGGCGGTGCTTCACGCACGGGCGTTATGGTTTATTGCCACACAACTGGCGCCAGTATTGATGAAGCGCTCGACGATTATGCCAAACACAAAGAAATGGGCTTTAAAGCTATTCGGGTGCAGTGCGGTATACCGGGTATGAAAACAACATATGGTCAAAGTAAAGGTAAAAATTTGGCCTATGAACCGGCAACACGTGGCAATTATCCGGAAGAGCAGTTCTGGGCAACCGATAAATATCTTGATTTTACCCCTAAATTGTTTGAAGCCGTTCGCAATAAATTTGGCTTTAACGAGCATTTATTACATGACATGCACCACCGCTTAACGCCGATTGAAGCCGCTCGTTTCGGTAAAAGTGTTGAAGATTACCGACTATTTTGGATGGAAGATCCCACACCGGCAGAAAATCAAGAATGTTTTCGCTTGATTCGTCAACATACTGTCACGCCAATTGCAGTGGGTGAAGTATTCAACAGTATTTGGGACTGCAAACAGTTGATTGAAGAGCAATTGATTGACTATATCCGAACCACCATAACTCATGCCGGCGGTATCACACATATGCGACGCATTGCTGATTTTGCTGCACTTTATCAAGTCAGAACTGGCTCACATGGACCGTCAGATTTATCGCCTATTTGTCATGCTGCGGCGCTACATTTTGATATGTGGGTACCGAACTTTGGCGTACAAGAATTTATGGGATATTCCGAGCAGATGCTCGAGGTGTTCTCGCCAAATTGGACGTTTAACGACGGTTATATGCATCCAAGTGACAAACCGGGATTGGGTATCGATTTCGATGAAAAACTTGCTGCTAAATATCCGTATAACCCCGCTTATTTACCGATTGCTCGTTTAGAAGACGGCACTTTATGGAATTGGTAATTTAACAGGAGCAAATATGAAAAGCGTAGTGATTAAACAACCTAACGAGTTGGTGATTGAAGAGCGAGAGCTGCCAAAACCGGCGAAAGGTGAGGTGAGAGTAAAAATCAAATTAGCCGGGATATGCGGTTCTGATAGCCATATCTATCGTGGTCATAACCCTTTTGCTAAATATCCAAGAGTGATTGGGCATGAATTTTTTGGTGTGATCGATGCGGTCGGTGAAGATGTAGATAGTAGCCGAATTGGTGAGCGAGTTTCGGTCGATCCGGTTATCAGTTGTGGACATTGTTATCCGTGCTCGGTCGGTCGTCCTAATGTTTGCACAAGCTTAACAGTACTGGGTGTTCATCGTGACGGAGGATTTAGTCAGTATGCAACGGTACCCAGTGCTAACGCCTACACAATTCCTGATGAAATAAGTGATGAATTTGCGGTTATGATTGAACCGTTTACTATTGCGGCTAATGCAACCGGACAGTTGTATCCCACCGAACACGATGTGGCATTAATTTATGGTGCAGGTCCAATGGGGTTAACTTCATTGCAAGCACTTAAAGGCGTATACAAGGTTAAACAAGTGATTGTTGTTGATCGCATCGATGAGCGTTTAAACATGGCGCAATTATCTGGCGCTGATCGCATAATCAATAACAGCAATTTAGCATTAAAAGATGAACTCGATAAATGCAATATCAAACCAACACTGATTATTGATGCCGCTTGTCATCCATCAATTTTACAAGAAGCTATCACCATTGCTTCGCCAGCAGCAAGAATTTTAATTATGGGCTTTTCAAGTGATCCTTGCCAAATCACTCAACAAGGGATCACCAGTAAAGAGCTATCTGTTTTTTCTTCTCGCTTAAATGCCAATAAATTCCCGATTGTGATTGATTGGTTGAAGAAGAAATTGATCGATCCGCAAAAATTAATCACGCATCAATTTGATTATACCAACGTGGCAGAAGCTATAGAGACTTTCGAGAAAGATCAAAAATCGTGTTGCAAGGTGTTATTAACCTTTTGAGTGATTTTAAACAAAGCCTAAAGCGTGACTTTGTTATATAGATAAATTATAAGTGAGTAGAATATGAGTAATATAGGAAATAATAAAAGTGAAAGAAACACTTCGGATCTGGTTAAAGCAGCGGTTTCTGGTTGGCTTGGTACGGCATTAGAGTTTATGGACTTTCAGTTGTACTCTTTAGGGGCAGCACTGGTTTTTCATGAAATATTCTTCCCTGAACATTCAGCAATCATGGCGTTGATTTTGGCAATGGGCACTTATGGTGCTGGTTATGTGGCTAGAATTATTGGGGCTTTTGTGTTTGGTCGAATGGGGGATGCCATTGGTCGAAAAAAAGTTCTGTTTATTACTATTACCATGATGGGCGTATGCACAACGTTAATTGGGGTTTTACCAACCTATGCGCAAGTCGGTATTTTTGCCCCGTTGATGCTGGTTATTTTACGTATTGTTCAGGGCTTAGGGGCAGGGGCTGAAATTTCTGGCGCCGGCACCATGTTAGCTGAATATGCACCAAAGGGGAAAAGAGGAATCGTCTCTTCATTGGTGGCAATGGGAACTAACTGCGGTACATTAAGTGCAACCGCAATATGGGCGTTGATGTTCTTTTTATTAGACAAAGATCAGTTAGTGGCTTGGGGCTGGCGAGTGCCGTTTATTGCCAGTGTTGTGGTGATGATTTTTGCCATTTGGTTACGCTTGAATTTAAAAGAAAGCCCGGTATTTGATGAAGTAAATGATAAACAGAGCCATCAACAAGTCGATAAGCAACCAGTTAAACCTATTTCTTTGCTTGAAATGTTTAAAAGCAAATCGTTCTGGTTGGCCACCGGACTGCGTTTTGGTCAAGCCGGCAATTCCGGATTGATTCAAACTTTTTTAGCCGGTTATTTAGTGCAAGCACTATTATTTAATAAAAGCATCCCAACAGATGCGTTGATGATAAGCTCGATTGTTGGCTTTTTTACCATTCCTTTATTAGGTTGGTTATCCGATAAAATTGGTCGCCGTATTCCCTATATTATTATGACGCTGTCAGCGATATTGCTTGCTTATCCGATGTTATCGATAATTGTTGATAAAGATAATTCAGTTAATACTATTACGTTATGTTTGATTCTTATTCATAATATTGCAGTATTAGGGTTATTTGCTCTAGAAAACATTACCATGGCTGAAATTTTTGGCGCCAGAAATCGATTTACGCAAATGGCGATTTCCAAAGAAGCCGGTGGTCTTATTGCGGTGGGATTTGGTCCAATTTTAGCCGGTATTTTTTGCAATATAGTTCAAGACTGGTGGCCAATTGTTGTCATGATTATTGTTTACTCGTGTATTGGTCTTATCTCGGCTATCTGTATGCCGGAAGTAAAAGATCGTAATCTAGCTGACTTAAATGATGCAGCGTAATAAAGTCAATTTTGGTGGAAAAGAACAATGAGATTATCAAATCAAACATTATCACAACTGCCACAACAAGTTGTGGTACCTAACTATGACAGAAACAAGCTGAAAACAAAAATTGTTCATCTCGGCTTTGGCGCTTTTCATCGGGCTCATCAAGCTGTTTACGCTGATATCCTTGCAAGTGAGCAGGGTAGTGACTGGGGCTATTGTGAAGTCAATCTGATTGGTGGTGAAAAGCAGATTGAAGATCTAAAACAGCAAGATTATCTATTTAGCGTGTGCGAGATGTCCTATGATGATTGGTCAACACGGGTGGTTGGCGTGGTTAAACAAGCGCTACATGCCGATGTCGACGGTATCAGTAAAGTTTTAGAGGTGATGACGCGCCCAGAGATCGCCATTGTCTCCATAACCGTTACTGAGAAAGGCTACTGTTACTTACCGACTACTGCATCAATCGATACGCATAACGAACTTATCAAGTATGACATAGCCAATCCTACCAAACCGAAAACCGTGCCGGGCGTAATTGTCGAGGCGCTACGTTTACGTCAAGAAAAAGGCTTACCTGCTTTTACGGTCATGTCTTGTGACAATATGCCTGAAAACGGGCATGTCACACGAAATGTGGTGTTAGCATTAGCCAAAATGCGTGATGCAAAATTGGCACAATGGATTGAAGAAAATGCCAGTTTCCCATCCACTATGGTTGATCGCATTGTGCCGGCTGCGACCAATCAAACTATGGAAAAAATCCAACAGCAACTTGGCGGCATTGACGATCCTGCCGGTATTGCGGGCGAACCATTTAAACAATGGGTTATTGAAGATAATTTTGTCGCCGGTCGTCCTCAATGGCAAAAAGCAGGGGCTGAGCTGGTCAATGACGTTTTACCTTATGAAGAGATGAAACTACGTATGTTAAATGGTAGCCACTCCTTTTTGGCTTACCTTGGCTATTTGGGTGGATATCGGCATATCGATGAATGTATGCAAGATGCAAATTATGTCAAAGCTGCTCGTCATCTTATGTTGCAAGAGCAAGCACCGACATTAAAAGTTAAAGGTGTCGATTTACAGGCATATGCTGATTCCTTGCTTGACCGTTATCGCAATACCGGATTGAAACATCGTACTTGGCAAATTGCAATGGATGGTACATTGAAGTTACCTCAACGTATGCTTGATTCGATCCGCTATCATCTGGCGCATAATACCGCTTTTGATTGCTTAGCTTTGGGTGTGGCAGCTTGGATGCGTTACGTCAGTGGCATAGACGATGCGGGTCATTTAATTGAAGTATGCGACCCTTCAGTTGATAAAATAAAAGCATTAGTTGCCAATAGCGCAGATAATCATGAACGGGTTAAGGCACTGCTTTCATTAACTCATGTGTTTGGTGAGGATTTAACTAATAACTCAAAATTCATTGATCACGTGACAGACGCTTACATTTCTTTACGTAATATTGGCGCTAAACAAACGGTTGAAAAATTGGCACAAAATTTCTCCTAGCGCCTAATTTCATTTCAAATAATGACAGTGTAATGCTCGCAAGACATTACACTTTTTATTTCGATGTAAATGGATCATGATTTATCTTCCAATATTTAACGCTATTGTTTAAAAAAACTTTTCTTATATTTAAAAATCCCCTACTATTCTCGGTTATCTAATCGCTTATATAAGAATGGTATATGTTTAAATCTATTGACTTAAATATTTCTGAACCTGTTAATCAACAAATTTATCGCACGTTAAGAAGAGCTATTATCACTTGTCAGGTATTACCGGGCGTTTTATTGTCAGAAAAAGAGATTTCGGGGCAATTTAATGTTTCACGGCAACCAGTTCGTGAAGCTTTTATAAAATTGGCTGAAGCGGGTTTAGTGCAGATCTTGCCTCAAAGAGGCACGTATGTAACAAAGATATCGATTAAAAAAGTGGTTGACGGGCAATTTATTCGTGAAGCGGTGGAATGTGCCATTATTAAACGAGTGGCACAGGAAATTAGCGATTTAGATATCGCTTTGTTACAGAAAAATCTTGATGAGCAAAAAGAGGCGAATGCACGTAAGGATATTCGTTTTTTCTTGCAAAAAGATGATGAATTTCATCAAATTTTAATGAATGTCATTGATTGCCAAATGGCATGGGAAACGGTTGAAAATATCAAAGCGATGATGGATAGAGCAAGATTTTTAACTTTAGGTGATATTTCCCAGCCGGAAGATCTGGTTAAACAGCATGAGAAAATTTTAGTTGCGTTAAAAAATCATGATCCGGAGCTTGCAGCGCAAGCCCAACATGAACATTTATCGGCAATATTACAAACAATTAAAATTATCTCACAGCAAAAAAATGAATGGTTTGTCGATTAGTTGATATAAATAAAATCATAAATATAAGTATTTAACTTATCGATATAACATATTTTTATTAATACATATATTAACGTTATACTTTTTCGTACTATTAATAAGGATTTCGATTCTTTACTTTTTTTTTATAGACTAAATGATTTAATCGAATTAACATAGGCACGCTCAAAAGTACAATATATTAATAATGGTAAATAAAATGGTAGATATCAGGAAGTTATCACTTATTTTAGCAGGTTTTTTTGCGTCATTTAATGCGGTAGCTGTATCTCAACCAACGGCACAAAATCAAAAAGTCAGCGATCAACAACTCATTTACCAACAAGAGAGGCAAAAAGCAACGGAAGAAGCTTTATCCACCAAAACACCGGATATCAATTTACAATCTCCCATGAAGAAAGTTCAAAGCATTGACTTTCCAGAAGAAAAGGTGTGTTTTCGTATTGATCATGTTAAGTTATTAGAACGTGATGCCTTACCTTTTTATATTCCTCTTAATCGTTTAGCTCAGCAAGCCGAAGGACGTTGTTTAGGTAGCAATGGACTTAATTTATTGATGACTGAACTGCAAAATCAGCTTATAAGTTATGGTTATATAACAACTCGCGTGGTGGCGCCTCAACAAGATATCACCAGTGGTACATTCACCCTATTAATCTTAAAAGGTACGGTTGGCAATATTAGCTACACTTCAGATAGTGATAGCCATTCAAGCTTATATACCAGTATTCCTTTAAAAACCGGGGATTTGCTCAATTTGCGTGCATTAGAGCAAGGATTAGAAAATTTACAACGCGTCCCTACATCGATTGCCAATATTGAATTAATACCTAGTAAAGAGCAGGGGCAAACCGACATTGTTATTAAACGTACCCAAGATAAGTATTGGCGATTAGGTGTTTCTTTAGATAACTCCGGCACTAAAGATACCGGGCGTTATTTGGGTGGTTTAACTCTTTATCTGGATAATCCGTTAGGACTCAGTGACACTTTTTATGTGTCTGGTGATCATGATCTGGAAAATAAACACAAATATGGAACACGTGATTATCTATTTTCTTATTCTGTTCCATATGGTTATTGGATGTTTGATGCCACTATATATGGCAACACCTATCATCAAAATATTCCCGGGATTGTCGATTATCAATATAAAGGAAGAAGTAAAAACTATAACTTCCAAATTAGCCGGATCATTCATCGTAACTCAACCCAAAAAACAACATTAAGTTATGGCATCAATTTACGAGAGTCACATAACTATATGGAAGATTTGGAGCTAGAGATTCAACGCCGAAAAACAACCAATTGGAAAATCGGGCTACAACATCGTCATTATATCGATAATATGACGTTGGATTTAGGGCTTTGGTACCAAAAAGGGGTACGCTGGTTTGGTGCGCAAAAAGCGCATGAAGAAGAAGTGGGTATTGCCAGTGCTTTGACCGATATTTTTAAATTCGATTTGTCTTTATATAAGCCCTTTAGCTTAGGTAATCAAAATTTTGCTTATATTTTTGAAACTCGTGGGCAAATGACTAGGCGCAATAAACTCACGCCGCCAGACCGTTTTTCAATTGGTAGTCGTTGGACTGTTCGTGGGTTTGACGGCGAGCGTATGTTAACAGCGGATAATGGGATATATATCCGTAATGAGTTAAATTGGCAAATGCCAACCAATCAGCAACTCTATTTTGGACTCGACGCTGGCCAGGTGTCTGGAGCGAATTCTGAAGATTTGGTTGGAAAACGATTGGTTGGCTCAGTGGTTGGTGTAAGAGGACGTCAGTTTGATATCTATTATGATCTGTTTGTTGGTGTACCACTTTACAAACCGAATAAATTCAAAACCAACCATTTAACTTTAGGGTTTTACTTGAATTGGACTTATTAATTAGTTAGTAAGTGTTTTTAAAAGGAAATAATTAAACTTAAAAATAACACTTTAGAAAATAATGAGTTATCATTTTTTTGACAAAGATTGTTATTTTTAATCAATAGATATTAGCATGCGAAACATGCAAAAGAAACTTTACATAAAACCTTTTGACCCGTTATTCATATAAAGATTATTATATGATAATGGCTATCAAATTGATGTAAAAGGTTTGATGATTTATTAGTGCAGTATGGTTAAAAATATAAGAATAAATACAAGTAGTTTGATTTTGGTAAAACAGTATTAAAAAGTGAATATGTGTTATATCAATTTATAACATCATAAATTAGTAACAAATCAGTTTTTAATGATAAGTCCGTAGGGCTTTAATACCTTTTTTGAGCAGCGAATTGAAGAGAATAGTTAACAATTAATTATACTCTAATTTACTTCATAGTTAACGTTGTTAACTTCACTAATAAATTTGGATTAAATGGCAACAATAATGCATTGATACTTATTCAGTTATTGAGTTGGCAGTTAATAGAATAAAATTCATTTGATTAATTGTACTTATACGATAATTAGTTGTTATATCAATTAGTTATAGTGTTTTTTATTGCGTTGAATAAATGATGTAACTGATTTTAGTTACTCAGTTAAGTCATTTGTGTTTGGAAATGGTTTTACTAAAACAAATTGCTCTTTAAATTCATAATTTGAGCAATATAAAATAGATGAAAGGTGAAAATACTATGAATAAAAATTTATATCGAATTGTTTTTAATCAAGCTCGTGGCTTGTTTGTGGTTGTGTCTGAAATTGTCAAATCACACCAAGCGGTTTCGGGAAGTGCTAAAAAAACAAAATCAATCAGTTCACAAAATGACTTAGCTGGTAAGAGTAAAACAAGTGCATTAAAGCCATTAGTATTCTTATCGTATGTTGCTTTAGGTCTGGTGAGTGTAGCCGGAACAAGCTATGCGTCAAATATTGTGGTGGATAAAAATGCAAGCCAAAATCAACGTCCAAACGTTCATCAATTAGGTAATGGTGCTACACAAATTGATATTGCCTCACCAACTAGTGGTGGTGTATCGCATAACAAATTTAACCAATTTGATGTTTCAAAAGAAGGGGTAATCCTTAATAACTCTCGTAATGGTTCAAATACTCAATTAGGCGGAGCAATAAATGGTAACCAATCATTAACCAATAGTGCAAAAATTATTCTTAATGAAGTTAACTCTAAAAATCCGTCTCAATTACAAGGTTATGTTGAAGTTGCCGGTCAAAAAGCACAAGTTGTTATCGCAAATACAGCAGGTATCACCTGTAATGGTTGTGGTTTTATCAACGCTGACCGTGCTACGTTAACTACTGGTAAACCAATAATCGAAAATGGCAGTCTGAAAGGTTATGACGTTCAAGGTGGTAAAATTGAAATCAATGGTAATGGTTACCGAGCATCTGGTCAAGATTATACCGATCTTATCTCTCGTAGTGTATCGATTAATGCTGAGTTATGGACTGATAATCAGTTAAATGTTGTCACTGGTAAAAATAAAGTCAGTGCTGATTTAAGCAAAATCGAAAAACAAGGTGCTGATTCGGCTTCCGGTAAGCCAGAATTCGGCGTTGATGTCTCAGCGCTAGGTGGAATGTATGCCAATAAAATCAAAATGGTCGGTACTGAGCTTGGTGTTGGTGTGCGTAATGATGGAAAAATTTGGACTAATGCTGGTGAACTCAATATTTCTGCTGACGGACAAATACTTAATCGAGGCTCAATTGATGTAGCTGACGATATAGTTATAAAAAGTGTAAGTAGAGGTGTTGAAAACCAAAATTATATCAGTAGCCGAAATGGCAGTGCTTCTTTTGCTAGTAACAAAGAGATTAAAAATAATGTGCATGGAATAATTAAAACAAGAGAGAATATTAATTTTAACTCAGGTGACTGGACAGGTAACGATGGTTTAATTCAAGCGGGGCAAACAGTTTCATCACAAGGTAACAATTTTACTAACGGTGAAGGTGGCACTACTAAGGGCAAAAATATTGAAGTTAAAACAAGAACTTCAAGAAATACCGGTGAAATGTATGCTGAAGATGAGATTAAGTTTGAAGTTACTCAAACATTATCAAGCCAAGGTAAAATGATTGCCGTCAAACAAGTCTCTATTTTAGCCAATGAGTTTTTTAATAGTTTCGAACCTGGTTTAATCGAAAGTGAAAATGTTCTTTTACAAGGTGTAATTTTCCGAAATGAAGGCAATATTAATGCTAAAAACCAAATAACTATTAAGGTCGATAATGCAGAAAATTATAGACAATTATTTGCCGGCAATAAGGTATCCATAGTTGCAAATCGTTTAATCAATCGTTGGGAAAACGGTAATATACTTGCAAAAGATATCGATATTAAGGCCAATATATTTAAAAACTATTTTAATGTTAAAGCAACCGATAAAGTAAATATTTTTTCTGATCATTTAGCTGTTATCTCTCATGGTATTATAGACGGTGAGAATGTTGACTTAAAAGGTCGCGAGTTTAATAACCAAGGTCAGGTTATAGCGAAAAATAATTTAAACATCAATATTTCGGATGTGTTAAATCTTAGCGGGCTAACAAGTGGCAATAAGATGTCAATCACTTCAGAAAAATTTGTCAATCGTTGGGAAAATGGGCAAATAACAGCTAAAGATATAGACATTCAAGCAGATACGATTGAAAATCATTTGTATATTTATGCAACAGACAGTATAAATATGAAATTTGATAGACTGTCAAATTATGCAACTTTATATACCGATGGGAAAATGAATCTTGAAGGTAAGATTTTTAATAATGATACTAACGGTAGTTTGCTTGGTAATCTTAATAACATTAATGTCTTAAAGGTAAAAAATGTTGGTATATTTAACGCGTTAGAAGGTATAAAAGTTAAAGGGAAAGAATTTATAAATTACGGTTTGATTAAATCTAAGGGGTATTTCGAATCTGAAGTATTGGAAGTTGAAAATGGTAAAGATGGAAGAATATTGGCAAATAAACATGCCACTTTAACCGGAGAAAAATTTCATAATGAAGGCGTAATACATACTAAAGATAATCTGACAATTAATACTGATCATGTTACCAATTGGAAGTCTCTGGTCTCTAGTAATGGCTCATTCAATCTAAAAGGCATCACCTTTAATAATGCATATGATTCTAAGATTGAAAGCGATAATGAGATTAATATTGATGCAGAACTTGTCGATAATTACGGAATAATGGAAGCGCCTAATTCGATTAAAATCAAAGCTAGCAAAGAATTCTATAACAGAGGTCGAGAAGGTATGGTTGATGGTGTTATGGAGAGTAAAGTGATTGATATTGATGCTGAAAACGCAAGTAATGACGGTCAAATGACTGGTACTGATAGAATTGTAGTGAAGGGCAATTATTTTATCAATAACTGGTTTGGTACCCTGAAAGGTTATGATATCAAACTTACCGGTAATAAATTCATGAATTTTGGCTCGGTTGATGCTACACATGAGATACTAATTGACGAAGTAGAGGCAGTAAATATTGGTAAACTTAATGCTAAAGACAATGTAATTGTTAAGTCGTCGGTAGAATTCAAAAATGCTTCAAAAGGTATAATTACGGCTGGTTGGCAAGCTGATTTTTCAGGTGGTTTGATAGAGAATGCTGGTTTAATTCAAACCGGTCATGCAATCAATATGAAAGCTCATGATATTATTAATGATGGCTTGTTAAAATCTGTAAAACATTTAAGGGTATCTGACGGCAGTTTTTTCAACCGAGATCTAGGTAAAGTTGACACTGAGACTGTTACACTCAAAAATGCTAAGTTAAAAAATAAAGGTGAAATAAATGGTAATATCGTTTATTTATCTAAACCAACTAATTAATTTTAATAAATTTTTATTTAGTAATTTTAATTAAATAATCGTAAGATCCTAGTCTGTTTGCATGAACCATAATGCAATAAACTAGGATCTTTTTTATCCATTTAGCGAAACTAACTTTTCAATAATCTCACCTTCAAACACTAGCACTATTTTATTAGATTGAAATTGATTTTAGTTTTACAATCTACCTAACAGTGGTTAACTTTTTATTAAACGTAGATGCAGTGGCGATATCATGATAAAACAAATTAAATTACAAGTAAGCGGTAGAGTTCAAGGCGTCGGATTTCGATTCTGTACCTATCAACAAGCCAAAAAACTTGGTTTAGTCGGTTATGTTAAAAATCTAGATAATGGTGATGTCGAAATTATTGCGCAAGGGGATACCACCCAGATAGCAAAGTTAATACAATGGCTTAACTGTGGCGGACCACGTTCTGCACGGATAGGGAATATAAATATAGATGAATTAATATCACTCAATGATTTAACTTCTTTTAATGTCCGATATTAATTTAGTGAAAAATAAAGTAAAATAAGCCAATTGTAGATGTTTCGAAAAACTGATTTATCTTCTTTGTGTGATTAACTTATGCCATGAATAAAAAAAATATAATCTGTTTATTGCTTCTGATTGTGGTTATCGGAGTTTATTATAATTACCAGAAAGGTGATGAAACTAAAGTTTTGCAATCTACTGCAAATTTATCTGACACGCCAATTTATCAGAGTGATAACATGGTAACCAATGTTTACAATTTAGAGGGTGAAATTGTCTATAAAATAGAATCGGGTAAGGTTAAACACTTTGACTCATCTGAAGTGACAGAATTTGATTTGCCCAATGTTACGCTTTATGATCAAGAAAATTCTGCTACATGGCATATTACTGCTCAAAGAGCAGCATTAACTAATGATAAAAAAATCTATCTGTATCGCGATGTTCAATTAACTAACTTAACACCTGATGCGCAATTACAGAAAGTACTAACTGATAATGCTGTTATTGATTTAACAACTCAACTTGTCACCTCAAAAGACCCAATAACGATCAAAGGGGTTGGATATTATTCAACCGGGCTAGGGTTGGCTGGTGATTTGCAGGCAAAAACAGCTAAAATACTTGAGAATGTCAAAACCTATTACCATACTGAGGCCGAATAAAACATGAGATCGCAAAAACAGATTATTTCTTCACTATTTTTAATTTTATTTGTTTCTTTTGGATCTATGGCTGTTGAATCCGCTAATAAAACGTCTGTTAATAAAGATGATCAAAAAGTATTTGTTGCCAACAAGCCTATTACGATTGATGCTGATAATCAGCAAATTGATATTGAAAAAAATATTCTGACATTTAGTGGTAATGTGCGCATTGTTCAAGACGGTTTAACCATAAACGCCGACAGAGTTACCATTACTGATATGCAAGATACATCAAAACAAAAAATTACCGGTTACGGTAATCCGGTTAACTTTAAGCAAATATTACCGAAAAATGACCGAATTGTTACCGGGCATTCTAATCAAATTATCTATAATGTAAAAGAAAATAGTGTTGTTTTACAAGGTGATGCCGAAATTATTCAGCAAGACAATCATATAAAAAGTTCTATTATTTCCTATGATGTTAACAAACAAGTGATAGTAGCTGAGCCCGGTAAAAATAATAGAGTAAAAACTACTATAATCCCAAGCCAAGTAAAAGGGATGAATAAATAATATGTCAATATTAAGAGCGGTTAATCTAGCAAAAGTTTATAAAAAACGACGTGTTGTCGAAGATGTGAGTCTGACAGTTAATTCAGGTGAAATTGTTGGCTTATTAGGGCCAAATGGTGCCGGTAAAACCACCACTTTTTACATGGTAGTGGGGATCGTGACGTTAAATGCAGGTAAAATTTATCTTGATGACCATGATATTAGTATTTTACCGTTGCATGAACGAGCTAAAAAAGGAATTGGCTACTTGCCTCAAGAAGCCTCCATATTTAGAAAACTCTCAGTTATAGACAATATCATGGCCATTTTGGAAACCCGCAATGATATCGATAAAAATGAAAAAATCGATCGGGCAGAAGAGTTACTTGAAGAGTTTCATATCACCCACATTCGAGACAGTATCGGACAATCCTTATCCGGTGGTGAACGTCGCCGGGTTGAAATTGCTCGAGCGTTAGCAGCTAACCCAAAATTTATCTTGCTTGACGAGCCTTTTGCCGGCGTTGATCCGATTTCAGTTATCGATATTAAAAATATTATTAAGCATTTGCGTGATCGCGGCTTAGGAGTGTTAATTACTGATCATAACGTACGTGAAACACTTGATGTTTGTGAACGAGCTTATATTGTCAATAAAGGACATTTGATTGCTGAAGGTACGCCAGATAGTATTTTAAGTAACGAGTATGTCAAACGCGTATACTTAGGGCATGAATTTAGATTATGATGAAAACTGGTTTACAACTGAAAGTCTCTCAACAATTATCGATGACCCCACAGTTGCAATTAGCAATTCGGATGTTACAGTTGTCAACTTTAGAATTAAGGCAAGAGATTCAAACTGCACTTGAAAATAATCCATTACTTGAAGTTGATGATCAATATGATGAAATTAACGTAGAGTCAGCAGAGTTAAATGAAAATATCGATACCAGAGAAGCTTTAGATAGTGAACAGATCCCGGAAGATATTCCGCTTGATGCTTCCTACGAGGATATTTATACTGCCGGAACGCCCTCCGGCACTAACTCGGATTATCGTAGCGATGAATTACCGATATACCAAGGTGAAACTCACGAAACATTACATGACTATTTAAATTGGCAACTTGATTTAACCCCATTTAGTGACACAGATAGAGCTATTGCAACCTCGATTATTGAAGCGATTGATGACCGAGGATATTTAACGGTTTCCGCTGAAGAAATTTTAGAAGAGCAAGGCAACGACGAGATTGAACTTGATGAAGTTGAGGCTGTGCTAAAGCGGATTTGGAATTTCGATCCTATTGGCGTGGGCGCCAGAACTTTACAAGAATGCTTAGCCATTCAAATTCAGCATTTAGCGACCCCACCATTAGTAAAACAAATCATTGATAACTATTTGGACTTGTTGGCCACACGGGATTATCGAACCCTTAAAAAGGTGTTAAATGCCAGTGATGAGCAATTAAAAGAAGCGGTGAATTTTATTCAACACTTACACCCTTATCCTGGTGATTCGATCAACACGACGCCGCCTGATTATGTTATACCGGATGTGATAGTGAAAAAAAGTGAAGGTAAATGGGTTGTTGATTTAAACAACGAAACCATACCGTCTTTACGCATAAACCAGCAATATGCCGCAATGGAAAAAGTAAGCAGTGAAAGTGATAGTCAATATATACGGTCACATTTGCAAGATGCTAATTGGTTTATAAAAAGTATTGAAAATCGTAATGAAACTTTATTAAAAGTCAGCCAATTTATTGTTGAGCATCAACAAGCTTTTTTTGAATATGGACAGGAATATATGAAACCGATGATTTTATCGGATGTGGCGTTGGCAATTGATATGCATGAATCGACAATTTCCCGTGTTACTACGCAAAAATATTTGCAATGTCCAAGCGGAATATTTGAACTTAAATTCTTTTTTTCCAGCCATGTTAATACCCAATCAGGTGGGGAAGCATCATCAACGGCAATTCGGGCGTTAATAAAAAAATACATTTCGGCAGAAGATAGTAAAAAACCATTGAGCGATAGTAAACTGGTCTCGATTCTTCAAGAGCAGGGTATTATTATTGCACGCCGAACTGTTGCCAAATATCGTGAAGCATTATCCATTCCACCGTCCAGTCAACGTAAACAACTTTAATGATATCATTTATTTTTAGCTATCACTTTATGAGTGATAGCTATACTTGCAAGTGATAAGTACAACCTATAAACCATTTAAAATGATCGCTAGATTGTTTAATCAAATTCAGTCATCGTGATATTTTATTGTTATATTTTTTGTAATTATTTATTACTATTAGTAGAGCAAATATCGCCGATATAACCCCAACTATTATCAAACCTATATCATATTCCGCTTCAAATAAATTAATAAGTATATAGATTGAGATTAGCAGTAATATCATTATCAAATAAGAGAATAGGATACTGGTTAAATAACGATAACCAGGAGCGACACAAGACGCTACTGAAACAGCTAATCCACAGGATAACATTAAGCCTAAAATGGCTTTTAAAGATATTGTTATTGGGTTACTTTGCGTATGTGTTAGGTTAGCAAAGATATAAAAGAATATTGAAACGCTCAAAAAACCGATTACACAGCCAATTATAAAACCAGGTAAAACACATAACCACCTTATCCAGGCTGGCCAATTCCTCATAAAATAAAGACCGCCATTGTCATCTAAATCTGCGCACCCTTTTTTCTTTGGTTCTAAATCAACAGATTCATTCCGTCTGGCATACTTATCTAACATTGCTTCAATATATTGATAATCAGCTAAATGATCAAAACACTCTTTGGTTAATTTATAGCGATCTGATTCTTGATTGATTGTTTTTTGTATTAAGCAAATGCTGTTATGGGTATGATTATATTCAATATTACACAAATTAAGATTTTCAATGCTCTGATCATGCTTCATTAGTTGAATTGTTTGATTGTCAATAACAACTTTACTAATGATTGGATGACGTTGAATGTGAATTGTATTTTCACACTCAATATTCTCATATCTTTTAAAGTAGACAATGTATTTATACACTATCTTGTTTTCTTGCAACTGAGCAATCTTGTTTACTCTACTGATTGTCAGCATTTCGCCTTCAATATTAAGCGTTTTACCGATATAAAATTGTTTTTTAAAAATTGAATCTTGTTTATTCGTTTGTTTCTGAAAGAATTTTGATTGGGCAATAATGACTTTTTGGTTTAACGACGGAATTTCAACAAGTTGCGTTTTGTATTCCACTTTTCCTTTTCGCTGTATCAAATAGATAATGAAAATAATGAGAAACAGAAGAACAATAGGAATTGATAGGTATTGGATATCATTCCATAGAAATTGTAAAGTTTGTTGCATGTTCCTTATTCCTTATAAACAGTTAATATTGGTATTTTTCTGATCTAAATGCCAGTGGTGGTAGTATATCTTGAAGTGGTTATCAGATAGAAGTTAAACTGAAGAACTGATGTGGAAAAAAGGTGAGATATCATCACTTAAATAATAGTAAGCGATGATATCTTAATTAAGCACTTATGCTAAAAAAGAGGGGATGTTATGTTCAAATGCACTAATGGCATCTTCATGTTGTAGCGTTAAACCAATATTATCTAATCCATTTAACAAACAATGGCGTTTAAACGCATCAATTTTAAATGGATATTGTTTATCGCCTGCAATCACAACTTCGTTAACCAGATCGATTGTAAATTCGATCCCCTCATTGGCTTCAACAATTTTAAAAAGTTCATCAATGTCTTCCTCTGAAAGATTGACTAACAATAATTGATTGTTAAACGAGTTGTTATAAAAAATATCGGCAAAACTCGATCCTATAATCGTTTTAAACCCATAATCTGCTAACGCCCATGGTGCATGCTCACGAGATGAACCGCAACCAAAATTTTCACGTGCTAATAAAATACTGGCGCCTTTATAACGGGGCTTATTTAAAACGAAATCGGGATTAGGTTGTTCGCCTAGGTCATCTAAAAAACGCCATTCATGAAAAGCGTGTTTACCAAAGCCGGTGCGAGTCACTTTTTGTAAAAATTGTTTTGGGATAATGGCATCGGTATCAACATTAGCCGCATCTAAAGGAACGACCAGTCCTGTATGTTTTGTAAATTTAGCCATGACCAGTCTCCTTAAAATGGTTTGCGAATATCAGTAAAATGCCCGGTAATGGCAGCAGCGGCAGCCATGGCCGGACTGACTAAATGGGTGCGAGCATCACGACCTTGTCGTCCTTCAAAATTACGATTACTGGTAGAGGCACAGCGATCGCCCGGTGCTAATTTGTCATCATTCATCGCCAGACACATTGAGCAGCCCGGTAATCGCCATTCAAAACCGGCATCAATAAAAATTTTATCTAACCCTTCCGCTTCCGCTTGTTGTTTTACTGGGCCGGAACCCGGAACGACCAGTGCTTGTACGCCTTCGGCGACTTTACGCCCCTTAGCAATTTTGGCTGCTGCACGCAAATCTTCTATACGTGAATTAGTACATGATCCAATAAAGACTTTATTGATCTTAATATCACTCATCTTAGTACCGGCAGATAATCCCATATAGGTTAAAGCACGCTGCGCCGAATGTTTTTCAATTGGATCAGCAAAATCATCAGGATTTGGTACCGTTGCATCAATCGATGTAACTTGACCGGGATTCGTTCCCCATGTCACTTGTGGGGCAATGTCTTTGCCTTCAAGGGTAACAACACTGTCAAAATGCGCCCCTTCATCAGTTTTTAAGGTTTTCCAATAAGCCACCGCTTTATCAAAATCCTCCCCTTTTGGTGAGAATTGGCGACCTTTTAGGTATTCAAATGTGACTTCATCGGGTGCTACCAGACCGGCCTTAGCGCCCATTTCAATTGCCATATTACATAATGTCATACGGCCTTCCATTGATAAAGATTTAATAGCTTCACCGCAAAACTCAACCACATGTCCGGTACCACCAGCACTGGTTGTTTTACCAATAATCGCTAAAATGATATCTTTAGCGGTAATGCCGTCGGCAACCTGACCTTTAACTTCAATTTTCATGGTTTTAGCTCGCCCCTGTTTTAACGTTTGGGTAGCTAATACATGTTCCACTTCCGATGTGCCGATACCAAAAGCAAGTGCGCCAAATGCGCCATGAGTTGCAGTATGTGAATCGCCACAAACAATTGTCATACCGGGTAGAGTCATACCTTGTTCTGGTCCTACCACGTGCACAATACCACGTAATGGGCTTTGTAATCCATATAAGGAGACGCCAAACTCTTCGGCATTTTTTGCCAATTCGGTTAACTGAATGCGAGCCATTTCACTACAGGCATTTAAATCATTACTTTTGGTTGAAGTATTATGATCCATGGTGGCAAACGTTTTGTGAGGCTGACGTACTTTACGATTCATGGCACGTAAACCGTCAAAAGCTTGTGGGGACGTCACTTCATGCACTAAATGACGATCGATATATAAAATCGGTGTTTCGTTCGGCGCTTGATAAACGACGTGTGCATCATATATTTTTTGATACAGTGTTTTCGACATTGCATATTCCTTGTTATTGTCACTACCGGTACTTAAAACATAGTTTTATCGTATTAATTTACTTAGATTAAGGTGACCAACATTGCGTATTTAAGGCCGATTGCCAACTAGCAAAATTACACAACTTGGTCACATAAAACGGTTTACGAAATAAATTTACAGATAATATCGCCCATTTCATCAGTCGATATAGGTTGCACATTACGGGCAAGATCTGCTGTACGATAACCTTTTTCTAATGCCTGATTTACTGCTGTTTCAATAGCGTTAGCAATATCGTCTCGTTTTAAGCTATAACGAACTAATAACGCCAAAGATAAAATTTGCGCTGCTGGATTTGCGATATTTTTACCGGCGATATCCGGTGCACTGCCGCCAGCTGGCTCATAAAGACCAAAGCCTTGTTCGTTAAGGCTTGCCGAAGGTAACATTCCCATTGAACCGGTGATCATGGCACATTCATCTGATAAAATATCGCCGAATAAGTTTGAACATAAAATGACATCAAATTGGGAAGGATCTTTAACCAGTTGCATAGTGGCGTTATCAATATACATATGTTCAAGCGCTACATCCGGATAATCTTTTGCGACTTGACTAACTACTTCACGCCATAAAATTGAGGTTTGCAACACATTAGCTTTATCAACTGAGGTCACTTTTTTGCGACGCAAACGAGCGGCTTCAAAGCCCATTTTGGCAATACGTTCGATTTCAAAACGGTGATACACTTCTGTGTCAAATGCTCGCTCTTGTGCACCGCTGCCTTCTCGACCTTTTGGCAAGCCAAAATAGATACCGCCGGTTAATTCACGCATACATAAGATATCAAAACCACGCGAGGCAATATCTGCACGCAATGGGCAAAGCTCTTCTAAACCTTGATATAAGCGAGCAGGGCGCAAGTTGGCGAATAATTTAAAGTGTTTGCGAAGTGGTAATAGTGCGCCTCGTTCTGGTTGCGCATCGGGTGGTAAGTGGCTCCATTTCGGGCCACCAACAGAGCCAAATAGAATCGCATCAGCCTTTTCACAACCTTCGAGCGTCTCTTTAGGTAACGGGCAACCATGAACATCGATAGCTGCACCGCCGACATCATACTCACTGGTGGTGATAGCAAGCTGATATTTTTGGCGAATCACTTCAAGCACTTTATAGGCTTGTTTCATCACTTCTGGTCCAATCCCATCACCCGGTAATACTGCAATATGGTAGTTTTGTGACATATTCTTATTCCTTAACAATCTAATTTAATTCTGCTATTTTGTTCCCGATGAACAAAACAATATTCGGTTTTTAATCATGATGTAATTTTTGTTTTTCTTGCGCAACTTGATTTGCTCTATAGACATTATTTAGAACATTGATTAATGCTAAAGCTGATGAATGAACAATATCGGTTGCCAGCCCCACACCATGAAATTTACGGCCTTTATAATCAGCCACAATATCAACTTGACCTAAAGCGTTCTCGCCTTGACCTTTTGAGGCTAATTGATATTTAATAATTGAAATTGGCTCGCCAGTGATACGGTTAATGGCTTGATACACTGCATCAACCGGACCATTACCGGTAGCTGCATCTGAAAATTTTTGATCGCCGATGATTAAACTGACCGATGCGGTTGAAACGACCGTCGAGCCGGATTGAACATTAAAATAGTCTAAAACATAATGCTCTTTTTCATCTTTTATTTGATTAATAAAAATTAAGGCTTCTAGATCGTAATCAAACACTTGTCCTTTTTTGTCTGCCAGCGCTAAAAACGCCTCATAGACTTGATCTAAGTTATAATCATTATCCTGATAACCTAACTCTTCTAAGCGATGTTTTACCGCTGCTCGACCGGAGCGGGAAGTTAGGTTTAATTGGATCTGATTTAAACCGATCGACTCGGGCGTCATAATTTCATAAGTTTCACGATTTTTTAAGATGCCATCTTGATGGATCCCAGAGGAGTGGGCAAATGCGTTACTGCCAATAACGGCTTTATTCGCCGGTATTGGCATATTGGTAATTTGGCTGACAATTTGACTGGTACGATAAATTTCCTGATGATTGATATTGGTGTGAACATTTAAGATATTTTGGCGCACTTTGATCGCCATAATCACTTCTTCTAAAGCGGTATTTCCTGCACGTTCACCTAATCCATTCATCGCCCCTTCAATTTGACGAGCACCTTCTTGAATCGCGCTAATCGAGTTAGCCACCGACATGCCCAAGTCATCATGACAATGAACAGAGATAATCGCTTTATCAATGTTCGGGACACGTTCAAATAAGGTATGAATAATGCCACCAAATTGATAAGGAACAGTATAACCGACAGTATCCGGGATATTGATCGTACTTGCCCCGGCTTTAATCGCTGCTTCAACAATTCGACATAGGTTATCAATTGGGGTACGGCCTGCATCTTCACAAGAAAACTCCACATCATTAGTATAATTACGTGCACGTTTAATACAGTGCACAGCCCTATCAACGACATCATCAAATGTCATTTTTAATTTATCTTGTACATGTAAGGTTGATGTTGCCATAAAAGTATGAATACGAAATTGGTCAGCAACCTTTAACGCTTCAGCTGCAACATCAATATCTTTATCTATACAGCGAGATAACGCACAAACACGGCTATCTTTAATCGTTTTAGCAATCGTTTGGACTGATTCGAAATCACCCGGTGATGAGATTGGAAAACCAACTTCCATTACATCCACACGCATTCTTTCTAAAGCTAGCGCTATTTGTAGTTTTTCTTTGACACTTAAACTTGCTTGTAAAGCTTGTTCACCATCACGTAATGTGGTATCAAAAATAATGACTTGATCGCTCATTGTTTATTCCTTATTAATATTTTGGCGCTATCTCGGTATTTCAAGTTATGAAAACAAAAAACCCGCACTTTTGCGCGGGTTCTTGTTTATTTTGTCGAGTTGTTTACTAAATTACTTATTTACTCCACACACAAGCTATCCGCGCAAATTGATGCGAGGAGGAGGCTGAGGTCGAGAGATAAAAATTTAGTAAACATAAAAACTCTAATTCCAGTTAACACTACAGATTTAATTGTTGATATTTTTACCAAATGATGTTTGTTATGTCAACGATTATTTACTCATGTTGTCGCTATTTTGTTAAAATCATGAATAATAAAAAAGAGATGCCATTAGTGTAAAACTGCTTTTTCAATTGACTATTATGACTAATAGTAAATCTATTAGATTAATAAGTTGAGCTAAGGTATATTCTTACTATAATTAATCGATAACTTATCAATGCTAACGAGGGCATAACGATGAATATTGTTGATATTTCGCAAAAACGCTATACAACTAAACATTATGATCCAACTAAAAAAATCCCGGCAGATGTGATAGAACAACTGTTAACCGTACTAAGAAACAGTCCGTCATCGGTTAACTCTCAACCGTGGCATTTTTATGTCATTGATAATGAAGCAGCCAAAAATAAAATTTTGCCGGCAATAGCTGATTTTAATCAACCACGTGTCACCGGCTCATCACATACTATTGTTTTTTGTATTAAAACCCCGTTGGACGAAGCCCATTTAGTTAATCTCCTTAATCAAGAAGAGAAAGACGGCCGTTTGCCTTCGGCGGAATTAAAGGCGTCTCAAGATCAGGGACGACGTTATTTTGTAAATCTAAATAGCAAAACACCTGAATCACAACAGTGCTGGGAAGGTAAACAAGCCTATATTGCATTGGGGCAATTGCTTTTTGCCGCTGCGGCAATTGGTGTTGATTCTACCGCAATAGAGGGTTACGATTCTGCTAAAATGGATGAAATCTTAGATCTTAAAAGCAAAGGATTGAAAAGCATTGTGGTTGCAACATTAGGTTACCGTGCTCAAGATGATGGTAATGCGCATCGTCCAAAATCACGTCTGCCGAAAGATCAAATCTTCACCTTTTTATAATCTGATTAACATCCCACCTCGTATTAGGTGGGATGAGTAATAAGGGTATGGTATTACTTCTGTGAATAATTGCTATAGTGTTTCAGTTTCTCTTCCAGCGCTTGTTGTTGTTCTAAACTAAACTCGTTATAAAAAAAGTAATACCCCGAACTCTCTTGTATGAAAAACACATAACCTTTTGATGTTTTCTCTATTTTATAAAATTCAGCATAGTTGATATTAGAAACTCCCACTTTTTTTATGTAACTGAAGGTTAGATGATCATTATAAAAAATACAGGTCATACTGCCAAAGCGTTCATTCAATGTTAAAACCTGCTTTTTTGATTGTTTTTTAAAATTAGCCAAAAATAAGGTAAGTAATAAAATAGGCAGTATGAAAATGAGTACTGATAAAGTAGGATTTTTTGGAAATAGCAACAAACTCAAAAATAAAAGGATAGTAGATAAAATAAACATCCTTTTTCTTGAATTTCGAAATTGATGACAAATAAACGCATATACACGTTGACAGTCAAATTGATAATTAATCATTGCTATTTTGGATTCTTGGTTTTTGCTCAAATAAGGCGCCAGATAATCTTTTAGGCGCTCTAACTCATCCGGTTGAAACAGATCATAACGAACAAATTCAAAAATAATCTTATTACTAAAAAAAAATAACCCAGTTTTAGCTTCATGTATTTGATACAGATCTGAGTAATAGAAAGTACTGACTTCGTTCTTATCGTTATTTAGCTGCACTATTTTTTCATTATCGAAGGTGAAGGTAAAATTACGCATATTATCAGCAATTGAATCATCTAATTTTTGTGTAAAATTATCATCCAAACAACCTTGCAGCGCGTAATAAGTATCGACTAAATATTGTCGATCAATATGGCAATGAACGGTGATGTTACTCATACTTGCTCCTAAAATGGTCTTTATCACTCATACTGTCAATTTAATAGGTTATTGATTATATATGAAACCGATTAAATTACATGTAAAAAACAAAACCGACAGTGAATAAATCTAATCAATTCGACAAATAACCCTAGACCCCATTGACAGAAACGTTACAATATACGGCATGACTTTTATAGCAAGTAAAATTAACTTAGCTATGATTAATTTAACAAACGGATGATGTTTTATGGCGCAATATGTTTATACCATGAATCGTGTTGGGAAGATTGTTCCTCCTAAACGTTATATTTTAAAAGATATCTCATTAAGTTTTTTCCCCGGTGCCAAAATTGGTGTTCTTGGCTTAAATGGGGCAGGTAAATCGACATTACTACGAATTATGGCTGGAGTGGATACCGAAATTGAAGGTGAAGCTCGTCCACAGCCGGACATTAAAATAGGTTATTTACCGCAAGAACCTAAACTTGATCCTAAGCAAACTGTACGTGAAGCTATTGAGCAAGCCGTTGGTGATGCCAAAAAAGCTTTGGCTCGTTTAGATGAAGTGTATGCGGCTTATGCTGATCCAGATGCTGATTTTGACAAATTAGCCAAAGAACAAGCTGAACTTGAAGCAATCATACAATCGCAAGATGCGCATAATTTAGATAACCAACTAGAGCGAGCAGCTGACGCCTTGCGTCTACCGGATTGGGATGCAAAAATCGAAAATTTATCCGGTGGTGAACGCCGTCGTGTTGCTATTTGTCAGTTATTGCTGGAAAAACCGGACATGTTATTAATTGACGAACCAACTAACCATTTAGATGCTGAATCTGTCGCATGGTTAGAACGCTTTTTACATGACTATGAAGGCACGGTGGTCGCTGTAACCCATGACCGTTACTTCTTAGACAATGTTGCTGGTTGGATTTTAGAGCTAGACCGTGGTGAAGGTATTCCATGGGAAGGTAATTACTCTTCTTGGCTTGAACAGAAAGATCAGCGATTAGCGCAAGAAGCGGCAACCGAATCGGCTCGCCGTAAGTCGATTGAAAAAGAGCTTGAATGGGTGCGTCAAAATCCGAAAGGGCGTCAAGCAAAAAGCAAAGCTCGTTTAGCACGTTTTGAAGAATTAAATAACAATGATTACCAAAAACGTAATGAAACTAACGAACTCTTTATTCCGCCTGGGCAACGTTTAGGGGATAAAGTCATCGAAGTCGCTAATTTAACTAAATCATATGGCGATCGAGTATTAATCGATAATCTTTCTTTTAGTATTCCTAAAGGCGCAATTGTCGGGATTATTGGTCCAAATGGTGCCGGTAAATCAACACTATTTAGAATGTTATCCGGCAAAGAACAACCCGATAGCGGTACAATTACGTTAGGAGATACCGTGCAATTGGCATCGGTCGATCAGTTCCGTGACAGTATGGATGATAAAAAGACCGTGTGGGACGAAATATCCAACGGACAAGATATTATGCGTATTGGTAATTTTGAAATCCCAAGCCGTGCCTATGTTGGTCGCTTTAATTTTAAAGGCGTCGATCAGCAAAAACGTGTTGGTGAGCTATCCGGTGGTGAACGTGGTCGGGTGCATTTAGCTAAATTACTTCAAGTTGGTGGTAATGTACTATTACTCGATGAACCGACCAATGACCTTGATGTCGAAACTTTACGTGCGCTGGAAAATGCGTTATTAGAGTTCCCGGGCTGTGCATTAGTTATTTCGCATGACCGTTGGTTCTTAGACCGCATTGCGACCCATATTCTCGATTACCAAGACGAAGGGCATGTTGAGTTCTTTGAAGGTAATTTTACCGAATATGAAGAGTGGAAAAAACGCACTTTAGGCGCAGAAGCAGTAGAGCCGAAGCGTGCCAAATACAAAAGAATCACAAAATAGCACTGATAATAATAAATCCCGCTGCGACAGACGGCGGGATCTCCTGCATGTTCAAGCTATTTTACATTGAGTTAAGATAACTTATAAACTCAATTCAAACCTAACCGATTAAGGTTAAATTTCCGATTAATCCTGCCTTATTTTGACACTAATTGCATTGAAGATTTTACAATTTTAGCAAAAGTATCAATCAATAAACGAGGAATGGCACCCACTCCCCGTGACTTAGCATCATCACAAACCGCTATGGCTAAATCGGGTTTTGAACGTCGATGAATTGCTTTTTGAATGATTTTTGGTACTGACATATCAATATGTTGCACTGTATTGTAAGCGGCGAGTTTATAAACATGACTAAAGCCATGTTTAAATAAAAAATTCTCAATATCTCGCGCCGGTAAGACCGTGAGGTACTCACTCGGATCTTTATCAGGCGGTGCCAGTGATTTAACAATATCGGCATACTTTTTACCCGCCATATCGCCGTCGGTGATGACATACCAATGGATGCCCATTTTATTGGCATATTTAATCAGCGGTTTTAAGCCACACTGAGCAAACTCAATAAATTGTACCCCTTCAGAGCTTAAGTGATAGCCACTTTGCTCGGCTAATTCTCGCAACAACCAAACTTCGGTTTCGCCTTCAACTAATAACCAACTACGGGCAAATATCGCACTGGCTCGACGGTAAAAAATATGGAACATAATTCGCCGGCTATCATCAACACTCAATGATTTAGGTGGAATATATTTTGTCACGATTTGATCGGGCATGCGAATCAATCGATAAATATTTTCCAGTGGGAATAATGCGACTAAATCACTTGAATTAGAGGTAATAATCTTTTGCGTCGGTAAGTTTTTAAGTAAACGAAACCCAACCGCTAAAATAATCGGATGAAGTTGGCTTTCCGGCTCTTCCAGTATCAAAATCGGCACGGCACTTTGTGACAAAGGATTATTGCCTTTGGCATCAATAATCGAGCCAAATATGCCTAACAACGCACTACGCAAATAGCTGTTATCAAGATCATCTAAAATATTGTTGATCCGCTCAAGCGAGTTCCAGTCCTCAATACGTGGACTGGCTTGTTTATTGGCTTGTTTGTAATGATAACGATGCTGATAATCGGCAAAATAGTACTCTAATAACGCACGAGCAGCATTAAGCCCACGACTTAATTCATCTTGACTCAATTGCGCACTATGGGTTTTTAACTGATTGGATAGTTGCTCGATATAGTATTGTGACAAAGGTTGATTGGTGATCGGCAAATTATCCGTATTTATCGAGTTTTTCAGCGCCATGACCGGATTAAGGCTAATTAAAATCGCAATTAATGGTTGCGATTGTTCAGTTGATAATGCCTTGCCGTGTGGGTCGATTAATCGATGCTGAGTGAAAATACCATTATCTTGTTTATCAGCGCTAATTTGGTAACAAAGACGGTACAAATGATCCGATTCGTTTGGCGAAGCCATTGGGCGTAAGCGGGCATACACTTCACTGTCGAGCTCAGTTGAATATGATTCGCAATAAGTGACGACAATACTGATCTTATCGCCATAGTTTTCATCTCTATCATGATAAAAATCGCTATCGACAAATTGATAAAATTTGTTATCGAGTGATAACAACTTTAAAGCGCTAATTAAGCTCGATCTTCCCCAACGGTTTTCACCAATAAGCACACTTGATTCCGGATTAAATGTTAAAGATAACTGACTAATCCCTCTAAATCCGGTAATCTCAATTTGTTCAATAAACATAGGATTTCCTTATTATTAAAGCTGATATTTTTCAGTTCGTTTTGCAATCCGCGCTGATTTTTTTTCCGCAGTTGTTAACAGTTTATGTTCATCATGCAAAATCGTTTTTAATGGTTTATTGAAATAAGTTTTTAAAAATAGCCAAATATCACGTTGAGTTAACCCGATTTTGGTCGATGAAAAATACAGCCCAATCAAATCTTTATCACGCCAACGGGTTGGCACTCGTTTTCGGGTTTGCGCCCGATGCAGATCAATGACGGATAATTTAATTTGCTGATGATGTTCAAATAACGGTAAATCCAATAAAAAATGGCATAAATAACAATCACGGTGATTGACCCCAGCGGCATGCATTTTGGCGGTCATTTTTGCCAGATAGATGATTAAAGAACGTTTCAGATGATAGCTAGGTGGCGTGGTTAACCAAGAGCGAGTAAAATCCTCTAAACTTACTGTCGGGTTAAGATCTTTGGTAATAATAAACGAGTGCCGTGTTAGTGGGTTTAACCCCTTACGACCAAAAGCTCGCCCGTCCATGGTATTTACCCCTGCTTGTGCTAAACGGTGAATGGCTGTCCATTCTTGTTTGGCGTCTAACACCGGTAATCTCAAGGACAATAAATTTTTGACGATCTCTTTTACCGTTATGCCACGGTGAATTTTAATAAAGTAAGATTCATCATCAAGTTTAAAATTTAACGTTTTGCGCTGTTTAACCGCCCGATAAACTTCACCGGAAATCTGCTCAACTTCGCTAAACGGATCTCTGCCTTTCCATAAATTCTCAAAAGGCGATTTGAGTATAATTTCATTCATAATGATGACAACCTAATATAATATCGGCAGCACGCTCAGCAAGGTGATATAAATCGGCGTTTTGCCCATATTCAATCGCATTATGATGCCATGCAGCTCGCTGTGCTTGATTAGTGATAGCATTTTCCAGTGTGCTATTTAATTCTGATTGATCAAAAGGCTCACTAAGTACCACACCTGCATTTGCATCTGTAATATGATAAGCATAACCGGCTATCCCGGTTACAATCACCGACACACCAGCAGCTAGAGCCTCGATTAAAACCATACCAGCGGCTTCTTGTCGAGCTGGGTGCAGTAGTAGATCTGCGCTAAAGAGAAAATCGGGGATATCATTTCGCCCAGAGAAAAAACGGACTTGATTAAAAATACCCAGCTGTTTCGCCATTTTTTGGTAATTATCGGGTTTATCTTGCCCGACAACCAAATAGCACACCTGTTTTTTTAACGCTTCGGGCAAAGCGGCAATCGCAATTAATGTGCGATCAACGCCTTTTCGTTTAAAGTCAGAACCAATTTGTACAATCACAAAAGCATCTTGCGCAATGTGATTGGCTTGCCTAAATTGCTGGCGTTTAATGGGTGAATCAATATGATATTGCCGATCTTTTGCTATACCGGGTGGCAGTAAAACAAATCTTGATGCTTGAGTATGGTAATATTTTTCAAAATCGCTAATTTGTTGCTTTGTTAGCACCATAATTTTGGTGTCATGCTGCGGATTAAATACCGCATCTTCAAATGCCAGATAGTGTTTACAGCGTTTAGACAATCTATAAAAAAAGCCTTTGTGGGAGACTTTCTCAGCAAAACACGTATCGCCGGCAAAATAGACATCTAACCCCGGCATTTTATTAAAGCCAACGACACAATCAACCGGATGTGTCTGTAAATGATCTTCGACCCAATGGTAATAAGCTAGATTCCGGCTATGATTTGATAGCCCCTTTTTCGGGACTAAAATAATGTCAAACTCAGTCGGTTTATCGCCTTGCCACTGCATAACATAAACACGAACTTTATGCCCTTTAGCGTGACAAGCTCGGGCAATTTGCAAGAAATCACGTTGCAAACCGCCGTAAGGAAAATATTTATAGATACAAAAAGCTAGTTGCATGCACATTGCCTCAAGTGTGAAAGGAGTATTATATACTTGTTGCTGCGCAAGGTACAAAAAATAGATTTGATCTTTTATTGGAAGTTGTCGCTTTTTGGTTTGTAGGTTTCGGACGCTGTTAGTTGGTTGATATTTTCATTTTGGTGTCTACGTCTGAATTAGGCGGATTTAGATATTTTAAAAATATCTTAAATTTTTGTTTTTATACTGAAACATGGGTGTTTTCTTAAACTTTTTGACAAGGGTTTGTGTTTTTTGCTTAAACACCTATATTTTCTGAAAGTTTTTGACAAGGTTTTTACTTTCTTTGTAAGGTGCGGGTTTTTAATCCGCAGGTTTCGGACGCTGTTAATTGGTCGATATTTTCATTACGATGTCAGCGTCCGAATAGGGGGATTTTATGCGAAATCCCCCTAATAACCCCCTCGCAGCACCACCCAAAGCGGTCTTCGACTGCCCTCCGCCTTCGTTCGGTCTTAACGCACCGGCGCTGATTTGTTCCGGACAAAGCAGCGCCTCGCCAAACATCCCTGTTTGGCGTGCTGACCTCTCTCAGTTGTCGGCGCTTTGTGAAGGTGCGGTCTGGTGCATTTGTTTGTTTTTGTGGGGAGGTAATGGTTAATCGTTTAGAATTAGTAATGAAGTTCAAAATACAAACTTTTTAAACCCTTTTTTTTAGCTAAAAATAAAACCATTAAAAATCAATATATTGTGGAAGCGTTAGAAAAAAGGGTTTTTAAACCTAAAATTGCCCTTTGTGTTTTTATAAACGATGTTTATAGTATGTAAGATTCTACTTCACGGCTGTATAAGCTGTTTAGAAAGGTAAAAAAAGTACTTCACTAAATGCATGTTCCTTCACGGCTGTATAAGCTGTTTAGAAAGATTGAAAGAGTGTTTTCACACGGCGGACTGGCTTCACGGTTGTATAAGCTGTTTAGAAAACGGCGTTTAGTTTTCGTTGGTACAACAAATCCTTCACGGCTGTATAAGCTGTTTAGAAAAGCAAAATGAAATAGCACCGAATATTGTATATCTTTAAAGCTGCATAAGCTGTTTAGAAAGCACCGTTTTCGGCATACATTAGCAACAAACTCTTGAAAGCTGCATAAGCTGTTTAGAAATCAGAACCTTTACCAAAAGCTTTATCTGGCATCTTTGCGGCTGCATAACGGATTTGGATATTTTAAAAATATCTTAAATTTTTGTTTTCATACTGAAACATGGGTGTTTTCTGAAACTTTTTGACAATAGTTTGTGTTTTTTGCTTAAACACCTATATTTTCTGAAAGTTTTTGACAAGGTTTTTACTTTCTTTGTAAGTTGCGGGTTTTTAATCCGCAGGTTTCGGACGCTGTTAATTGGTTGATATTTTCAATACGGTGTTAGCGTCCGAATTAGGGGGATTTGGTGCGAAATCCCCCTAATAACCCCCTCGCAGCACCACCCAAAGCGGTCTTCGACTGCCCTCCGCCTTCGTTCGGTCTTGACGCACCGGCGCTGATTTGTTCCGGACAAAGCAGCGCCTCGCCAAACATCCTTGTTTGGCGTGCTGACCTCTCTCAGTTGTCGGCGCTTTGTGAAGGTGCGGTCTGGTACACTTGTTTGTTTTTGTGGGGAGGTAATGGTTAATCGTTTAGAATTAATAATGAAGTTCAAAATACAAACTTTTTAAACCCTTTTTTTTAGCTAAAAATAAAACCATTAAAAATCAATATATTGCAAAATCGTTAGAAAAAAGGGTTTTTAAACCTAAAATTGCCCTTTGTGTTTTTATAAACGATGTTTATAGTATGTAGGTTTCTACTTTAAAGCTGCATAAGCTGTTTAGAAAATATTTTAGACACTCCGAGAACAGTGGGCGTTCTTTAAAGCTGCATAAGCTGTTTAGAAATTTAATGAACGTAGATTGAGAATATGCCCACGCTTTAAAGCTGCATAAGCTGCTTAGAAAATCGCTTTTTTAATAGCTAAATATCTATTTATCTTGAAAGCTGTATAAGCCGTTTAAAAATCAGAACCCTTACCAAAAGCTTTATCTATCATCTTTACAGCTGCATAAGGGGTTTAGGATATTTTGGAAATATCTAAAACTTTTGTTTTATACGAAAACATGGGTGTTTTCTGAAAGTTCTTGACAAGGTTTTTACTTTCTTTGTAAGTTGCGGGTTTTTAATCCGCAGGTTTCGGACGCTGTTAATTAGTCGATATTTTCAATACGGTGTCAGCGTCCGAATAGGGGGATTTTGTGCGAAATCCCCCTAATAACCCCCTCGCAGCACCACCCAAAGCGGTCTTCGACTGCCCTCCGCCTTCGTTCGGTCTTAACGCACCGGCGCTGATTTGTTCCGGACAAAGCAGCGCCTCGCCAAACATCCCTGTTTGGCGTGCTGACCTCTCTCAGTTGTCGGCGCTTTGTGAAGGCGCAATCTGGTGCACTTGTTTGTTTTTGAGAAAATTAATGGTAAGTCGTTTAGAAATAGTCGTGGAGTTTAAAATACAAACTTTATGAACCCTTTTTTTTGGCTAAAAATAAAACTATTAAAAATCAATATATTGCAAAAGCGTTAAAAAAAAGGGTTTTTAAACCTAAAATTGCCCTTTATGTTTTTATAAACGATGTTTATAGTATGTAGGTTTCTACTTTAAAGCTGCATAAGCTGTTTAGAAAATAACCAACTGAGTGCTGACTTTTCCGCTTTTCTTTAAAGCTGCATAAGCTGTTTAGAAAATTAGCGCCCCAGCTTCACGAATCGGATAACCCTTTAAAGCTGCATAAGCTGTTTAGAAAATTGTGACTGGGATAGTTTTTTACTACGAAAACTTTAAAGCTGCATAAGCTGTTTAGAAATCGCCTTGTTTTTTGCCAAATCCATTTATACCCTTTAAAGCTGCATAAGCTGTTTAGAAATTCTTGATATAGAGCGATTGCCATCTCCCTTACTTCACGGCTGTATAAGCTGTTTAGAAATGAAGCTGTTCACTGTCTAGGTCATGATATAGCTTTACAGCTGCATAAAGGGGTTAGGATATTTTTGAAATATCTAAAACTTTTGTTTTTATACTAAAACATGGGCGTTTTCTGAAACTTTTTGACAAAGGTTTGTGTTTTTTGCTTAAACACCTATATTTTCTGAAAGTTTTTGACAAGGTTTTTACTTTCTTTGTAAGGTGCGGGTTTTTAATCCGCAGGTTTCGGACGCTGTTAATTGGTCGATATTTTCATTACGATGTCAGCGTCCGAATAGGGGGATTTTATGCGAAATCCCCCTAATAACCCCCTCGCAGCACCACCCAAAGCGGTCTTCGACTGCCCTCCGCCTTCGTTCGGTCTTAACGCACCGGCGCTGATTTGTTCCGGACAAAGCAGCGCCTCGCCAAACATCCCTGTTTGGCGTGCTGACCTCTCTCAGTTGTCGGCGCTTTGTGAAGGCGCAATCTGGTGCACTTGTTTGTTTTTGAGAAAGTTAATGGTAAGTCGTTTAGAAATAGCAATGGAGTTTAAAATACAAACTTTTTAACCCTTTTTTTAAGCTAAAAATAAAACCATTAAAAATCAATATATTGCAAAAGCGTTAAAAAAAAGGGTTTTTAAACCTAAAATTGCCCTTTGTGTTTTTATAAACGATGTTTATAGTATGTAAGATTCTACTTTGCAGCCGCATAGGCTGTTTAGAAATGACGTTCTAGTGATTGATTTTCTAGTTCACGCTTTGCAGCCGCATAGGCTGTTTAGAAATTTCGACCCCAGAGAAGAGCCGAGCTTTCCTCCTTTGCAGCCGCATAGGCTGTTTAGAAAGCCTTCAACGTCTAATGTGCGATCGTCCGCCCCTTTGCAGCCGCATAGGCTGTTTAGAAAAATTTTGTCGGCTCGAAAGTGATATCTGTACCCTTTGCAGCCGCATAGGCTGTTTAGAAATGTGCGGTTTTTTATTGCCTTAACCCATTAAACTTTGCAGCCGCATAGGCTGTTTAGAAAAGGCTTTAAATCGTCTATCTAATAATTATAAACTTTGCAGCCGCATAGGCTGTTTAGAAAAACACGGAATCAGCTAAAACACAGTTTGGTGCCTTTGCAGCCGCATAGGCTGTTTAGAAAATGACCAGTAAAACCGCCCGGTTTAGCGCTGTCTTTGCAGCCGCATAGGCTGTTTAGAAACATACCGTTTGCTTTCGGTTTAAAAAACCATCCTTTGCAGCCGCATAGGCTGTTTAGAAATATCCAAATCAACAATGCGAAAATATGGAATTCTTTGCAGCCGCATAGGCTGTTTAGAAATTCCACCGCATCCCATGTTGCATTTAAAGATGCTTTGCAGCCGCATAGGCTGTTTAGAAAGCTTTGCTTCGGAAGAAGATAAGGGTCTGATCCTTTGCAGCCGCATAGGCTGTTTAGAAATATAAATAAAAGGGCACTTGATTTATCTCATTCTTTGCAGCCGCATAGGCTGTTTAGAAATTTTGGAGGCTTTCCAACCGCCTCAAAACTCTCTTTGCAGCCGCATAGGCCGTTAAGAAATCAGAACCTTTACCAAAAGCTTTATCTAACATATTTACAGCTGCATAAGGGGTTTAGGATATTTTGGAAATATCTAAAACTTTTGTTTTATACGAAAACATGGGTGTTTTCTGAAAGTTTTTGGCAAAACTTTATTTTTTTGCTTAAACACCTATATTTTCTGAAACTTCTTGACAAGGTTTTATACCTTAATTGAAAGTTGTAGGTTTTTAGTCCGCAGGTTTCGGACGCTGTGGGTTTGGTGGTTTTTTCATTACGATGTCAGAGTCCGAATAGGTGTATATTGAGCGAAATCTTCCTATACCCCCCCACGCAGTACCTTACAAAGCGTTTTGCTACAAAGTTAATTCATCGCTGAGATTATCATTATAGATAGAATTCAACTATTCAATATTTTTATAAGCTGACATAAACATCTATTTTATATTATATTATCGAGCATAGTGTTTACGAATGGATAAGTGAAGATTAGTATGAATAAGGAAATTTTTTTTAATAACAAATATGTTATTTTATTTCTCTTTCTGGTTGTGTGTTTTACATGGGGAACAACATGGATTGGGATAAAAATTGCTGTTGAAACGGTTAATCCACTTTTAGCTGCTGGTTTGCGTTTTGTTATTGCATTTCCTTTTTTAGTTTTAATTACAATTGTTGCTAAATCACCAATATTGTTTCCTCGAAAATCATTCCATTTTTTTCTACTTTTAACGTTATTTTATTTTACCATTCCTTATTATTTGATTAGTTTTGGTGAACAATATGTATCGTCAGGTTTAACGTCATTGTTATTTAGCACAATGCCGATTTTTTCAATTATTTTCGCTAAGATAATCTTAAAAGATAAAATATATTTAAATCAGGTGATTGGAATTACAGTGGGTTTTTTGTGTTTGATGTATATTTTAATCTCTGAAGGTTTTATTCTTTCCTATAGCGATTTTTGGGGCGTAATATCAATACTTTTAGCGGCATTGATGCATGGTTTTTTATATGTTTACTCCAAAAAAGCTGGCGAAGGTATAAATGTCTTTACCTTCAACACACTGCCAATAGGCGTTGCGGGTATCGCACTTTGTTTGTTGAGTTTTTCTTTTGAAGAAAATAATTTTCAAACTATCTCGTTAAATAGCTGGTTAGCATTAATTTATCTCGGTATTTTTGCATCCGTATTTGGCTTTATTGCTTATTTCTTTTTATTAAAACGAATGAGTCCGGTAGTATTGTCATTTATTTTCATTATTTTCCCGGTTGTTGCTATTTTTATTTCATCGATTTATGAGCATAAAATCATTTCAACTAATTTCATCGTTTGTACAATCATTATGTTGTGTGGTTTTGCTATAACAAAATTACCTGTCAATGTTTTTAAAAAGTGGATAAAGAGCGACAAAAATAGAGATAATCAATAAATCGTTACTTCAACAAAAAGTTAGTAGTAACTGAATTTTTGATTTAGCAACTCGATTGACTTTGCATTGTTTTATCAATTATCAACGTCAATGCTTATACACTACAAAATGGTGGTATCTTGATTGTTAATTATCTACATTATTTTAAATGATGATAGCGAGTTGTTAATAAATGATAGCTAAGTTTAGCTATTTGAATACGTTATTATAATTGGAAGTGATAAGTATCATTGATTGCACTACCTTGCGCACCAAATTGTCTTAAATTGTGATCGACCGCATTCATTGATTGCCAATGGTTTTCGCACCAATCAGGGGCAAGTAGGGTGGGTTTGCGGGCATTGGCGGAGATGCGGTGGTATAAAATATTGGCGGGTGTTTGTCTGATTATATCGCCAGCGATATCGACATACTGCTCTAAAGAGAGTATATCAAGTCGGCCTGCACGCCATGCCTTCGCCATGATGCTGCCTTCTACGATATGTAACGGGTGCAGTTTTAAACCATCTACTCCGCTGTTTAATACGCTATCAAGCGTAATTAAATTATCCTGTTTGGTTTCTTTAGGCAGGCCTAGAATTAAGTGAGTACAAACTTTTATGCCTAGCCTACGCGCTTTTTGCACAGTTTGATGATAGGCAGCAAACGTATGTCCACGATTAATATCGTGTAAGGTTTTATCGTGAGCGGTTTGTAAGCCAAGCTCAAGCCAAACTTCGAAGCCTTTGGCATGATAACTGGCAAGTAAATCCAACGCTTCATCCGGCACACAATCCGGACGAGTACCCACACAAAGCCCGACAATATCGGCGCTATTGAGCGCTTCTTCATACATATTTTTAAGTATTTCAACCTCGGCATAAGTGCTGGTATAGGCTTGAAAATAAGCAAGATAGCGTTTGGATTTTTTCATCTGGTTGGCTTGTTGGGCAAGTTGCTGTGTAATGGTTTTGACTTGAATGGACTCATCAATAATCGATGCGACATTACAAAAGGTGCAACCACCTACACCGATAGTGCCGTCCCGATTAGGACAGCTAAAACCGCCATGTAAGGTGAGTTTATAGATTTTTTCGCCATAACGGCGTTGCAGGTCAGCACCAAACGTATTGACCACTAAATGAAGTTGCATAATCAGCCAAAAATAAAATTTTGCCTATTTTACGAAGCGAATGAGTTAAATTCAACCGATGATAAATTTTTATATACAATTGACGTAACTTTAGTCGGCTTTTCTTTAAGATGTTTTGAAACGAACACTGTGGTGTAACATATTATGCCGTAATAAGTTTTATTGATGATTTTTAGAATCGCAATATTTTCAAAGCTTAATACTGAGAAAATTATACGAGTAATCTAATCTTTTTATTTTTCTGTAGCTAGAAAATAAGATGTTTCAGTTTCTACCTTACTATCATCTTTCCAATCTTCGATATCTCTTTCATATTGTATTAATTCGACCTGATCACCTTTTTTATAATTGCGTAATTGAAAGGCTTTTTCTAATCTTACTTCTAACTCGTAAGGTTTATCATTGGGTAAAAAACAACCATGATCTGCGCGCCCCCTCTTTTCCGATTTGGTAATTAACACCTTGATATCAAATACACTTATTTCATGTTCCTGTTCGCCTTCGCCAATAGAAAAAATACCGTGTTGTGGATCTTCTAATAATGTCCCGGTTAGCAAACAGAGATTTTGGAAAGAGGCAGTAGCTATCTGACTGAATAAAATACAAATAATAAAACTTATTATGCGGCAAATCGTTTTCATAGCGTTAATAGACTCGGTAAGACAAATTTTCAATATTATTCAATAAATTTAATTAAAAAAAAAGCGTTTTTCTGTCTAGTCCTGATACTTTTACAAGTCGTTTGATTTTTTATTAACTGGCTAAAAAACAATAATTGCGATCTTATGCTTTACTATAAATATTTTTTATAATTCAAAAAAAGGATTGAAATCGTTGGCTGATTAAGTAAGGATATTCGTTATGCTGTTTTCCATACTTGAAAACAATAATTAAGTCAAAAAGTCAATGTAATCCAAAAACAAGGAGTCAATATGTTTAGTAAAGAAATGACTATTGCCGATTATGATAAGGAATTATGGGACGCCATTAAGGGTGAAGAGCAACGTCAAGAAGATCATCTCGAATTAATTGCCTCCGAAAACTATACCAGTCCAAGAGTGATGCAGGCACAGGGTACTCAATTAACTAACAAATATGCTGAAGGCTATCCAGGTAAGCGCTATTACGGTGGTTGTGAATATGTTGATATTGTTGAGCAACTTGCTATTGAACGAGCCAAAGCGCTATTTGGCGCCGATTATGCGAATGTGCAACCCCATTCCGGATCGCAGGCTAATTTTGCTGTCTATAGTGCATTATTAAATATTGGTGATACCGTACTTGGAATGAATTTATCCGAAGGCGGGCATTTGACTCACGGTGCCCCGGTTAGTTTTTCCGGCAAGTTTTATAATATTGTCGCTTATGGCGTGGATGAAACAGGACATATTGATTATGACCAATTAGCGAAAATAGCGACTGAGTCAAAACCCAAAATGATTATTGGTGGATTTTCGGCTTATTCGGGCATCGTCGATTGGAAACGAATGCGTGAAATTGCCGATAGTGTCGGCGCCTATTTTTTTGTTGATATGGCGCATGTTGCCGGTT
Source organism: Gilliamella sp. ESL0405 (assembly GCF_019469205.1). Lineage (NCBI taxonomy): Bacteria > Pseudomonadati > Pseudomonadota > Gammaproteobacteria > Orbales > Orbaceae > Gilliamella > Gilliamella sp. ESL0405. The sequence goes on along the minus strand of NZ_CP048265.1, from coordinate 2,132,523 downwards.
TAGTGGCTGCGGGCGTTTATCCTAACCCTGTTCCACATGCACATGTGGTAACAACCACAACGCATAAAACGCTTGGTGGTCCACGAGGTGGTCTGATTTTGGCGAAAGGTGGCAGTGATGAGCTTTATAAGAAATTAAATTCAGCGGTCTTCCCGGGCGCTCAAGGTGGGCCGTTAATGCATGTGATTGCAGCCAAAGCGGTCGCATTAAAAGAAGCAATGGAGCCGGCTTATCAAGCTTATCAACAGCAAGTGGTTAAAAATGCTCAAGCTATGGTTGATGTGATTTTAAAACGTGGTTATAAAGTGGTTTCCGGCGAGACACATAATCATCTATTTTTAATTGATTTAGTGGATAAAAAAATTACCGGTAAAGAGGCCGACGCCGCTTTAGGCAGTGCCAATATTACGGTTAATAAAAATAGTGTGCCTAAAGATCCACAAAGCCCGTTTGTCACATCCGGCGTGCGTATCGGTACACCGGCTATCACTCGCCGAGGATTTAAAGAAGAGCAGGCACGTGAAGTGGCTAATTGGATTTGTGATGTATTAGATAATATTGATGATGAACAAGCGATCCAATCTGTTAAACAAAAGGTGTTAGCGATTTGTCATCGTTTTCCGGTTTATCAACATTGATGTTAATCACTTTCGCCGGCAAGGTCGGCGAAAGTGAGGTATAAGCCATTATCGATATTGATTATTTTCTTCCTGTTGGCCATTTTGGGTTGATTGTGCTTGTGGCTGCTCAAAGTAACGCTGAAAATCACCTTGATACCATAACCAACCGGCAGTAATGCCAATCCCAAATACGATTGCACATAAAAGTATCATCATCGATTTTTTATTCTGGGTTTTTAACGGATCACGTAAATTCCGTTTGGCATTTTTCGGTAGCTCAGCTTTACTGGTCAGTAGTTTACCGAGTAAGAAGTTGATTTTAACTTGTCCGTTAATTGCCCAGCCCGAAGCTTCGAGCAGTGGACCAAGTGTTCTTCGTCTTAATTTCAACCATGCCAAAATAACCGAAGGCCCCGAAATAATCAGAAATAGCCCGATAAAGACCAGTGGGAATTGCCACCATGACAAGGAAAATATCGCTTGAAACAGTGTTGCTAAGGCGGTACCAATTGCCCCAATGGCTAAGCCGATAGCCGCAAAAATACCCACGCTTTTACCAATATCAAATTTATTTTCAGGCGATTGTAGAACCTGTGCACTGGATTTTTCGATATCCGCATCTTTACTGGTTGCCCATTTATTAATTTGTTCGGTAATTAAGCGACCAATACGCTGATAAGGTGCCCAAATAGCTTGTTGAATACTAATAGGTTTAGTGATCATCTTCACAACATTGGCATCCCAGTCATTGCCGTTATTATCGATAAATACGCCATTACGTCCTTCAATTAATAAATCGCCTTGACCGGCAGTCATCGCAGCTGCAATGAGCTGTTTTTGATCATGTCGGGTACATTCACAATAGAGTAAGCAAAGTTCTGAATAATTTGCCATATTGGAATGTTTAGCAATATTATCAACTGCTACGCAAAGCGTTGCACAGCGTCCGTCGATATAAAGTTTTCCTAGTTGGAAAGCCGCTCTTTTTTCTAACGAAAAGAAATCAGCAAAAGAGGCAACGTTAACCAGTAAGCGATAAAGATGTTTATGAAAAAGCACTAACTTTTCTAAAACAAGCACATCGGATGCTGAAATAGGGGTTTTATTATCTTGTTCAACCATTTGCTCAAAAACAGTTAATAAATCGCTTGATGCCAAAGAGTTAATTAACTTATTTGGGATATCTTCTAAACTTGAAGTTGGTTTGGTTGTAACATCTGCTTGCGCCATTTCCGGTTTTGCGGTAATTAAGCTGGTGTAAGCTTCAAGACTGTTTTGAATATTTAACCACTCTTGTTGGGTAAGCTGATCGGGATTTGCTAACTCAGATGCAACCAGCGTTTTAAATCGGCTAATTTTTGCTTTCCAAAGTGGATTAAGCCCGTTCACTAAATCGAGGGCGCTGACGGTATCAATCTTCGATAAAGGTAACTCAGCAAGGGCTTCATCAGATAATAAGCCGTTTTCGGTTGGGACAATATATTTTTCATCCACGTTTAAAGCGCCTTGTGCTTGTGGTGCGTATTGTGCCAAGGCTACACGAAGAAAATAGTCATCGATTTTTGGTTTTAAGGTTTGGACTAATTTCCATATTTCAGCTTGATTTTCACCAAACGGCGTTTGCGTATGACTAATATCGGTTTGCCACTTTTGCCACGTTTTTAAATTTTCAACAAACGTTTTAGCGATGTCCAAATCAATGCCGTCTTGCCCGCTCATATCTTTTTTGGCACCGGTGGTGTTTATCGCTGTTTGGATAAACGTTTGCATCTCTGATGACAACTCGGCAGAAGGGGGGAAAATTAAATCACCATTATACAGTTTACCAGCATTGATCTTGATCGATTGTTGCACATCTTCTTGCGTTAAATAGTCAGATTGGCTTTTGCCTAAGCTGGCTAAAATACTGTGTGCGGTAACCGATAGCTTTTTACCTTGTTCGCTCGATGTATCGATTTGCGATATCGGTAAGGTTTGCGATGATGCTAAAATACTTTTAAATGAGACGATGCGTTGTTGTGTCCAACTTATCGCATCTAATATATCGGGAATTCGGATCCGACCGTCCTTATCACTATCCAATAGTGCCAACGTTCTTTCATCAAAATCCAGTCCGGTTGTTGGGCAACTTAATGCTACCCATAATTTGGGATCTAAATTAGGTAAATTGATAATATCGTCGGCATTTTTAAATACAACTTGATCTAATCCGCCGACACGTTGAAATGTCCACATATGACTCATAATAACCTCCATACCCAAATATTATTAATATTTTCAAAGATTAATCAATATAGCTGTATATGTTTTTTATTAAAAAGAAGAGAAAATGGATTCTCACTCCTGTGAGGACTTAAAGTGTATCTTTGATAATTGATCTTAGTTGCTTACGACAACTTTGTGATAGAATAACGCCTTATGATTGAATATCCAAATAAAAACCACAAATATGTCATTAATTAATCTTACTAACGCTTATCTATCATTTAGTGATGCCCCACTGCTTGACCATATCGATATGTCGATTGAAGCTAATGAGCGAGTCTGTCTTGTTGGGCGTAATGGTGCCGGTAAATCGACCTTATTGAAAGTTTTAAATAAAGAAGTGCCTTTAGACGAAGGGCAAATTATTTATGAAAATAATGTTGTCGTTTCTCGCCTGCAACAAGATCCACCTCGAGATATTAAAGGCACTGTGTTTGATTTTGTTGCAGAAGGTTTACAACAGCAAGCTCAGTTATTAAAAGATTATTATGAGCTATCACATCAAGTTGAGCGTGATCCGAGTGAAAGTAACTTAGCCAAATTGGCTAAAATGCAAGAACAGCTTGATCAGCAAAATGGTTGGCAACTCGATAATCGAGTGCGAAATGTCATTTCATCCCTTTCTTTAAACGGCGATGATTTATTATCATCGCTGTCAGGCGGCTGGTTACGTAAAGCGGCTTTAGCGAAAGCGCTCGTTTGCCAACCTACAGTGCTATTACTTGATGAACCGACCAACCATTTGGATATCCAGACGATTAAATGGTTAGAAGAGTTTTTAAAAAGCTTTAACGGAAGTATTGTATTTATTTCGCATGACCGTTCGTTCATTCGTCAAATGGCGACACGGATTATCGATCTCGATCGAGGCAAAGTCGCTTCGTGGGGTGGTGATTATGATAGTTATTTGCTTGGTAAAGAAGAAGCATTACGGGTCGAAGAGCTACAAAACGCTGAATTTGATAAAAAATTAGCACAAGAAGAAGTTTGGATCCGTCAAGGCATTAAAGCCCGCCGAACACGAAATGAAGGGCGAGTTCGAGCACTAAAAGCGATGAGGCAAGAGTATTCACAGCGTCGTCAAGTCATGGGAAGCGCTAAAATGCAAATTGAAGAGGCGCTACGTTCAGGAAAAATTGTCTTTGAACTCGATAATGTGACATATCAAATTGAAGATAAATTACTGGTTAATCAATTTTCCGTACAAGTGTTACGGGGTGATAAAATCGCTTTAATTGGGCCGAACGGAATTGGTAAAACCACGTTATTAAAATTGATGCTAGGCAATTTAACGCCAACTTCGGGCACTGTTCACTGTGGTACCAAATTGGAAGTTGCCTATTTTGATCAATACCGTTTAGAGCTTGATCCGGAAAAAACAGTCATGGATAATTTGGCGGAAGGTAAGCAAGAAGTCATGGTCAATGGCAGGTCTCGGCATGTACTGGGTTATTTGCAAGACTTTCTATTTCCGCCTAAACGGGCAAGAACGCCGGTAAGAGCGCTCTCCGGTGGTGAGCGAAATCGTCTTTTATTAGCTAAACTATTTTTAAAGCCAAGTAATTTATTAGTGCTCGATGAGCCAACCAATGATCTTGATATTGAAACGCTAGAACTGTTAGAAGAGCTGGTTAATGATTATCAAGGTACGGTATTGCTGGTTAGTCACGATCGGCAATTTGTCGATAACGTCGTTACCCAATGTTGGTTTTTTGAAGATAACGGCAAAATTGGTATTTATGCTGGCGGTTATAGCGATGCTTTGCAACAACAGCAACAGGCAAAACCGGTTAATGCTCCAGCACCAACACCGGCAAATAATAGTGATGCTGCTAAAAAAACGGCATCCAACGGCGGGGCATCGGCCAGCGAATCGGTTGCGAAAAAGAAAGTGAAGCTTAGTTATAATGAGCAACGAGAGCTGGCGCAATTACCGGAAAAGATCGAAGCGCTTGAAACGGCGATTGATCAGTTGCAAACGCAAATTGGCCAAAGTGACTTTTTTAATCAACCGCATGAAGTAACCGGACCCATTTTACAAGCGTTAACTGACAAGGAAGCCGAATTAGAAGCGGTATTCGAACGTTGGGAGCAACTTGAATCGTTAAGCAAATAAGCGCTTGCTAAGCAGCGCTTATAATGGCTTTATCCAGGATTTTCTGGTCAAAACGAAAAACAGCAGTAGGGCGATGACAACAAAGATTGCGCCAATAAAGCCAATATAGTGAGTTGATAATACCACTAAAACTTGACTACCCACAAAGGCGCCGCCTCCTATACCGATATTATAGATCCCTGAATAGACCGATGTGGCAATATCTGCCGCATCCGGCGCAACATCAATCACTTTGCTTTGCATCACCATACCAATAATCGTGATCGCCAGTCCCCACACCATGCCTTGAATAATTGCGGTATAAAAGCTTAGCGCACAAACATAAAGCGATAATAAGCACAGCATTAAAAGTATCATTGGGATGACTAAAATGGCAGTCGGGTGTTTTTCAGCATATTTGGCAAAGATAACACTACCAATCATGCCCGAAAAGCCGACAGCCAGCAATAAGATAACCACCATATGTTGGCTAAAACCGCCCACTTTAAGCATAAAAGGGGTGATATAGGTGTAGGCGGTGAAATGACCCGTGATAATAATCGCCGTTAACAGATAGATATTAATTAAAACCGGGCGCTTTAACACCTTTGGAATATCTTTAAGGGAAATGGTGTTCATGCTTGGCACGCTCGGTAGTAAATAGAGCAGTAAAACCATAATACAAAACGCCAGTACCGCAATACATAAAAAGGTGATTCGCCAGCCAACTAATTGTCCTATCATGGTGCCAATTGGAATGCCTAAGACTGTCGCCATTGACGTGCCGACAACAATAAAGCCCATGGCTTTCGCTCGTTTACCGTTGGGGGCTAATCGTACCGCTAATGGCGTGGTAATGGCCCAAAACACGGCGTGAGCACAAGCAATACCAATGCGGGCGGTCATCAAACTGTAAAAATCCCACGCAAAGCCAGCTAAAATATGGCTGGAAATAAATAAACAGAACAGAAAAATCAGTAATTTTCGCCGTTCCATTTTCGATGTTAAAACCGTTAATGGAAGTGACAATAACGAAACCGCCCAGGCGTAGATAGTTAATAGCAATCCGGTGTGTGCCACATCCATTGAAAAGCTCTCGGCAATGTTGGGAAGTAATCCAACTGGCACAAATTCGGTCGTATTAAAAATAAATCCGGCAAAAGCCAGACAAAGAATCGATGACCAGATCCGGGAACGTTTATTGGCAGTATTCATGATTTATATTAAGTGGGGATAAATGATTGAATAATTATAACTGAATATTTCGGGTTGTTAAATGGTTTGCCACTACAAGCGAGAGTTAAAATGCCAACTTAAACAGCAAAGTCGGCATTGATTTGACTGATTTATTTTAAGGTGTTTATCACCGCTAACACTTTATCATAATCAGGCTCTTCGGATGTCTCTTTAACGTATTGGACATAAACAATGTTATCATTTTTATCCACCACAAAAACGGCGCGCGTAAGTAAGCGCAACTGTTCTATCACCACCCCATATTTTAAACCGAAATCGAGGTCTTTATGGTCTGACGTTACTTTAACTGCATCAATACCTTCTGCTGCACAGTAGCGATTAAGCGCAAAAGGCAGATCGACACTGACTGAAAATATCACCACATCTTTTAATTTCGCCGCTTGGGTATTAAATCGATGAACTTGGGCACTACAGACCGAGGTATCGATTGAGGGAACGGAATTAACTATTCTCACTTTACCTTTAAAATCGGATAATTTAACCGGCTTCATGGCTGAATCTTGAACAGTAAAATCTGGCGCCTTATCACCCACTTTAATATGCGTGCCCAATAGTGTAACCGGTACGCCTCGCATGGTGACTTGGTTGGTAATTTTTTGCATATGCCCCTCCCAAATATCGCTAGCAATAGTTAAGGTAAAATAAATCTTGTGCTACGGTTAATAGGTTTTTTTACTATAGACTGAGTTTTATTATACTGCAATGCACAATGGGCCGTGATGTCAATGATTTTACCGATTAATCAAATTGTGAATATTTTCTGTGATAAGCTATATTTATAAACCTTATTTTTAAATCTTATTGTGAATCTTTATTCTTTAATTTTAATGTGACGCTAGTCACAGCTAAATCAATATATTGTTTGTTTATTGCGCTATATCCTTTATGATTATCATTGTATTATTGCAGCAAAAATGAAAAATTGATCTAGATAAACCTATAATAACACCACGATTCCTTAGAAAATTTTTCACGCTATCGGTTTTAGTGCCGTAAACCCAATAAGCGCTCACTCATTTACTTTTCTTAAGGAGGTTATTATGCCTATACATTTTATTAAGCGTATTATTATTTGTAGTCTATTTTGTGCTCAAGCTTATGCCAGTGATGTGCTAGATGTGACAACTGATCCGACAAGTTTTTACCTTAAAGAGAGCGAAGCGCCGAATAGTTTACAACTATTACCGGCACCGCCCGACTTTACCAGCGTCGATTTTTTGCGAGACAAAGCAATGTATGATTGGGGTAAATCGATGCGTTCAACCGAACGGGGACATCAAGCTTATTTGGATGCTGATTCAAGTAAGGATAATGTCACTAAGCAATTTTCACCGTCGTTTGGTCATGATATTTCAGCAACCAGCACACCAGAAATTTATAAACTTATCACAACCATGAAAGAAGATGCCGGCGATCTGGCAACCCGTTCAGCTAAAAAATACTATAATCGAGTTAGACCATTTTCTTTTTTCAATGAATCAACTTGCCGACCAGAAGATGAAAAAGAGTTATCCACCAATGGTTCTTATCCTTCCGGTCACACCACAATCGGCTTTGCGATCGCACTGGTTTTGGCAGAAATCAACCCCGAACGACAAAATGAGATCTTAAAACGAGGTTATGATATTGGCGAAAGTCGGGTAATTTGTGGTTATCATTGGCAAAGTGATGTTGATGCAGCAAAAGTCATGGCTGCTGCGGTGGTTGCCAAATTACATACTAATGCTCAATTTACGGCGCAATTAGCCAAAGCTAAAGTTGAATTTAGTCAGTTAAAATAGCTTGTTATTGCCGATAAAAATGTAATTTGTATTGCTGTTATTAGCGTAAATGCGTGAATTATTATTTAACCATATTGGCTGTTTATAACAGCCAATATTGATGTTGCTTATTATAACGTTTTAAATGAAATATCGGGTAAAATCACCTCGCTTTGCCAATAGAGTTCGCTGGCAATCTGCCCGGCTATTTGTTGGTAAAGCTGGCTAAATTCGCTGTCGGGATGACTGATAACCGTTGGTTGACCGGTATCGAGATCCTGACGTAGCATTTTATGCAGTGGTATTTGCCCTAACAATTTAGTGTGATATTGCTGCGCTAACTGATTAGCTCCCCCTTCACCAAAAATAGCTTCGTGATGCCCGCAGTTCTCGCAGATGTGGTAACTCATATTTTCAACAATCCCCAGTGTTGGCACATTGACTTTATTAAACATAGCGATCCCTTTTTTAGCATCAATTAAGGCGATATCTTGTGGGGTGGTGACAATCACCGCGGCGGTTACCGGGATACTTTGCGCCAGCGTTAGTTGAATATCGCCGGTTCCCGGTGGCATATCAATCACTAAATAATCAAGTTCCGGCCAAAGGGTATCTTGTAGTATTTGCAACAGCGCTTTACTAGCCATAGGTCCTCGCCAAACCATAGCGCCGTCGGCTTCAACCAGATAGCCGATCGAGTTGCTGGCAAGCCCATGTGCCATAATTGGCGACATATGCTTATTATCCGGCGTCAAGGGCTGTGCGTTTTGAGTGCCTAACATGGTCGGGATAGAAGGACCATAAATATCAGCATCTAAAATCCCCACTTTTGCTCCTTGTGTTTGTAAAGCCAGTGCTAGATTAATTGCGGTTGAAGATTTACCCACGCCGCCTTTACCGGAACTAATGGCAATGATGTTTTTAATATTTTTGATCGCATGTTGGTTATTTGCCCGTTTTAAGGTGGCGATATTATAGTCAATTTGCCATTTAACCTCGTTAACGCCGTCAAGTTTAAGGAGCATTGGCGTTGTTTGGTGTTTTAGTGCATCAAAAGCCGTTTGCCAGGCAAACGGTAAAGTTAAATGAATCGATAAAACCTGATTATCAATTTCACAACGTTTTACAGCGCCAAATTCAATCAAATTTTTGGATAAAGTAGGATGAGTAAAATTCTCTAGAATTTTTTTTGCTTCCATGGTTATTAGCCTTAACTTTTATTAACGAGTTTTATACTCATAGTGCATCAAATAGATATGATTATCGATATTGTGTTAGGTTGTTATTGGTCAGAGTGATTCTTCTCTCTGATAAAATGATAACGATTCTGTGCACAATATCGCTCAAAGTCTATAAAGAATTTTTATCAAATTATGGCATAAATCTGGCGATAATCCCACGATTGATGTACTATTTCCGCCATTATGTAATAAAAGGTATTAATTCGATATGACAACTCAACGCAAAATATTGGTAACTTGTGCGCTTCCTTATGCAAATGGTGCAATTCACTTAGGTCATATGCTCGAACATATTCAAGCAGATGTATGGGTACGCTATCAACGTATGCGTGGCAATGAGATCTATTTTATTTGCGCTGATGATGCTCATGGTACGCCAATTATGCTCAAAGCGCAGCAATTAGGCATCACCCCGGAACAGATGATAGATGAAGTTAAAATTGAGCATCAACGTGATTTTGCCGGTTTCAATATTAGTTATGATAATTACCACTCAACCCATAGCCCCGAAAATCGTGAAATATCTGAAAAGATCTACAAACGATTAAAGGCTAATGGCTATATTAAAACCAAAGTGATATCACAGCTATTCGATCCCGAAAAAAAGATGTTTTTACCGGATCGTTTTGTTAAAGGGACTTGCCCTCGTTGCAAATCACCAGACCAATATGGCGATAACTGTGAAGTTTGTGGTGCAACTTATAATCCGATTGATTTAATTAATCCGCAATCGGTGGTATCGGGTGCAACGCCGATCATGAAAGATTCAGAGCACTTCTTTTTTGACTTGCCTGCGTTTTCCGATATGTTACAAGCGTGGATCCGATCAGGAACATTGCAAGATCAAGTAGCCAATAAAATGCAGGAGTGGTTCGAAGCAGGCTTACAACCATGGGATATTAGCCGTGATGCGCCATATTTTGGTTTTGAAATTCCCGATGCACCGGGCAAATATTTTTATGTTTGGTTAGATGCGCCAATCGGTTATATGGGGTCTTTCCTTAATTACTGTAATAAACACAATAAACCGATTTTTGATCAGTTTTGGAATAAAGATTCAACCACTGAACTTTACCATTTTATTGGTAAAGATATTGTCTACTTCCATAGCCTGTTTTGGCCGGCAATGTTAGACGGTAGCGAACATCGTAAACCTTCTAATATTTTTGTCCATGGTTATGTCACTGTCGACGGGGCGAAGATGTCAAAATCACGTGGCACCTTTATTCAAGCAAGTACCTATTTGAAACATTTAGATCCGGATTGTTTGCGTTACTATTATGCAGCAAAACTCTCGCCACATATCGATGATATCGATTTAAATTTAGAAGATTTTGTTCAACGGGTGAATAGTGATTTAGTTAATAAAGTAGTGAATATTGCTTCCCGTTCGGCTGGTTTTATCAGTAAACGTTTTGGCGGTAAATTATCCGACAATCTTGCAGAGCCGGAACTTTATGCTTTATTTGTTGAAAAATCAAAAATAATTGCTGATTATTTTGAACAACGTGAATCGGGTAAAGCGATTCGTGAAATTATGGCGTTGGCTGATGAAGCGAATCGCTATATCGATGAAAAAGCGCCATGGGTTGTGGCTAAACAAGAGGGGCAAGATCAGGCGTTACAAGATATTTGTTCTATGGGCATTCATCTTTTCCGCATTTTAATGACCTATTTAAAACCTGTCGTGCCGTCATTAGCGCAGCGCAGTGAGGCGTTTTTAAACAGCCAATTAACCTGGGACACGATTGATAAACCATTAACCGGGCACACGATTAACCAATTTAAAGCCCTGTTTAACCGTATTGATATGGATAAAATTACTGCTATGATTGAAGAAACTAAACAACAAGCCGCTTTAACAACCCCTGCCAAAGAAAAAGTTGCAGAGCCAATTGCTGACACTATCAATTTTGATGACTTTGCCAAAGTTGATATGCGAGTTGCGTTAATCAAAAATGCAACGGTGGTTGAAGGATCGGACAAGTTATTGCAGTTAACACTGGATATTGGTGATGAGACTCGCAACGTATTTTCCGGTATCAAACAGTTCTATCCTGATCCTGCAGTTTTAGTGGGTAAATTAACTATTATGATCGCTAACTTAGCGCCTCGTAAAATGCGCTTTGGTATTTCAGAAGGTATGGTACTTTGTGCAAGCGGTAAAGATGATAGTGAAGGTGTTTACCTATTATCGCCAGATAGCGGGGCAAAACCGGGCATGCGAATTTCGTAATCGGTTTTCCTCTAAATTATTGATATCTTAACAAGTTAAACACTTGTTAAGATGTATTTAAGATGATATTTGAATATAAAACTGGCTTTCGTGTTTAGCTAATTTGGTCAGTTTCATTAGAGATGTTGACTTAACCCGCTATCATGCAACCACTTTTGCGTTTGACGTCCAGCACGAATAAAGCCCCGTTCAACATCTCATTCAAACACCATGATCGTCTCATCGGGGGCAATAATTGTCCAGAAGTAAAGAACGGTGTTTAGATCACGGCATTTTACTTTCACACCGGTTAAACTCACTTTTTTCCCTCAACGATAATCTCTTCATCATGGGTATCTATCCAATTATTCTTATCGTTTTTTAGTCAATCCGGAGCATCAGTTTCAAGAAAGCTGAGCGTTATTGCTAATGCTTTATCTTTGCTTACTTGTGCTTTAGTGGATTGCTTTTGAGCGAAAAACCTCAACGATTATAGAGTGATATAAAATGTTATCCATTCACCTCTTTTGGTTTTCTGCCGGATTACCGGAATAAGGCAAAATGTTATCTTTTAGTGTAAACGAAAAATCTTTAGTGCTTATTTCACCTATGATTTTGTCACTTTCATATAGTGCAATTAAAAATTCGGCCATTTGAGTTGCGCTATGGTATTGGTTGAAACTTTTATCATAGTCATATTCAGTGACATTATTAGCTTTTTGTCCAAACTCCGTTTGCGTTGCCGCGGGTGCCAATACTTTTGCGGTTAATTTTGCATTAGCTTGTTTTAATTCCTGTGCTAATCCTTCGGTAAAAGCGCTTACATAAAATTTAGTTGCGCAATAGGTTACCGCATTAGGCACAATGGTATATCCACCTCTTGAAGAAATATTTATAAGTTGTGCGCCAGATTGGTTTTGATATTTCTGAACATAAAGCGTGGATAAAATGGTTAATGCTTTAATATTTACATGGAGCATGGTTTGTATTTTGGTTAAATCCTGATCCTGTACACTACCGTAATGACCAAAACCGGCATTGTTTATCCATGTTTCTATATTATAGCTCTCAAGCTCGGCAAAAAGCGTATATACACCTGCTGCTTGGGATAAATCACACACTTTGATAACAATATCAAGATTAGGATTTAATTCGGCAATTTTTTGTTTTAATGATTGCAATTGCGCTTCTCTTCTGGCAATTAAGATAAGGTTTTTATTGCGCTTAGCAAATTCAATTGCGGTTGCATAACCAATACCTGAGCTGGCGCCGGTTATCGCTGTGTATTTTTTATCATGATTATCCATTTTAGCTCCTTTTATTTTTTTACATGATGATTGTTAGGTTAGTTTTTCCATGAGTTATGAGGTAATTGTTGGTCTATTGATGTGTTGGTTAATGCGTCAATTAACTGGCTTCGATTCAGATAGACGCAATAAGCGGGCTTAGCTCGCTCAAATCGCCAGCTTTGAGCTAAATTGCCAACATCAACATAATCATATCCAATGTGCTTTAGTAAGTTGAAAATTTGCTGTTTGCTTGCCAGGTCATTACCTGCGACCGGAAGCGCTCGTCGATTAGCTTTATCATGCGGTTTGGCATCTTTTACGATATCTTTGGCTAAAATAGCATTAAACGCTTTTACTATTTTAGATTGATTAAGGTGCTGTGCGATAAGTTCACTGGTGGTGATTTGATGATTGTCTAATTGCTGAAAATTTCCGTCCCTATCCGGGTAGTAATTCATTGCGTCGATAATTATTTTGCCACCTAATAGGTCTACTGGTAACTGTTGGTAATTAGCCAGTGGAATAGCGACTAATATCATATCACTAAAAGCGATAGCTTCTTGCTGATTGCCGATTTGGCAACCTAATTGGCTTGCCACACTATAGAGTGTTTTTTTATCCCTTGAATTGCTTATCATCACTTGATATCCAGCTTGTAAAAATAATTTAGCACAAGCTTGACCAATAAATCCTGCGCCGATAATCCCTATCTTTTTCATATGACTATTTCCTTACTCTTAATAAATTCGTTTTATTATCTTTATAAAATAAAGGATAATAAATGGTATAAAAATTAATTGATTAACAACTGAGGGTTGATAATTTGGATCTGCTAAAATGTATGGAAGCATTTGTCTTGGCTGTGAAGACCGGATCTTTTGTGGCTACGTCGGTTTCGTTAAATACCTCTCCACAAATGGTGACCAAATATATCGCTTTTTTAGAGAAGCATTTAGGCTTAAAACTTCTTAATCGAACAACACGTTCACAACATCTTACTGAGTTTGGCAAACAGTATTACCAACGCTGCTTGTTAATTCTATCTGAAATAAATGAGACTAAAATATTAGCCCAACAGTTTATTGACGAACCAAACGGGCGATTAAGGATAAGTGCTCCGGTTAGCTTTGGACACTATAATTTGATTCCGGTAATTAGCCGTTTTATGAAACGCTATCCTAAAATTAATATCGATCTTCAATTAAATGATCGTTACGTTGATATGGTAAAAGAAGATTTTGATATGGTGTTTCGTATTGGACAGTTAAATGACTCTGGTTTGATAGGGCGAAAACTCAATGACTATCAACTTATTTTTGCCGCTTCCCCCGCTTATTTGGCGCAAAATGGTATTCCTGCGGTACCGGAAGAGATAAAACATCACCAGTGTTTGATCTATCAGTATGTTAATCGAAGTAAAAACGATTATGTTTGGCCATTTACGGTAAATGGCAAGGTTATTAATATCTCGATATCCGGCTCCTTACAAACCAATGATACTGCTGCTTTAGCGGTTGCGGCTGTTGAAGGGGTAGGGATAACAATGTTACCGCAATCGATGTTAGCGGAGTCTATCAAACAAAATAAGCTATTACCGATATTACAAAACTTTTTACCACCGGCTAGACCGGTGCATATGCTTTATACTGCCGATAGGCAGCGGTTACCTAAGATGAAGATGTTTATTGAATTTGTGGTTAATGCGATGTCTTAATTTGATAACGATGTGAAAATCAAAGTTTATTGGTGATGTAACTGAGAAATGACAGGGTGGGCTATTTTTAAATAAATAAGGCGATAATAAAATCGCCTTATTTATTTGGATATCGTTATATCATCTATTATTTTATTGTGGCTAATGTGCTCACTTCTTTACCTAACATATTGTTAAGGTAAACTAAATCATCAGCCGTTAAGGTACCAACAGCGTATTTTAACTGTAATAAACTGATTAAGTAGTTATATTTAGCATCCGATAAATTGCGTTTAGAGCTGTAAAGCTGAGTGGTGGCATTTAATACGTCCACAACAGTTCGCATACCTACATCATAGCCTGTAGTTGTTGCTTCTAACGAAGTTTGAGCTGATACAACTGCTTGTTGATAAGCTTTGATTGCGCTGATTGATGATGAAATATTATTGTACGATGAACGAACTTGATTATTCACGCTGCGATTAGTGCTCTCTAATTTTTCGCTAAAGCTGACATAGTTATGTTGTGCCTGATTGACTTTAGATTGAGTCGCACCACCGGAGAAGATAGGGAGGTTAACACTTACCCCAACATAATTACTACCTGAATAAGTTTTGCCATGACCGCCGTTTGCCGCATAATTATTACCATATCTATCGGTTTTATTAAGATTGGTTGAAGCATCTAAACTTGCAGTTGGTAAATGTCCGGCTTGTGATAGTTTAATCTGATCACGGGCGATTTCTTGGTTTAATTTCATTGTTAACAAATTGAGATTTGATTGCTCAGATTGTTTTACTAAAAGGTTTACTTGAGCTGGCATTTCAGTTTTGAAATTTTTAGTATCAATGCTAGCTAAATTAGAGTAAAAACGTCCACTGACCTGACGAAGATTTTCGATAGCATTATTTAGATCATTTAAAGCGCTAACTTCTTGAGCGACAGTTGAGTCATAGTTAGCTTTTGCATTTTCAATATCAACAGGCGCTTTTATACCCGCGTTAACTTGTTGACGAGTTTGTTCTAATTGACGACCAATAGCCTTTTTCTGCGCTTCAATAAAACTTAGTGCATCAAGTGATTTAAGCACATTAAAATAAGCAACCGATGTATTTAAAATTAAGGTTTGACCTTGATATTGATAAGCAATATCAGCAATAGTCGCTTGTTTTTTAGTAATATCTAAAGCTTTCCAATTGGAGAAATTAAAAATACTTTGTGATAGTGAAACTTGGTATAAGTTACCACTTTTTTGTTTTACACCGCTAGTATCTCTGCGACCATGGGTCACACCGTAAGAAGCATTTAAACCAATTTGTGGTAATAAACTTGCGCGAGAGCCAGAAATTGCTGAATATGCTTTATCTCTTTCAGCAAGAGAGCTCCGTAGATCCGGATTGGTTTGTTTTGCTTGTTCATAAACTTGAATTAAATTTTCAGCAAAGACAGATTGGCTTAATGCTAAGCCGATTAAAAAGGTTAAAGTTTTTTTCATCAATCTTCTCTTTAAAAGCATTAAAATATAATATTATTTTCAATTGCATAATTTTAACAGATAATTAGCATATAGTAAGTATTCAAGTTTGTTATTCGCACTTTTTATTAAAATTTAGCTTAAAATTGGGATTTGATATGAAATTTAAAAACACGCCAGTAGAGTTTGGTAAAAAAGATGTCTTTAATTTAACCAAAAAAGTGTTGTATAAAGGTTTTTTTTCGTTACTTGAATATCGTTTTAAATATCGAAAATTTGACGGTTCAATTAGCCAAGAGGTAACCCGTGAAATTCTAGAGCGTGGGCATGCGGTGGTATTATTGGCTTTTGATGCAAAACGTGATGAAGTTGTACTTATTGAACAGATTCGAATTGCAGCCATTGAAACGCAAGATAGCCCTTGGATACTTGAGTTGATTGCAGGTATGATGGATCACGAAAATGAGACTTTTGAACAAGTCGCACGGCGTGAAGCTATGGAAGAAGCCGGAATAAGTATCGGTCGATGTAAACCCATTATCAGTTATTTAGCTTCACCGGGCGGATTAACCGAGCAACTGCATATTCTAGTCGGTGAAGTTGATGCATCGACCGCAAAAGGCGTGCATGGACTAGCGGACGAGAACGAAGATATTAAGGTTCATGTGGTTAGCCGTGAACAAGCGTATGATTGGGTGGAGAAGGGTATAATTAATAATGCCGCATCGATTATTGCACTTCAGTGGTTACAATTAAATCATATAAAGTTAAAGAATGAATGGAAATAGTTTATTTTCACGAACATTACTATTTTATTTCTTTCATAAAAATGTGATCTACTTTACAATTTAATATAACGCTATGATTTAAAATAAAAATTGCAGCAATAGTTACAATGATATTTCATCTGCCAACATTATTGAGCATAATTATAGACTTATAAATTATTGAGGTAAATTTTGGAGTCACATTTGAAGCTTCAAGTAAGTAGAAAAAATTACGGAAAAATTTTGCATATTACCGATACTCATCTTTTTTCGGATGAGGAAGGTTGCCTACTTGGCATAAACTCAAACAAAAGTTTTTTATCGGTCATCGACGAAATTAAAAAAAGTAAGAAAAAGTTTGATTTGATTGTGGCTACTGGTGATTTTGTACAAGATGGCTCCCAAAAAGCTTACGCTCGTTTTGCTGAGCAAATAATTAAGTTTAATACTCCATGTGTTTGGTTAGCCGGAAATCACGATAATTATACTTTTATGCAAGATGTGTTTGCCCATTATCAGCTTGCCGATAACAAAATTGTTTTGTTTGGCGACAAGTGGCTTATCGTTTTATTAAATAGTCAAGTTGTGGGTCATGCTCATGGTTTTTTACCTGAGTCAGAACTGACATTTTTACAACATGCTTTGTTGCAGCACGCTGACAGACATGCCTTAGTCTTTTTGCATCATCATCCGATTCAGTCCGGTTGTCATTGGCTCGATCAACATACTTTAAAAAATAGTGAAGCGCTGGAGAAAATTATTCAGAGCCATACTCAGATAAAGGCTGTAGGTTGGGGACATATTCATCAACAGCAAGATCATCGTTGGCACCATTGTTTAGCGTTTTCAACGCCGTCGACCTGTTTTCAATTTAAACCGGCTTGTTATGATTTTCAATTATCGAATGACGATGCGCCTGGCTGGCGAGAAATAACGTTACACCTTGACGGTAGTCTCACAACCGAAGTTCATCGATTAGCCAATAACCCATTTGCCCCCGATTTGTCACAAAACGGCTATTAACTCTAGCTGTTATCGATGACATATCATCTTTTACCGATTTTAGATAATAAGTGATTTTGATTGCGTTGTTTTATAGCAACGGGGCGAAGAAGTAAAATAGCCGTTCAAACACATGTTGCCAGAATGGGCGTTTTTTCCATTCTTCAACATTAACTTCTTCTGATTGAGATAAATATTGCTGTAATAGCAACGATAAGGACTTAGCAAATTCAGCATCGTCAATAACCGTTGTAATTTCAAAGTTAAGCCATAAACTCCGCATATCTAAGTTTACGGTACCGACTAAACTCAATTGGTTGTCGATTAAAACGCTTTTCGTGTGTAGCAAATTATCATTGAATTGATAAAGTTTAACACCGCCGTCTAATAATTCAGAAAAGAAAGCACGGCTTGCCCATTTTACCATTAGTGAATCATTTTTCTTCGGAATGATAATAATCACTTCCACGCCACGCTGCGCAGCAGTACATACTGCATGCAAGATATCATCACTCGGGACTAAGTAAGGCGTTGTGAAAATTATCTGTTCTTGTGCAGAATAGATAGCGGTAAGTAGTACTTGGTGGATCATATTTTCCATATAACCCGGACCTGAAGCAATAAGCTGCATAATGTGTTTTTTCTCTTCCGGTGGTTCGGCAAAATCGGTAATTTTTGGTAAAGCAAGGTAATCGCCGGTTTCAAGTTCCCAATCACTGGCATAAATAGCGCCCATTAAGGTTGTGACAGGTCCTCGCATTCTTACCATAACATCAACCCATTCCCCAACATGCTTATTTTGTTTGAAAAATCTTGGATCGACAATATTCATACTGCCGGTATAAGAGATGTAATTATCAATGATGGCGACTTTTCGGTGTTGACGTAAATCAAGTCGTCTGAACATGAATCTTAGTAGGTTTACTTTCAGAGCTTCAACAATAATAATGCCAGCTTCACGCATCCTTTTGCTGGCATCCGTCCTAATAAAGTGTCGGCTACCGGCTGAATCGAGCATCAAACGGCATACTACCCCACGTTTGGTTGCTTGAATTAATGCCGCTTCAACATCATCGGCTCTTCCACCTTCATTCCAGATATAAAAGACCATTTCAATATTAGAGGTGGCTTGATTAATATCTTCGATAAGGCGATCAAAAATGGCATCGGTATCGCTCAATAGTTCTATATGATTGCCATTAATTCCTTCAAGTCCGGTTTGATGTTTGCAAAGTTGAAAAATTGGTTTACTGACTTGACTGACATTGCCAGTGAAAATGCCTTGCAATTCACTAATCTTATTAATAAAGTTAGCAATGGTTGGGCGCATTTTTTGCGCTCGTTTGACCCGTTGCTGCCCTAGATGCGCTTCACCGAGCGCAAAATAGAGAATGACGCCCAGAATAGGTAAGATATAGATAACTAACATCCATGCAACGACATACGTCGTCGGTCTACGTTTAAAGACGATACGTAATGTTGTCGCAACAATTATCAACCAATAACCAAGTAAGATCATTGTGCTAATTAATGCATGAAATGAAGTAAATTGCATAGTTGTTAACTGTGACTCAAGTTTAATTTGCTAATCGGATCTTTGTTACAGTCATAATGCTGAAATATTTCAGGCAATGGTTTTGGGTTGTTGTGTTTATCTACTGACACATAAGTGAATGTTGCATCAGTAATACAAAATCGCTGCGTTGCATCATCAGAATCGGTCAGTTTTTTTATCCAAACTTCAATTGCGATGGTAATTGACGTTTTACCCGTTTTAAGGCAACGAGCATAACAGCAAACCACATCCCCAACCATAGCGGGTTTATGAAAAGTGATACTACTAGCATTAACTGTAACAACTCTTCTTTTGGCTATCTCTTTGGCTAAAATACCGCCAGCAAGATCCATTTGCGACATTATCCACCCCCCGAAAATATGACCATGGGGGTTTGTATCAGCAGGCATTGCAAGGGTTCTTAGAACTAGTTGTCCATTAGGTTTGGTTGCGTTTTGTTTCATTTGTACGTACTCCTGCTAATAACTTTTACTCACTATCTGCATTTTTATTCATATTTTTATAAATGTAAATACCTGAAATTAAGGATAAGAGTAATGATGCGCCGGGTAAGACAAATACTTTAAAAATCCAGAAGACATAATCTGTCGCATAGTAAGTTGCTACTAAGCTTATGATACCGAAAACTACAAAAAAGCTTATCCATAATAAATTTAGTCTATTCCAAATATGGTTATCGAGTTGTAACTCTTTACCTAACATTTTTTGCAATAGATTTTTTTTGAAAAAATATTGGCTAACTAGTAGTGCTGATGCGAATAAAAAGTTGATGATTGTCACTTTCCACTTAATGATATTTGGCTCTCGGGTAAAGAGCGTAAAACCACCAAAAACCATAACCATTAAATAAGAGATAAGTTCAATTTTATCAATTTTTCTATACATTATCAGTATGGTAAGAAAACTTACCGTTGAGGCGATCATCAAAGCTTGAACGCCGACGAAAATATCATATATCGATAAAAAAATAAAAAAGATAACTAGCGGTATAAAATTGAGAAGTTGTTTCATTATGTTAATTAACCTAACAGAGAAATCACGATATTTATATAAATAAAAAGCCTATTAAAATAGGCTTATTTTTTTTGATGAAGTTCAGGGTGTGCTTTACAATTACCAGATTGACAGTGACCATAAAGATATAAACTGTGGAAAGTTAATTTAACACCATATTGTTCAGCTATCTCTTTTTGTCTTTTATTGATAATCTCATCACGAAATTCAAATACTTCACCACAATCAAGACAAATTAAATGATCATGATGTTGTTGTGTTGCAAGCTCAAAAACTGCTCTTCCGCCTTCGAAGTTATGGCGAGTTACGATCCCAGCATCATCAAACTGATTTAATACACGGTAAACGGTCGCAAGCCCGATTTCTTCACCCATATCCAGTAACTTTTTATAAAGATCTTCAACCGTGATATGTTGGCATGAAGGATCACGTAATAATTCTAAAATTTTTAATCGCGGTAACGTAACCTTTAAACCTGCGCTTTTTAACGCAGCATTATTATCATTATCATGATTTGTCATATTACATTCCAGTTTTGTTAATTAAAGGGAGACATTATAAGTATATGTACAGGAAATAAAAGAAATCATTGCAATAGATTAAATATTCATTTCAGTTTTAACTTGATTTACCCAATTATTAATACGGTCTTGAGTTAATTCTGGTTGACGATCTTCATCGATAGCTAACCCAATAAAGTGGTTATCATCAACAAGACTTTTAGACGCTTCAAAACTGTAGCCTTCAGTAGGCCAGTGACCGACAATTTTAGCTTCTTTCGGTTCAATAACATCACGGATAGTACCCATTGCATCACAGAAATATTCGGCGTAATCTTCTTGATCACCACAACCAAAGATAGCAACAGTTTTACCCTTAAAATCAATTTGTTCTAAACTCGGAAAAAAATCATCCCAATCAGCTTGTGACTCACCATAGTACCAAGTCGGGATGCCAAAAAATAGATAATCGTATTTTTCAATATGTTCTTTAGTGGTTTTTGCAATATCGAAAAGATCTGCGTTATCACTACCTAATATTTCTTGAATTCGCTGAGCTACCTTTTCTGTATTGCCAGTATCACTACCAAAAAAAATACCAACTTTTGCCATATTTTTACCTTTACTTTTATTACGCTATGAAAATATGTTTTGAGTATATCATTGTCACTTCTTATCAGCAATAATTCTCAATTACAATAAACAAGAGTTATTATTTACTACACAATTTATTCATCTTGGATTAGAATTATTACAATTTTATATCAATCTAAGTTGCGGAATTTATTTATGAACTTGCATGAGTATCAATCCAAACATCTTTTTAAACAATACAATTTACCTGTACCTGAAGGGTACGTTTGTAACTCAATTGATGAAATTCAAGATACATTAGCTGAATTGTCATCACAAACGCAGAAAGGTGCTTGGGTGGCTAAATGTCAGGTTCATGCTGGGGGAAGAGGTAAATCCGGTGGCGTAATATGTACCGAAGATTTTAACCAAATCAAAATTTTTGCTGAAAAATGGTTAGGTCAGCATCTGGTAACTTATCAAACAACCGCAAAAGGGCAACCGGTAAATAAAATCTTAATTGAAAAAGCGTCTGAAATTGTGAAAGAACTCTATTTAGGTGCCGTTATTGATCGTAGTACCAAACGAGTTGTGATTATGGCATCAACTGAAGGCGGGGTTGATATTGAAAGTGTTGCTGAAAAATCTCCTCATTTAATTCATAAAGTCTCCCTCGATCCACTTACGGGCGCAAATGCTTTTCAAGGTCGTGAGTTGGCTTTTAAATTGGGCTTAAGCGGTAAACTTATTAACCAATTTGCTAAACTTTTTGTCAATTTTGCTAACCTGTTTTTAGAAAATGATGTTTCACTGGCCGAAGTTAATCCGCTGGTGATTACTGGTTGTGAGCAGTTAATCTGTTTAGATGCTAAAGTGGTCTTAGATGATAATGCTATGTACAGACACCCCGATTTAAGCATTTTACGTGATACGACTCAAGAAGATGAACGTGAATCGATTGCGGCAAAGCAAGGCATTAGCTATGTATCACTTGACGGCAATATTGGCTGTATGGTGAACGGTGCGGGTTTGGCAATGGCGACTATGGACATGATCAAACTGTATGGCGGTGCACCGGCTAATTTTCTTGATGTTGGTGGCGGCACCACTAAAGAGCGTGTTGCTGAAGCCTTTAAACTGATTTTATCTGACCAAAATGTGAAGGCTATTTTAGTCAATATTTTTGGTGGTATTGTTCGTTGTGATTTAATTGCTGACGGTATTATCAGTGCAATTAAAGAAATTGGTCTGACTGTTCCTGTTGTTGTTCGGCTTGAGGGTAATAATGCGCAGCTTGCCAGAGAGATTTTAGCTGATAGCAAATTAAATGTTATTACCGCAGAAAGCTTAACCGATGCGGCACAAAAAATCGTGACGGTTGCACAATAAAGGAAGAGTGGAGAACAATAATTATGTCAATTTTAATCAATAAAGATACCAAAGTTATTTGTCAGGGTTTTACCGGCAGTCAAGGCACTTTTCATTCAGAGCAAGCGTTAGCTTATGGAACAAAATTAGTTGGTGGTGTTACACCGGGTAAAGGTGGAACGACGCATTTAGGTTTGCCAGTGTTTAATACTGTTAAAGAAGCCGTTTTAGCGACCGGCGCAACTGCTAGTGTTATTTATGTTCCTGCGGCATTTGGTAAAGATTCTATTTTAGAAGCAATTGATGCCGGTATTGAGTTGATAGTCTGTATTACCGAAGGCATTCCTACTTTAGATATGCTAGTGGTAAAAGAAAAACTCATTCAAAAAAATGTCACAATGATTGGTCCAAACTGCCCGGGCATTATTGTTCCGGATGAGTGTAAAATTGGCATCATGCCGGGACATATTCATTTAGCCGGTAAAGTTGGCATTGTTTCTCGCTCCGGAACGTTAACGTATGAAGCAGTTAAACAAACAACAGATATTGGATTAGGGCAATCGGTTTGCGTTGGCATCGGTGGAGACCCAATCCCGGGAAGTGATTTTATTTCTATTTTAAAATTACTTGAACAAGACCCTAAAACTCAAGCAATTGTCATGATTGGCGAGATTGGTGGTAGCGCTGAAGAAGAAGCGGCGCAATATATCAAACACAATGTTACTAAACCTGTTGTTGCATACATTGCTGGCGTATCGGCACCTGCCGGTAAACGTATGGGACATGCAGGCGCTATTATATCGGGTAACAAAGGCACGGCAGAAGAAAAAACGAAAGCATTACAAGCAGCAGGTATCACGGTTGTTAGTAGTCTAGCAGATATTGGTGAAGCAGTAAAAAAACGTATTAAATGATCAATTTTTGATATTTATCAATTTTTATTCTCTAAATATTGTTGTACAATAAGCGTAAATAACGTTATAAATTTTGTGGGCATTTAAAGGATTAGGGAGCACCTATGTTAGATATCGTAGAACTATCACGCCTTCAGTTTGCACTCACAGCAATGTATCATTTTATTTTTGTACCATTGACGCTAGGTCTAGCGTTTATGCTTGCAATTATGGAAACCGTCTACGTTGTTAGTGGTAAGCAAGTCTGGAAAGATATGACTAAATTCTGGGGTAAACTTTTTGCTATCAACTTTGCTGTTGGTGTGGCAACCGGTTTAACCATGGAGTTTCAGTTTGGTACCAATTGGTCTTATTATTCACACTACGTTGGGGATATTTTTGGCGCACCATTAGCTATCGAAGGTTTAATGGCATTTTTCCTAGAGTCAACTATGGTTGGTTTGTTCTTTTTTGGTTGGGACAGATTAAGCCGTGGTAAACATCTTATGGTCACTTGGTGTGTGGCATTTGGCTCAAATTTATCTGCACTTTGGATTTTGGTTGCAAATGGTTGGATGCAATTTCCAATCGGTTCAGATTTCAACCCGATCAACTCTCGTATGGAAATGGCGAACTTTTATGAGCTCATTACCAATTCAGTTGCGCAATATAAATTCGTTCATACTGTGGCCGCCGGTTACTTAACAGGGGCTATTTTTGTATTAAGTATTAGCGCCTATTATTTATTGAAAAAACGGGATGTTGGATTTGCTAAGCGTTCGTTTGCTGTGGCCGCCACATTTGGTTTTATCACCTCAATTGTTGTTGCTGTTATGGGCGATGAAGCCGGTCACGAAATGACGACCGTTCAGCCAGCAAAACTCGCTGCAATTGAAGCTGAATGGGAAACTCAACCCGCACCAGCATCATTTAATGTGATTGCTTTTCCTTCACAAAAAAATAAAGAAAATTTATTTGCTATTGAGATCCCATATGTAATGGGCTTAATGACAACGCGTTCAGTAGATACGCAAGTTATTGGTTTAAAAGATATCTTAGCAAGTAATGAAGCAAGAATTCGTAATGGTATTTTAGCTTATACCAATCTGGAGAAAATCCAACAAGGTAGCCAAGATCCTGAGGTTTTAAAAGCATTTGAAACTTATAAAGCTGACTTAGGTTATGGTTACTTAGTCAAGCGATTTACCGATCGTGATAACTTAACCATTCCGCAAGCAACCGAAGCGCATATTAAAGCGGCTACTGAAGACTCAATTCCGACCGTTTGGCCTTTATTCTGGGCATTTAGAGGAATGGTTGGCTTTGGCTTGCTGATGATTTTAGGAACAGGTCTGGCATTATGGACAACGTATAAAAACAAGATTGGCGAAAAACGTTGGTTATCTCGTATGTTAGTACTATTTTTACCATTACCATGGTTAGCTTGTGAATGCGGTTGGTTTGTGGCTGAATACGGTCGTCAACCATGGGCAATTCAAGATATTTTACCAACTGGTGTGGCAAATTCATCTTTAACACCGGGTGAAGTGTTATTTACTATGGTACTTATTTGTGGACTTTACACGCTATTTTTAGTTGCTGAAATGTTCTTAATGTTTAAGTTTGCTCGTTTAGGGCCTAGCTCTTTAGGAACGGGTAACTATCATTATGAAAAAACACAATCAGTAACAGAATAGGACATAGGAGTATACACAATGATTGATTACGAAATTGTACGCGTCATCTGGTGGGTGCTGATTAGTGTTGTTTTAATCGGTTTTGTTATCACAGATGGATTTGATATGGGCGTGGGTATCTTATTACCTTTTATCGGTAAAACGGATACTGAACGCCGAATTATGATAAATGCTATTGCTCCCCATTGGGACGGTAACCAAGTGTGGTTGATCACCGCTGGTGCCGGCATTTTTGCCGCTTGGCCAATGGCATATGCGGCTTCGTTTTCTGGTTTTTATATTGCGATGATATTAGTGCTTTGTGCGTTATTTTTCAGACCAATTGGTTTTGATTATCGCAGTAAATTAGAAAATTCGAAGTGGCGAAACATGTGGGACATTGCTATTTTTCTTGGTAGCTTTGTACCGGCATTAGTTTTTGGTGTGGCTTTTGGTAATTTATTAGAAGGTGTGCCGTTTAGATTTGATAACTCTTATCGAGTATTTTATGACGGCAATTTCTTCGGTTTACTTAATCCATTTGCTATCTTGACCGGTATTGTCAGCTTAATGCTATTTGTTGCTCATGGTGGTGCATGGTTACAAATGAAAACATCCGGTGAGCTCTATTTAAGAGCACGTAAAGCTACACAAATTGCCAGCCTTATTATGATAGTGGCATTTATACTAGCTGGAGTATGGGTAATATTTGGTATCAATGGTTATGAAATTACCAGTGTGATTGATTACAATGGCACTTCTCATCCATTAAGTAAAACCGTATCGACCGATGGTTCATGGTTAACCAACTATATGAATTATCCGATCTTATGGATAGTGCCTATTTTAGGTATTGTTTTACCATTGTTAACGATTTTATGCTCCGGATTAAATAAAAATGGTTTAGTGTTTTTATTATCAGCATTAACTATCGCTTGTGTGTTATTTACTTATGGTATTGCAACGTTTCCGTTTATCATGCCATCGAGCATCATGCCAAATGCTAGTTTAACGATTTGGGATGCTTCATCAAGTCAGTTAACACTTAATATTATGTTAGTTGTTGTTTTAATATTTTTACCAATAATTCTGCTCTATACCACTTGGTGTTATATCAAGATGTTTGGACGACTTGATAAAAATCATATTGAAAATAACAAGCATTCACTTTATTAAGGAGCAATTATGTATTATGTATTATGGTTTGTAGGTCTTATTGCTGCTTGTATGCTTGCTGTTGTAACCGGCCTGTGGGTTGAACGCAATAGTAATGAAAAAGAAGCTGACGATAAATAAACATTCATTAATCAGTTGAAAGGTGGCATTTTGTCACCTTTTTAATTTTTAACTGAGGTAAGATGAGAATAAGTTATAAATGATAATTGTTTTCATTTAACTATTTTTATATCATAGTGCAGCAAATTTTATATTCATATATAATGAGCGCTAAATTTTACGGGTTCAAATATTAAATATGAAACAGTTCGACTGGAATGCAAGAGTCTATTATGAAGATACTGATGCGGGGGGCGTAGTTTATCATGCTCGATATCTCGCTTTTTTTGAACGCGCCAGAACAGAAATGTTAAGAGCGATCGGTATCAGTCAGCAAAAGTTATTACAAGAAGGTATTGCTTTTGTGGTTAAAAAGTTGGATATTAGCTACGACTTTCCAGCTCGTTTAGATGACATGCTAACTATCAGCAGTAAAGTTGAGCTAATTCGCAAGGCGTCTATTATTTTTAAGCAGACTATTTTTAATCAAAATAAGCAGGCTATCAGCACCGCTGATGTGGTTATTGCTTGTGTCGACATGACAAAAATGAAGCCATGTGCGCTTCCTAAGTCATTAGTTTTGGAGTTTATATAAGTGGAAAATCTTAATATTATTGATCTATTTTTACAAGCAGGTTTATTAGTACAATGTGTAATGTTACTGTTGCTCCTGTTCTCGGTAATGTCTTGGGCTATTATTTTTCAGCGAAGTAAAATATTAAACAAAGCTAAAAAACAAGTAGAGCAATTTGATAATAGCTTTTGGTCTGCTGATGATCTAAATGTTTTATTTGACAGAGCAAAATTAAACAAAGAAGATATTTGTGGTACAGAACATATCTTTTATTCAGGCTTTAAAGAGTTTTCTCGTTTATATCAAATTAATCCTAATATGCCGGAAGCCGCTTTAGATGGCGCATCACGTTCAATGCGTTTAGCAATGAACAGAGAATTGGATAATTTAGAGTTACATATTCCTTTCTTAGGAACGGTTGGTTCTATCAGCCCATATATCGGTTTATTTGGTACCGTTTGGGGGATTATGCATGCGTTTATCTCTCTTGGTGCAGTAAAACAAGCAACGTTACAAATGGTTGCACCAGGTATTGCTGAGGCGCTAATTGCCACCGCTATCGGTTTATTTGCCGCAATTCCTGCTGTTTTAGCTTATAATCGATTATCACTTAGCGTTAGTCGAATGGAACAAAATTATCTTAACTTTATCGATGAGTTTTCAGCAATTTTGCAACGCCAAGCAGTGGCAGTTAGGAAATAATTATGAGTAGACGTTCACGTTATACAACTAAGTCTGAAATTAATATTGTTCCGCTATTGGATGTATTATTAGTTTTAGTACTTATTTTTATGGCAACTGCCCCAATTATCAGCCAAAGTGTTGAAGTTGATCTACCGGAAGCATCTGAATCTAAAACAGTTTCACCTACTGAGAATAAACCGATTATTATCGAAGTGTCAGGTGTTGGGATTTACACATTAATCATTGATCAAGATCGGCTATCAAACCTACCGGAAGAACAGATTGTTGCTGAAGTTAAACAACAAATGTCACTTAATGACAAAGCTGTTTTTTTAGTTGGCGGGGCTAAAAATGTTCCTTATGAAGAGATCATCAAAGCGTTGAATCTATTGCAATCTGCTGGTGTCAAATCTGTTGGATTGATGACTAACCCAATTTAAATAAACACAAACATATAAAAAGTGTCAGCGATGTCTAGTAAGTTAAACTCAAAATTAAGTGTGCCGGTTTTAATATCGATTATTTTGCATGGAATTATCATTGTTATTTTAGGTTACCGTTTTATGCAAGACAGCGATGCTAACTTTGGTAGCATTAATGGAAATTCTATTGATGCAATTATGGTCGATCCTTCGGTCTTAAATGAGCAATATCAAAGGCAATTACAATCACAGATTAATCAGCAAAGCGCTCATAATCAACGACAAGAACAAATTAATAGTCAGACTGACGAATTTTTGCAAAAACAATTCGAACAGCAAGAGCAGCTGAAACAGTTAGAAAAAGAGCGTCAAGAGCTTGCTGAGAAACAAAGGCTTGAACAAATCGCTGCCAATGAGGCCGCCAAAGAAGCGGAAAGAGCCGTCAAAGAAGCAGAAAAAGCAGTTCAAGAAGCAAAAGAAAGGGCTGCCAGAGAAGCAGAAAGAATCGCTCAAGAAGCAAAAGAAAAGGCCGAAAAAGAAGCGAAAGAAAGGGCTGAAAAAGAAGCAAAAGAAAGGGCTGAAAAAGAAGCAAAAGAAAGGGCCGAAAAAGAAGCGAAAGAAAGGGCTGAAAAAGAAGCGAAAGAAAGGGCCGAAAAAGAAGCGAAAGAAAGGGCTGAAAAAGAAGCGAAAGAAAAAGCCGAAAAAGAAGCGAAAGAAAAGGCCGCTAAAGAGGCAGCAGAAAAGGCAGCCAAAGAAAAAGCGGCCAGAGCAAGAGCAGAACAAGCTAAAAGAGATAAGGAGCTTAATCAACTTTTAGGCGGCCTAACTTCGGGATCTTCAAACTCGTCCAGTGGAACGCCTAATCGTAGAGGGGTTTCGAACGGGGAATTAGGTAAGTATATATCGTTAGTACAAACTGCTATCCGTAATAATTTTAATAATCCTAATGGGCTCTATAGCGGTAAAAATTGTATTTTAGAAATTCAAATTGCCCCTGACGGCTTACTTCTTAATGTCAATGCTAAAGGTGGAGATGATGCCCTTTGTCGGGAAGCATTAACAGCAACAAAATTAGCCGTGATCCCCAAACCAACCAGTGCGCTATATAATCAAGTAAAAACAATGACAATCGATTTCCAACCTAAATAGTTGTGATTTTTTTTACTTAAACGTAGAGTATTTCTGAAAGTTCTTGTCAAACAATAAAATTCAACATCTTGATTAACAGATGTTGAAAAACGATTAATCATCCCAATATATACGCTATTCATTCCAAATTAAGTTTTTATGTAAAAGAAGGAGCAGAATATGACAACAATTGTCAGTGTTCGTCGTAATGGGCAAGTAGTTATTGGTGGCGATGGGCAGGTAACATTAGGTGAACGTATTATCATGAAAGGTAATGCCAGAAAAGTTCGTCGTTTATACAATAACAAAGTAATTGCAGGATTTGCTGGTGGGACTGCCGATGCTTTTACACTATTTGAACTATTTGAACGCAAATTAGAGATGCACCAAGGGCACTTAACTAAAGCTGCCGTTGAGTTAGCGAAGGATTGGCGAACAGATAGAATGTTACGCAAATTAGAAGCTTTACTTGCCGTTGCTGATGAAACTGCATCATTAATTATTACCGGTACGGGTGATGTTATTCAACCGGAAGATGATTTAATCGCAATTGGTTCTGGCGGTCCTTATGCACAAGCCGCAGCACGCGCATTATTGGATAACACTTCACTTTCAGCGCATGATATTGTGCAAAAATCATTATCGATAGCTGGTGATATTTGTGTTTATACTAATAATTTCCAAACTATTGAAGAACTCAATTATTAATTAATCTGATTTAAGAGAACTACTATTATGTCTGAAATGACTCCTCGCGAAATTGTAAGCGAATTAAACCAACATATTATTGGACAAGATAAAGCTAAACGCTCTGTCGCTATTGCACTGCGTAATCGTTGGCGCCGTATGCAACTTGATGAAGCATTACGCCATGAAGTGACACCAAAGAATATATTAATGATTGGTCCAACAGGTGTTGGTAAAACTGAAATAGCAAGAAGATTGGCAAAATTAGCCCATGCACCATTTATAAAAGTTGAAGCAACAAAATTTACCGAAGTTGGCTATGTCGGTAAGGAAGTTGATTCTATTATTCGTGATCTAACTGATTCAGCAGTCAAAATGATTCGACAAGATGCGATTGAAAAAAATCGTAACCGAGCTGAAGAATTAGCTGAAGATCGTATTTTAGATGTCTTAGTGCCACCGGCTAAAGATGGTTGGGGACAAGTTGAAAACAATAACGATTCAACTGCAAGACAAGCATTCCGTAAAAAATTACGTGAAGGTGCGCTTGATGATAAAGAGATTGAAATTGAAGTTGCCGGCGTGAATATTGGCGTAGAAATTATGGCGCCTCCGGGAATGGAAGAGATGACTAACCAATTACAATCAATGTTTCAAAATTTAGGTGGACAAAAAACTAAACCACGTAAAATGAAAATTAAAGATGCATTTAAGCAATTGATTGAAGAAGAAGCCGCTAAATTGGTTAATCCTGACGATCTTAAACATGAAGCGATTGAAGCGGTTGAGCAAAATGGTATTGTCTTTATTGATGAGATCGACAAAGTTTGTAAACGTGGCAACTCATCTGGGCCGGATGTATCACGTGAAGGTGTACAACGTGATTTACTGCCTTTAGTTGAGGGTTGTACTGTTTCAACTAAACATGGTTCAGTAAAAACTGATCATATTTTATTTATTGCTTCCGGTGCTTTCCAAACTGCCAGCCCGTCGGATCTGATTCCTGAGTTGCAAGGTCGTTTACCGATTCGGGTAGAATTGCAAGCATTAACCAGTAAAGACTTTGAGCGAATTTTAACTGAGCCAAATGCCTCACTTACTGCGCAATACAAAGCATTGTTAGCCACTGAAGGTGTTAATATTGAGTTTACTGCAGATGGTATTGCAAAAATCGCTGAATCAGCATGGCAGGTTAATGAACAAAATGAAAACATTGGGGCACGTCGATTACATACTGTATTAGAGCGTTTAATGGAAGAGGTTTCTTTTGACGCCAGTGAACTTGGTGGGCAAACAATTACCATTGATGCTAAGTACGTCAGTGATCACTTAGATAAACTTGTTGCCGATGAAGATCTAAGCAAATTTATTCTATAAAACCTGATTTGTCAGTCATAAAAAAGGTGAGTTAAACTCACCTTTTTTTATATCTGATAAACGTTTATTTAATATTACCTTAAACGTTTACTTGGTTATCAAAACGTTACTTTTTAAGTAAACCACCTAAAATATCAAGCGCTTTTGATTTTGTATTTGATTTATCTTTAGATCCACCATTCTCAATTTTATTGCGTAGTTTTTCTAAACGATCTTGTAATTTATCGCTAAATACCTCAGTAAGCACTTTGGCGATATCGAGTTGATAACGTAAATTAGCAAATTGACCATAAATGCGTAATGGGATTGTTATTTTTTGTAGCTTGGCTATCGTATCGCTTTTACTGTTCCAGCCACCTAACATTTTGATATTTAAATTCACATCTAAATCTTTTGCCATAATGCCAATTCGACCCGATCCATTAACGATATCAAGTGTTTCAGAATTTGCATTGACGGTATTTAGTTGAATATTACCATTGCTTATCGATGCGCTGGTTGAAATATTATGAAACTCAGTATATTTTTTCTGATTTTCAGGCGTGATTGCATCTTTATTATATGCCGCTGCGGCATTTTCGATAATGCTTTGGATATTAAGATTATTAAGCCGAGCATTGTTAATACTAATATCAATATTACCTGCTAAAGAGCTGAGTAATTTTGCGCTTGAAAGTGTGCTGGCTTCTAATACCCCATTAGCGTTGACTGAACCTTCAAGATCATAAGCGGTTTGAATTTGATTAAAAAAGGTATTGAGATCAATATTAGTCGCTTTAGTGTTGAGTTTGATCAACGTATTTTTCTGTTTACCGTTAGCAACACCATTTGCCGAAACATGACCTTTGGCAAAGTCGAAATCGATATCTTTAATAGTTGCAATCCCGTCGTTATTTACCATATCAACTTTAAGATTATTTAGTGTAATCTTATCAGCGATAACTTGCTTAATATTAAGTTGTGCTTTGGCATTAAAACTATTAAGAAAGTCTAACTCATTACTGGATTTTGTAACTTGCGATACAACCGGAGGGGTTTGTTGGACGGCTACATTATCCTTCGATTTTTGTTTTTGCTGTGAAAAGGAAGCGACATCGAGCTTGTTAGAATTGAGTTGTAAATCGATATAAGGTTTACTCTCTAATTTTGCGATTAGTGCTCCGGCAAAATGGTTGTCATTAACAGAAAAAGCAATATTTTGACTGCTCAGTTGCATAGGCTCTTTTTGATAATTGATAACTGCATTCAAATTACCTTTAAACACTTGGTCTGAGCTGGTTACGCCTTTATAGGTGTAATCGAATCGATTTAATTTAATCGTTGCCTTTTGAGGAAATTGGCTCATCTCCACGTTAGCGTTAATGGAATAATATAAATCTTGTTGATTTTTATCAACGTTCCCGGTTAAATCTATCGAAATATTCTTATCGTTGGCTTGCTCAACTGTAAGGTTGATATTTCTAAAGTTTATCAAATCATCATTGCGTTGGAGCGCGATTGTACTATCTGCAACTTCAAATTTATTAAAGGCAAATTTCCAGTTTGACGCACTTTTTTCGTTATTAGTTGTTGATGATTGATCGGTTGAATTATTCGATGTGCTTTGCTCACGATTTTTGGCCATATCGCCTTTACTTTCATCGGTAATGTTGATCATTGCTGATTTAATAAAAACGTTTTTAATTTCTAATTTCTTAGAAAAAAGCGGCATGAGTTCAACATCTAACCGCATATTATCCGCAGTTAAAATAGGTTTTTGTGCACCATGATCAGACAATTTTACCGAATCGGTTAATATACTTACTTGAGGCCAGATATGCCAACGCAGATCGCCTTCAATAGTTAACTCATAACCTGTTTTATCTTTTATTGTGTTTGAAATAAACCCACGGAAATTGTTAGGATCAACAAAAACTATCAGTGAAGCAATACTGATTACAACAACCAGAATTAAAATTAATAAAATAACCAATATCTTTTTGATCATATTAATGTTCCTATAGTAAGGTTATAAACTGTATTAGTCTTTATCAATACGACTGGCGACTGCGCCATGTTGGTCTTTATATTTTGCATCTTCTCTACGATTGTATGGTCTTGCTGAGGGGCCTGTTAATGTTTCAAAACTTAATGCGCCAATGGTCATGCCGGGTCTTAGCGCTAATGGTAATTTTCCTGAATTGTAAAACTCTAATACGATTTGTCCTTGCCAACCGGGATCGATCCGATGAGCCGTGACGTGCACCATTAATCCTAATCTTGCCAATGATGAACGGCCGTCGAGCCAACCGACTAAATCATCGGGAATCGTCACTGATTCTAAAGTTACCGCTAATGCAAGTTCACCGGGGTGAAGATAAAAGGCATCACCTTCCGGTAATATCATTTCTTCGCTCATTACACGTTCTAGTACGGCGGATACTTCCTCCTTTGGACCACTTAAATCGATAAAAGGGGTGGTATGTTCCCTAAAAGTACGAAATTGATTGCCTAAGCGCACATCAACCGTTGCACCATTTATACAGCTTGCAGCTGGTTGTGGCGTAATTTTT
Organism: Gilliamella sp. ESL0405; assembly: GCF_019469205.1. Taxonomy (NCBI): domain Bacteria; kingdom Pseudomonadati; phylum Pseudomonadota; class Gammaproteobacteria; order Orbales; family Orbaceae; genus Gilliamella; species Gilliamella sp. ESL0405. The sequence goes on along the minus strand of NZ_CP048265.1, from coordinate 2,098,546 downwards.
AATTTACCACTTTGTAAATACGCTTCGATATCTCGATCGCATAATCTCATGAATTATCCTTAAATCTACTTTTTGGTCTATTTTAGCAGGTTCTTTAATTGGCGTCGATGCCGATAGTTTAAGGTTTTATTACCCATGCACGACCATAATGGTTATAAAATCCTGCAAGCTTGCCTGCTTTGTCGCCAATTCCTAGATAGAGATCAAAATGGTGTCCTTTAATCGCTCCGCCGACATCCAATGCCACCATTAAACGCACTTCACGTCTTCCTCGATATTGCCCGTCGCTATCGAGTAACGGTACATCGACTAACACCACTGATCCAGTTGGAATTAATGATTTATCTGATGCAACTGACGCATTAGCAATTAAAGGCACAGCAGCAGCCCCTTTAACTTCGGCGTTGTATTGTGGTTTGAAGAACACAAAAGATCGGTTTTGAATTAATAGCGCCTTAAGCTGTTTTTCATTTTTGGTTTTTGCCCAATTTTTAATTGCTTGAATTGACATCTTATCTTTATCAATTTCGCCTTGTTCAACCAGTAATCGCCCAATACTTGAGTAGCCATGCCCATTTTTGCCACCAAAGCAGAAAAATACTAAAGGTGTGCCATCTTCAAAATCAATATAAGCACTGCCTTGTACTTCCATAATAAAGTTATCCATTAGCGAGTCGCTGTAGGCAATTTCTAATCCTTTGCCATTTAAAGCACCATTATAGATCTGCTCACGGCTAGGTAATTGTCCTTTAAAACTATTGCTGGCTGGCATTTTATAGATTGGGTATTTAAATCTGCCTGTAGGTTTGTGCCGGGCTTTGATAACCGGTGTGTAATAGCCGGTTAAATGAACATTTCCATAGCCGTCTTGTCCGCCCATTTCGTAACTGTTTAGCCCAATTTTATCAAATTCATGTGCACCTAATGATCGGTTAATCCATGCATCAACCGCTTTATAAATATGTTCATTTTTTCGGTATAATGAAGGCGAGGTTAACTTTATTTTTTCAACTTGAATAATATAATCGGAAATATTAACTGGCGTATCTAATTTGGGGTGACTAATGTTCAAAGCTAACGGTAATTGACCGTCTTGATACTGCTTTGTTTGTTTACCTGAACCGCTTTGGCAACCGGTCAGAAGTGATAATACAAGTAAAAGACATACGGTATAAATACGGTAATAGTGGTTGTTTTCTTTCATCTTAGCCATTATTTTTAGTCAGTTATTAATCATAGTTAGCTATGCTACACAATTCCATTATAAGAAACTACCAATAATTATCATTGATCCATAAAAAGTTTTCATAACATTTCAGCTTGCGATCTGGCGCCATAGACTTTATAGTCCTATACTTCCAAAAATTCGAAAATTGTAAAACGAAAGGTAATCAAAGCAATGAGTATCACATCCACAAACAATGATCTTAAGCGTAATCTCTCTAATCGGCATATTCAGCTAATCGCAATTAGTGGTGCAATTGGTACCGGCTTGTTTATGGGTTCTGGTAAGACCATTAGCTTAGCGGGGCCATCGATTATTTTTGTCTATATGATTATCGGCTTTATTCTATTTTTTGTTATGCGGGCTATGGGAGAGATTCTTCTATCCAACTTAAAATATAAATCATTCAGTGATTTTGCCAATGATCTATTAGGGCCATGGGCTGGATTTTTTACCGGTTGGACTTACTGGTTTTGCTGGGTGATTACCGGCATTGCCGATGTGGTTGCAATTGCTGGCTATGCTCAACATTGGTTCCCGCAATTACAATCTTGGATCCCGATGCTGTTAACGGTTATTTTATTATTAACCTTGAATTTATTAACGGTAAAAATGTTTGGCGAAACCGAATTTTGGTTCTCGATGATTAAAATTGTGGCGATCTTAGCTTTGATTGCAATTGGTTTGGTTTTAATTATTACCGCTTATCATTCAGAACAGACCAATACGACAGCGGCGTTTTCTAATCTTTGGGATTATGGTGGGTTTTTTCCTCACGGCACTATGGGCTTTTTTGCCGGCTTCCAAATAGCCATTTTTGCATTTGTTGGAATTGAATTGGTTGGTACAACTGCTGCTGAAACCGTAGATCCTAACAAGAATCTTCCTCGTGCTATCAATTCTGTTCCGGCACGTATCATCTTTTTCTATGTTTTTGCATTAATTATTATTATGAGCGTAACGCCGTGGACATTTATTTCACCAAATAAAAGCCCATTTGTTGAGCTATTTACGTTGATCGGTCTACCTGCTGCGGCAAGTATTATCAATTTTGTTGTGCTCACATCAGCCGCCTCCTCAGCAAATAGTGGTATTTATTCAACTAGTCGGATGCTGTTTGGATTGGCTAAAAAACAAGATGCGCCTGAGCCTTTTGGTAAGTTATCACGTCGTTCAGTACCGGCAAATGGATTGCTGTTCTCGTGCATGTGCTTATTAGGTGGCGTCGTACTTATCTATCTGGTACCGAATGTAATGGAAGCGTTCACTATTGTGACCACTATTTCAGCTATATTGTTTATGTTTATTTGGTCGATGATTCTTATTTCTTATATTGCTTATCGCCGCAAAAAAGCCGATTTGCATCAACAGTCATCGTTTAAGATGCCCGGTGGGATTTTGATGTGTCTTATCTGTCTGGCATTTTTTGCATTTGTTATTGTGTTACTGACGTTAGAAGCTGATACTCGCCATGCACTAATTGCAACCCCTATTTGGTTTGTTATTCTTGGGGTAAGTTACTTTATTCGTTCATTAAAACGTCAATAAGCCTTTTTTGTATCGGCAGCTTAGCTGCCGATCGCCTTCAATAAGTTAGCAATTATCATTTATCTGTTTTAGGTGTTTTTTGTGGAAAGATAAAGCTTGCAACAATACCCATGGCTAATATTGCCAATACAACATAAAGGCTGACAGTTGGGCTAATATCTATACCATATCCGAAAAGATGATTGCTGGCATTTAGCGCTAATTTAATTGCAATAAAAAACAGTAGACAGACAACCGCTTTACCCAAATGCACTAAATATTGCTGCATTGCTTCGAGAACAAAATACATCGTTCTAAGCCCTAAAATAGCAAATATCATGGCACTGTACACAATTAAAGGTTCTTGGCTAACGGCTATAACGGCAGGTACCGAATCAAAGGCAAACATGACATCGCTCAGTTCGATAACCACAATACAGAGAAATAGAGGCGTTGCATAAAAACGGCTTTTCGGCAGTTTATCTTTTAATTGGCTATTTTCAGGTTTTGCCAGTTCAACCTTGACTTGCTCGCGTGTTAAAAAAAAGTGATGCCCAACAATTTTAGGAAAAGCAGGGAACAGGCGTTTGGCAATGCGATAAGCAAAATGGTTGGAGTAATCTTTTATCTGTTCATCATTGCCTTGATTTTTCAGCATCATAAAGCCCGTGAAAGCGACAATGACAGAAAACACAATTTCCATCCATGGTCCTAATGATAATAAACCGGTACCGATTATAACCAAAATAGCACGGAAGATAATTGCACCAATCACCCCCCAGTAAAGTAAACGGTGGCGATAATTATTTGGTACAGTAAACCATGAAAAAAGCGCCATGATCACAAAAAGATTATCCACCGAAAGGGCTTTTTCAAGTACATAGCCTGTGATAAATAGACTTGCCACTTCACCGCCATGATGAAGATATAAATAAAGCGCAAACACGAAAGCAACCGCTACCCAAAATAGTGACCATAAAATCGCATTGCTTAAGCTGATCGGTTTGTCTTTATGGTGAGCATATAAATCAATAATGATGGCAGTTAAGGCAAGCACAATAAATATAACAACCGTTTCTATTGGAAACCCTAATGAGTGTTGAATCATAATTTTATCACCTAATTTCGAATTCTTTTTTTGTAATAATTTAGCACGTTACGATAACGGATAATATTTAATTAAATATAATTATAAAAGTGGTTGAGTATATATTGATAGGCATATCAAAAAAAGATATATTTATTGTCCCTATTCCATTGTTTCATTTAATAAACTTTTCGAGCATATTGTAATGACAAATTTCAAAGTCTTTATTTTATTCCTGGTTTTATTCTTTTCTAATCTCTGTCTGGCTCAATCGGTCGAGCCGTATATTTCCACATTACCTAAGGGAAGTGATCTGTCAATCTTAGTGCAAACAGTGGATAGCAAACCTAAAACATTGGCAAAATATAAAAGCGACCAATTTAAACAACCGGCAAGCACCCAAAAAGTGATAACCGCTTTAGCTGCTGTACTTGAATTAGGCAACGATTATCGTTTTGTGACTAAAATGCAAACGAGTGGCAGTATTAGCAATAAGCAACTTAACGGCGATCTGATTGTGCAATTAAGTGGTGATCCAACGTTTAACCGAGAAAGATTGAAAGCAATGATTGGGCAATTACGTCAAAAGGGAATTGAAAAAATTTCAGGGAAAGTGATTTTAGACACATCAATCTTTACCAGTCACGATAAAGCAGAAGGTTGGTCGTGGAACAATTTAACCGCTTGCTTTAATGCACCGCCTTCAGCGGCGATAATCGATGATAACTGTTTTTATGCAACTGTCACGCCAAATAAAGTCGGTGCGACAGCTTCGGTTTCGGTATCGTCAGGTATTCCGGTTATTGTGACAAGTGAAGTTAAAACCATTGCGGCAAAAAGTAAAGATTTACAAGATAAATATTGTGAGCTTGACGTAAAATATGCTGATAAAAATCGCTATCATTTAAAAGGATGTATTGCTTCAAGCTCTGATAAAACCGCGTTAAAGTTTGCTGTCATCGATCCGGTTGATTACTTTAGCGCTGTTTTAAAAAGCGAGCTTCAAAAGCAAAAAATAAGCAACAGCGGGCAAATCATTGAAAGAAACCAAAAGAGTAATGCAAAACTTACCTTATTAGCTTCAAGCCAATCAGCGCCGCTATCTGAACTGTTAACCGTGATGCTTAAAAAGTCTAATAACTTATATGCTGATACTATTTTTAGAACATTAGGCGCTCATTACTATAATGTGCCGGGTACATGGCGCAATGGTGGTGATGCGGTGAAACAAATCTTACACAAAAAAGCGGGTATTGATCTGGAAAATCTGGTTCTTGCCGACGGTTCAGGCTTATCACGCCTCAATTTGGTAAGCGCTGATAAATTAATGGAAGTGTTGCAATATACTTTAGCGAAAAATAGTAGCTTAGGTTTGATTGAAAAACTACCGATTGCCGGCGTTGACGGCACATTGCAAAATCGTAAAAGTTTTAACCAGTCACCTTTCAAAGAGGCGATTATGGCTAAAACCGGTTATATACAAGGGAGCTATAATTTAGCTGGATTTATTAAAAAATCAGACGGTAAATATGTCGCTTTTGTGCAACTGCTAACCGGCTATCAAGCTGATACTAAAGGTGAGCCTAAAAATGGTGCGATTATGAAGTTTGAATCAGATTTTTATAAAAACTTTATCAAGTAATCTTAGCGAATAACTCAGAAAACATAGTTGTTTTTTACTAAAACGTATATGTTTTCTGAAACTTCTTGTCAAGCAGATGATTAAATGTTGTCTGCTAAAAATCCACCACTTTGATGTTTCCAAAGTTGCGCATAAAGTCCGTTTTTATCGAGCAATTGTTGATGTGTACCTTGTTCAATAATCTTACCTTGATCAAGTACGACCAATCTATCCATTGCCGCAATTGTCGATAATCGATGAGCAATGGCAATCACGGTTTTCCCTTCCATTAAAGTGTATAGAGATTCTTGAATGGCTTGTTCAATTTCTGAATCTAATGCACTGGTTGCTTCATCAAGCAGTAAGATCGGCGCATTTTTTAAGATCACCCGAGCTATGGCAATTCGTTGTCGTTGTCCACCGGATAATTTGATCCCCCGTTCTCCAACAAAGGCATCATAACCGGTTCTGCCATTCGCATCGACTAAGGTTTGAATAAAGTCATCGGCATGGGCTTTTTTAGCGGCGATGATCATCTCTTCTTCGCTGGCTTGATTATTGCCATATAGCAAATTTTCTCTCACTGAGCGGTGCAGCAATGACGTATCTTGGGTAACCATACCAATTTGTGAGCGTAAGCTCTCTTGAGTGACCGAAGCGATATCTTGCCCGTCAATGGTAATTTGTCCCTTTTGTAGATCGTAAAAACGCAACAATAAGTTAATCAGTGTTGATTTACCGGCACCTGAACGACCGACTAAGCCAATTTTTTCACCGGACCTGATTGTCAAATTAAGATCATCAATAATGGAGTTTTGAACTTTGCTATCATACGCAAAGTAGATATCTTTAAATTCAATTTTACCTTCAGTGACTTTAAGTGCTTTGGCATTAGGCTCATCCACCACTGTTTTCGCTGCTGAAAAGGTGTTAATGCCGTCTTTCACTACGCCAATATTTTCAAATAGTGAAGCCATTTCCCACATGATCCAGTGTGAAAAGCCATTTAATCGCAGTGCAACGGCTGTGGTAATGGCGATTGCGCCAATGCCGACAATTTGATTTGTCCAAAGCCAAAGCGCCACGCCTGTTGTGCCAAGTATTAATAATACTGAGAGTAAATGGTTGACGATTTCAAAACTGCTTACCAGTCGCATCTGTTTATTGACTGTGACTAGAAATTCATCCATTGACTCTTGAGCGTATTTGGCTTCATTGCCGGCGTGAGAAAATAATTTTACTGTCATAATGTTAGTATAAGCATCAGTTACTCGCCCGGTCATCGTTGAGCGTGCATCAGCTTGCATACTGGCAACTTTGCTTAAGCGTGGAATAAAGTAATACATCGAAATACCATAAAGCACACACCAAACTAAAAATGGTAGCAATAGCCACGGATCTAATTGACCGATGATAGCGGCCATGGTGATAAATGAGATCAGCACGTAGACAAATATATCTGCAACTAAAAAGCAGGTATCCCTAACTGCAAGCGCTGTTTGCATCACTTTTGCCGATATTCGTCCGGCAAATTCATCCTGAAAAAAGCGCATACTTTGGTTAAGGACTAAGCGGTGTAACTTCCAGCGCATTCTCATCGGAAAGTTACCGGCTAAAGATTGGTGTTTAATAATGGTTTGTAATGCAACTATGACGGTACTGGCTAAAATGATTAAGCTAATTAATATCAAGGTTGCTTTTTCTTGTTGCCAAAATTGGCTTGGATCAATTTCAGATAACCAGTCAACAACTTTACCCAGAACGGCAAATAAAAAGGCTTCAAATGCGCCACTTAACCCGCTAAGTATAATTAATAGCAGCATAAAAAGGCGTATACCTTTAGTCGATTGCCAAATAAAACTAAAAAAGCTGTTAGCTGTCGGTTGCGGTTCATCTTTTGGATAAGGTGACACCAATTTTTCAAAAAATCGATACATATAAGACCTAATGAGTAAAAAGGTTAGATATTGATGAGAGCATCAATAAAATAAAAACGTGAGAAAAGTGCAGATATTTTTCTAATTTACTTTTGCACTAATGAATATTATGAATTAAATAAAAAAATCAATTGAGTACACACCTATCATTACTGAAATTAAGAAAAATTAATGGCTAAGCGAGGAAAAATGTTTAATCTTTCCTCTTTAATTGATTATATATTCAAAGGCGATAGATTGCTAATTATTCTATTAATATACGTCTTTAATTATTTGTACCACACGACCAACGATATGATATTTTTCAAAAAGCGCTTTAGGTACTTCAATTGTTGGATATTGATCGTTATTACAAATTAAAATCCACTTTCCGAGGGTTAAACGTATTTTTCTTAATAGAGTAAAATTTTCATACTCGATTAAATAAATGGCGCCGTCAATAATTTCGGTCAGTTCAGTATTAATAATCAAGCCATTGTTATTTTCTATATCCGGTGCCATTAAATCACCTTTAGCCCAATAGATAATTAATTTTTTAATATCTAAGCCACGGTGAGAAGCCCAACCTTCAAGAACCGGATAATTCATAACTGGTGGTGTTTCACGCACATAGCGCTGACTTTGAGCCTCTTCTTTGGTGGGTAACTGTTTTTTATAAACTGGAATGCGATAGATATTTTCGTTGTGAACATCTTCATCATGTTTAGGATCTAATAAATCAAATTTATAGCCAGTTGCAAGCCAGTTAAAAGATACATTGCATTTTTCAGCAATCACCTCTAAACGGGTAAGCGAAGGGTAGGTTTTACCAGATAAATAATCACGTATGACAGTTTCTGACATATCACATTTTTTTGCGAAGGCAGAAACGGATAAACCTTGCATTGAGCTGTGTAATCTATCTTTAAATGTTTTGACATTGTTATTTTTAATCATACTCACTTCTATCTCGTTTTTCTTTTCTCATCCGTTCGTTAATTATAGTGCAAATTTTAGAACTTTTACATATTTGATTATATTAATAATTAAAAGATACGCTGTTTTTCTTAAATTTCTGTGATTAATTCGTTTTATATTGTGAGTTTTGGTGTTCTTTTCGTTTAAAAATAAAAAGTACCGAGTATTTTTAGAAAAAAATCGAATTATTTTTTTCCGTTCATAAAATTGTGTTTTTCTGTGCTTTTCAGGTTACTATATTGGTTTTTATTCTATTTTTGCTATTTATTTGACATTGATCAAATAATGTTGGGTGAATAAATCATCAAATCAAATATTTACAACTATATGTTTTTAAATAATTTATTTTGAATTTTGGCTGTTTTTATTAAATATAGCAAACATCAAAGAAAAAACGTTGACTTAAGCGAAAAAAAATGGATAATAAGCAGGGTAAGGATTTTTCATTGTTTTCTTTCCTTATATTCCTTATATTTCATGTTGGCCTGTATAGTTTTATACAGGTCTTTTTTTTTATTCTGTGTTAACTATTCCTGAAATCCTGCCCTAAAAAGAGTATAATCATTCACTTCATTGAAGATCTATTTTTCTAATCTAAACTCAAGCAAAATAGTGATATATCTTTATAAGAGGTTTTTATTATGTCATTTAGTATCCCACATCTTTTAGTGTTCCTTGCTGTAGTGGTATTAATCTTTGGTACCAAAAAATTACGTAATTTAGGAACTGACTTAGGTTCGGCATTAAAAGGCTTTAAAAAGGCATTAAATGATGATGAAACCGAAGTAAACAGTAATAATGATAAACTTGATAATAAATAACGATATTGCCGTTTATGAACAGACAATTTGATGTCGCTATTGTCGGTGGCGGTTTAGTTGGTTTAGCCACCGCTTGCGCCCTTAGCCACTATGATTTAACTATTGCTATCGTTGATAGCAAAATTGAGCAATACCAACATCTGGTTGCCGATAATTTGGGTGTTCGAGCTTCAGCTATTAATGGTGCAAGCCAACGCTATTTTGCTCAAATTGGTATATGGGATCAGTTGTATGCCAGTAATCGTGTTCAAGAATTTATTGAAATTGGCGTATGGGAAAAAAACGGTCAAGCTCACTTATCTGCGCATGCGAGTGATTATGGTTATCCTAATTTGGGTTACATCATCGAAAATCATGTTATGTGTCACTATCTTTATCAATATGCTAAAGCTTGCCCGAATATTGCAATTTATACCCATGAAGCTGTTGCCAGCGTTTTTGAGCAGGATAATGCGTTATTAACATTAGCTGATAATAGCGTTATACAAGCTAAACTTATAGTGGGAGCTGACGGGGCGCACTCATGGATTCGAAAACAAGAGAAGATTTCATTAATTGAACGGGATTATCTTCATCATGCTTTGATTACAACCGTTGAAACCGAATATCCACACCAATTGTGTGCAAGGCAAATTTTCTACCCTAATGGCATTGTTGCTTTTTTACCATTGTGGCAATCTAATAAAAGTTGTTTAGTTTGGTCAACAAAACCTGAAAATGCCGAAATGTTGAAATCAATGCAAGAATCGGTGTTTGCTGATGAACTGTTTCGCTTAACCGGTGATAAGGTTGGAAGATGTCAGTTGGTTAATCCAAGAATGATTTTCCCATTAAGAGCAAGGTTTGCTAAGCAATTTATTAAACATCGATTAGTGTTAATTGGTGATGCTGCGCATACTATTCATCCTTTAGCCGGACAGGGCGTTAATTTAGGTTTTCAAGATTCTGCGTTATTAGTTTCCACCATTAAACAATTGCAAGATGCCCGGCAAGATATTGGCTTAGTCGCTAATTTAAAAGCTTTCCAGTTCAAGCGCCGTAAAGATACGTTGATTATGTTAACTGCAATGCGCACCATTCAAGATATGTTTAATGGCGATAATTTATTGAAAAAGGCTTTAAGAACAGTTGGAATGAATGCTATTGATAACTGCTTACCGCTGAAAAAACAGTTAATTAAATATGCAATGCATATTTAATATCGTTTCTAAATTAACATCCTGTAGCCAACTATTAAGCTTAGTAGTCTAAAACTAAATAATACTAAGCAGCAGAGTTAGCAAGCTACAGGGGTAAATCAAACTATTTAAAAGCCACCTGATAAGATGACGGAATAAATGGTGATGCGGAGATTCGTAATGGCCAATAAGGATCACGTAGTAATCCCCGACCAATTGCCACCAGATCTGCATCGCCGGTACTTAATACGTAATCAGCTAAGTAAGGATCTTCAAGCATTCCTACGCAGATAATCGGTAAATTTGTGGTTTGTCGAACTGCGTGAGCTAAATAGACTTGATAACCGGCGTGAAAATCTGGCGTATTTACCGGATCAAGCTGTCCGTCGCCACCACCACTGACATCGAGCACATCAGCGCCGGCTTCCGAAAATCGTTTGGCGATCTGGCATCCATAATCTACACCATAGCCATTTTTTCCATATTCCTGCGCCGAAAAGCGAATAATTAATGGCATATCTTTTGGCATCACCGATTTGGCCGCTTTGATGACTTGCTCACCAAATAATAATTTGTCTTGACCATATTCATCGGTTCTTAAGTTGGTTTTTGGTGAGCTAAATTGATGAATCAAATAACCGTGAGCGCCGTGGATTTCAATTGCATCAAAGCCAGCTTCAACTGCGCGTTTGGTTGACTGTTTGAATTTTTCGATAATGTTGATAATTTCATCCTTTGAAAGCTCTCTTGGCATTTGATATTCCCACTGTTTATGCGCTTCGTTGGCGCCGTCATAGCGCACCGCTGAGCATGAAACAACATCATCACTCCCCAGCGCTTTACGACCCGCATGGGCAATTTGTATCGCAATTTTACCATTTTGTGCATGCACCGCATCGACAATCCGTTTAAATTGATCACGCTGCTCATCATTCCATAAACCGAGGCAGTAAGGCGAGATTCGCCCATTAGGCGCAACATTGGTCATTTCAACAATGATTAATCCTACACCGCCAACAGCTCGGGAGACGTAGTGGACATAGTGCCAATCATTAGGTAGGCCGTTGGTTGCTTGATATTGGCACATTGGTGGCATGACAATGCGGTTTTTTAATGATAAATTTTTGATAGTAAATGGAGTATTAAGATACGATATTTTAGCCATTTTTGACTCCTTCTCTAATCTTTTTGTCTAAAACTTATTTAATCTTGCTATCGATATAGTACACTGAGTTTGGCTATTTTAAATAGCTAAATGCCTATATTTTGATCGGCAAAAGAGAAATAAATCAGCCCGCATTGGTTAATTCTTGTCAAGAAGTTTCAGAAATTGTATATGTTTTAGTATAAAAATACCAAATAATAAGTCCTAAAATGCCTAAAATAGTGCCGGCTATAACAATGGCGATCCAACCATAATGACTAAAAAGATAAGTTGAGCCAACCGATCCCAGCATGCCTCCGGCAAAATAACTCACCATATATCCGGTATTGATTCGACTTCTGGCTTCGGGTCTGATTTGGTAGATTGCGCTCATACTTGATACGTGCGTCACTTGTACCGCAAAGTCTAATAAAATGACACCTAATATCAAAGCAATAATCGAATATTGTGCCAATGAAAGTGGTAACCATGAAGCTAACAAAAGCGCTAACCCGATAGTGGTTGCGGTTTTGCCTTTTCCTTTATCAGATAATTTACCGACTATAGGTGAGCCTAAAGCACCTGCTGCACCGGCTAATCCAAATAAACCAATAATAAAATCTGAATAGTGGTAAGGCGCATCGGTTAATAAAAAGGCTAGCGGTGTCCATAGTAGTGAAAATAGTGCAAATGAGGTAATGGCAAGTAAAGAGCGTATTTTTAATACTGGCTCTTGTCTGTATAGCGCACCAATTGATAATAGCAGTTGCAGATAATTGATACTGATATGATTGCGATAACGAGGCAGAGATAACCAAAGCAGGAAAGTAACAATGAGCATAATGCCGGTTGCAATCCAATAAACATAGTGCCAATCAGCAATGGTTGAAATGGCACCGGCAAAAGTTCGACCTAATAAAATGCCAAGTAGCATACCACTCATTAATGTGCCAACAATTTTGCCACGGTGCTCAGGTTTGGCTAAGGTTGCAGCAAAGGGAATCAATACTTGTGCAACGGTCGAAAATAGTCCGGTCATAGCCGTTCCGACAATAAGCATCCATAAATTTTGCGATGAGGCGCTGATGATTAATCCGCAGGTGGATAGCAGCATTAAAATTAAGATTAACCGCTTACGCTCTATCATATCGCCTAGCGGCGTAATAAACAGTAAACCAACAGCATAACTGAGTTGTGCGGTCATAATAATTGAGCCGGCGTGTTCAACAGCGATATGCAGATCATGGGTGATTGAGTGTAATAAGGGTTGCGCATAATAGTTACTGGCGATAGTCACGCCAATTGCAAAAGCCATTAGAAAAACTAGCCAGAAAGATAAGCCTTGAGAATGTGTGCTGTTCATAAATCTAAATATCTAAAATGATGAGCAATGTTATAGAAAATAAATAATCGATATATACCGGTTTTTATTACCTTGCTTGTTGTAATAAATTATAAATCGGCGTTGCTAAACCTATTTTACTATTTTCAGCCTTAAGATTGTACCAATAGCCGGCGCCGTCATCAAAACATGAGGTTATATTGGTTATCTTGCCGTAAATAGGGATAATGTCGAGATGAAAATGGCTAAAGGTGTGCCGAAATGCCACCAACTGTTTTAACGGGGTGGTTGTGATACCTCGTGCCACAAGCCAATCGACTAATGCTTGTTCGGTTGCAAATTGGGGTAAACAGTATAATCCTCCCCAAACTCCCGAAGGCGGTCTTTTTTCCAGCCAAATGGCATGATTATTTTCAAGCATTAAAAAATAGGCTGATTTTTCAGGTATGGTTGTTTTGGGTTTTTTAGTTGGGTATTGTTGCCAACTGTCGGTTTGGTAAGCGATACAATCACGGTGTAACGGGCATAAACTGCATTTAGGTTTTGATCGTGTACACACCATTGCACCAATATCCATCATGGCTTGATTGAACTTTGCCACATCTTGTTTGGGTGTGACTTGCTCACTCAGTTGCCATAGCTTGTTTTCTACCGCTTTATTGCCGGGCCAACCTTCGATCGCAAAATAACGGGTTAATACTCGTTTAACATTTCCGTCTAAAATGGCATAGTGTTGATTTTGTGACAGTGACAAGATAGCTCCAGCTGTCGATCGACCAACGCCCGGTAAGGCAACCACATCATCAAATTGAGTGGGAAACTGTCCATGGAATTTCTCACTGACTACTTGCGCAGCTTTGTGTAAATTGCGTGCACGGGCATAGTAGCCCAGGCCAGTCCAAAGATGTAATACATCATCGATAGGGGCGTGCGCTAAATCTGTGATCTGAGGAAAATGCTCGATAAAACGTTTAAAATAGGGAATAACTGTTGCCACTTGTGTTTGCTGTAACATAACTTCGGACAACCAAACGTGATAAGGGCTTTTTTCGATCTGCCATGGTAGTGTTTTTCTGCCGTACTGTTCATACCAATTAAGTACGGCAGTTGAAAATTTTTGCATATTGATAAATTTACATTACTGCTGTAATGGAATCACTTGGATAACAACCTAATACTTTACTATACAAAGTAATAGACGCTAACTCTTTAAGCGCAGTTTGCATTTCATCAGAATGGATATTACCTTGTAAATCAATATAAAACATCTCTTCCCACGGGGTGCCGTGTATTGGTCGAGATTCGAGTTTTGTCATCACTATATTATGGTTACGTAGCACCGATAAAGCATCAACTAATGCACCTGCTTGTTGACCTGTTTTCATTAATATCGTGGTTTTAGCTGGGATTTGATATGAAACATCAATCGGTTTTCGAGACAAGACTATGAAGCGAGTAATGTTCTGTTTTTGATTGGCAAAATCATGATCCAGTACTTGTAGCCCATAAAGTTCGCCGCCGTCTTTGTTGCCCATTGCGGCAATATTTGGCTTATTGAGTTTAGCCACGGTTTCGATCGCTGATGAAGTGCTATCACAGTAAACAATCTTCCAATGAGGGTAGCGCTCTAAAAAATTACTGCACTGTTGGAATGGTTGCGGGTGACTATAGATCGTATCGATTTGGTCTAGTTTGGCGTCTGCAATGGCAAGCACACAGTGATCAATCGGTAGTGACAGCTCACCTATAATGTGTAAATTGGTTTTTTGCAAAAGATCGTAAACTTCATTAATCGAGCCTGAACTTGAGTTCTCTATTGGTAAAATACCGTAGTCGACAACCTCTTTTTCGATCTGTTCAAAAACATCTTTGAATGTTTTACAGCTCGATTCGATCATTTTTTCAAGGTGAGCGCTTGCATAGCGTCTTGCTGCAGAATGCGAGTATGAGCCTATCGGACCTAAAAATGCTACTTTAGCCGTTGTAATCGTGCCCAAATTAAGTTTTTCTTGCAGAATTTTTTGTTGTAAAAGTACTGAGTCTTCAAAAATTATTTGATATAACCGCTTAATAAAAATATCGTCAAGATGATAACTTTTACCTTGCTCAATTAATGATTTTATTAGTGAACGCTCTCGCTCCAAATCACGCACAGGTATGTTAGCTTCTATTTTAGCTTCAATGATTTGAGTTGAAACTTCACGTCGCTCAGCGAGGATTTCTAGTATTTTACTATCTAGTTGGTTAATTTTATTACGTAAGGGCAACAAAGGATTTACAGTCATTTCAATTATATTTTTTTAAAAAATTTGAACAATATTATAGCAAGCAAAAAAATAAAGGCACCATTATTGTGCCTTTTTATTAGATGAATAACGTAAATTAATTATTAAATTTCTTCAGTTACTGTCCCTTTAATACTGTCAAACGCTCGTCTTGACTCGCCTTTATGTTGTATTTTATTGAGCTGTCTTTCCAGTTTTGCCACAAGATCATTGATTGCGGCATACATATCAATGTGTTTAGCTGAGGCAACTAATGGGCTTCCTTTGGTGGCAATGGTGGCATCAACAATAAATCCGTCAGGCTCTTTAGATAAAATAAAATGTGGATTAATCAACAGAGCTCTCCATTTGTCTAATTTCGAAAACTTATCTTCAAGATAGCTACGGATGGCTGGTGTAATATCCATTTGTTTACTGGTAATGCTTAAAGTCATATATGACCTCCATTATGTTTACTAACAAAAAAAGCTAACACAATTGAGTGTTTCCATAAATACATTGGCAAATTATTTTTGTTTCGTCAATAACTTATTTGTAATGAACTTAATTTTTGTGCGCTTTGTCTAAAATAATCTGATGTCTGTATTTGTTGGTTAACTGACATTGAAACTGCATTTAGATACATTTTTACGATATACTGTTTATCATTAAGTTATAAGATAAATGTGACACAAAAGTTTAATGAGGAAGCTGTGAGTTATTTAGATAATATAAAAATTGTTTTGGTTGAAACGTCCCATACCGGCAATATGGGGTCAGTGGCTAGAGCAATGAAAACCATGGGATTAACGAATCTTTGTTTAGTTAACCCAGTTATCAAACCCGATTCGCAATCGATTTCATTAGCCGCAGGGGCGAGTGATATTATTAAAAATGCACAGATTTTATCCTCGCTGGAACAGGCGATCGCCGATTGCCATTTGGTTATTGGCACCAGTGCAAGGCCACGCAGTTTACAGTGGCCAAACTTAACCCCTAAAGAGTGCGGTGATAAAATTATCCAGGAAGCCGCAACGGCGAAAGTTGCGTTAGTTTTTGGGCGTGAACGGGTCGGGCTAACCAATGATGAACTGCAAAAATGTCATTATCATGTCGGTATCCCAGCTAATCCTGATTATAGTTCGTTAAATTTGGCAATGTCGGTGCAGGTGCTGTGTTATGAGATTCGAATGTCGCTGTTAAATTTGCCAACGGATTTATCTAATCCAGTTGAAAATGATGATGCTATCACCTTCCCAAAAGATGGAGATATTGAACGTTTTTATCAGCATCTAGAGCAAACGTTACTTAAAACTGGCTTTATTAATTCCAATCATCCCGGTCAAATTATGGGAAGATTACGTCGGTTATTTACCCGTGCACGTATCGAGCAACAAGAGTTGAATATTTTACGCGGTATTTTAACCTCAATAGATAAAAAATTGGGATAAAGACTAAAAAAGGCATCGATGTAGCGATGCCTTTTTTGATGATTAACGATGTATTTAGCTCTTTTTACGCCACGTGGTGCCATTGGCGCTATCTTCAAGCACAATATTCATTGCATTAAGTTGATCACGAGCTTGGTCGGCTAGCGCCCAGTTTTTACTTGCTCTTGCTTCATTACGTTGTTTAATTAAAGATTCAATTAATTCACTGTCAACGTCATCTTGGTGTTCGCCCTGTAAAAATTTAACCGGATCTTGCTCTAATAGCCCTAGCACTGACGATAAATAACGCAATTCGGCAGCTAACTCATTGGCTTGTGCCATATCATTTTCTGCTTTTGCTTTATTGATTTCTCGCGCCAGATCAAAGAGTGTGGAATAGGCTTCCGGCGTATTAAAATCATCATTCATTGCTTGACAGAATTGGCGATAATAATTGCTGTCAGGCGTAGTGTGTGGATGATTAGGATCGGTGTCACGCAGTGCTGTATATAAACGCTCAAGCGCTACTCTAGCCTGTTTTAGATTTTCTTCACTATAATTGAGTTGACTACGATAGTGACCCGAAAGTAAAAAGTAACGCACTGTTTCAGCATCATAATGTTTTAATACATCACGAATAGTGAAAAAATTATTCAGTGATTTTGACATTTTTTCCTGATCAATCATCACCATACCCGAATGCATCCAATAATTGACATATTGGCCATTATGGGCGCAAGTTGATTGGGCAATTTCGTTTTCGTGATGTGGGAACATAAGATCCGACCCACCACCATGAATATCAAAATGGTGACCTAATTGGTAACTATTCATTGCCGAACACTCAATATGCCAGCCCGGTCGACCTTTGCCCCATGGTGAATCCCAACTTGGCTCATTCGGTTTTGACATTTTCCATAGTACAAAGTCCATTGGGTTACGTTTCACATCGACCACATCAACACGGGCTCCGGCTTGAAGTTGTTCTAAATTTTGGCGAGATAAAATACCGTAATTTGGATCGCTATCGACCGAAAACATCACATCGCCATTATCGGCAATATAAGCATGGTCTTTTTTAATTAACTCTTCTACCAGCGCAATAATTTGCGGCATGTGGCGGGTGGCACGAGGCTCAACGTCCGGACGTTTAATATTCAGTGCATCAAAATCTGCATACATCTCTTGTAACATTCGTTCGGTTAACTCTTCACAAGTTTCACCGTTTTCAAGTGCTCTTTTGATGATTTTATCGTCAACATCGGTAATATTACGAACATAAGTTAAATCATAACCTAAAAAGCGTAAGTAACGGGTGACAACATCAAACGCCACAAAAGTGCGCCCGTGACCAATGTGACATAGGTCATAAATGGTGACACCACAAACATAAAGACCAATTTTATTTGGCGTGATTGATTGAAAGGGTTCTTTTTCTCTGGTTAATGTATTGAATATTTTTAGCATTATGTTCTACAGTATTTTCAATTAAACTTTGCCTGTTAATATAGCAAAAATTAAGATAGGGCGGAATGATTTATTATAACCTTTAAGCTTAAAGATTTTAACCTAGGCATTCATCAATAGCGATAAAGGTTAAGGCTGATTTTAAAAGTGGTGAAGTTAGGAGAGAAGTTAAAAAAGGTGAGCACTTGCCCACCTTTTGCAAAGTTACTTAATAAGGCGATAAAGATAGATAAGTAAAATAGCGCCTAATACAGAAACTAACAGACTTGGAAAGTTAAACCCGGTTACACCACTTCCCCAATGGAAAAAAGTACTGATGTAACCACCTACTAACGCACCAGCAATACCAAGTAACATGGTTTTAATTACACCTACACGACCTAATGGCATAAAAAACTTGGCAATCCAACCGGCGATTAATCCTAAAATAATCCAACTCAAAATACCCATAATGATTTCCTTTGTTTGATTAAGTTTAAATTTATTTTACTTGCAAAGTTTTTAAAAAATTAACAGATGATAGTGATAGTATTGACTGTAATAGATGTAACCGATTTACTAAAACGTAAAATACTTAGCTATAAACTATTTATGACATTTGAAAAATAACAAATAAGAAGATAATGATTTTATCGAATGATTAAACTAACAATCATTTTAAGTTAGACATACAACAATATGCATAGCTGCATATAGCGCTAAGTCTACCTTTATTTTTGACAAGATGCCAGATTTTTTATAAGGCAATTTATTTAGCGCTAGCGTTTAAAAGTGTTTAAATGCGCACAAGAGGCATTCGCCTCTGTGTGATTATTCAAAAATTGTTTTATGAAGAATTTTTACAATGTTTTCTGCATCATGGCTTTTAGCTAACAAACATAGATTATGCGTACTTGCACCATAACAGCATAGCCTGATAACAAAATCATCTAAAGCACCAAATACCTCTTTTGCGATGCCTTTGGTTGTTGTTAAATTGTTACCAATAATGGCAATTAAAGCTAAATCTTCTTCAACATCGACATGACACAGGGTTGAGAGTTCATCAAACAGTGCTTTGGTTAATAAACTATTGCCATTGGTATTGGTGCCGGTCGTATCGATAGTTAAGGCAATGCTCACTTCAGAAGTTGTGACTAAATCCACTGAAATATTATGTTTGGCCAAAATCGTAAATACATTAGCTAAAAAGCCTTGAGCATGTAACATATTTAAGCTAGTTAATGTAAGCAATGTTTGCCTACGGCGAAGCGCTAACGCTCTAAAAGACGGCAGCTCGGATTTGATGCTATGGGTATTATAAACAATGGTGCCGCCGTCTTGTGGCGCTTTGCTCGATCCGACAAATACCGGAATATTACTTCTAACGGCCGGAACTAATGTGGCTGGGTGTAAAACTTTTGCACCAAAGGTTGCCATTTCGGCCGCTTCAGCAAATGAGATTTCGTCAATCCGTTTAGCGCCGTCAGTGATCCGTGGATCAGTTGTATAAATTCCCGCTACATCTGTCCAAATATCAATTTGTGTCGCATTTAATGCTTCGCCAAGTAATGCCGCGGTATAATCGCTACCGCCTCGACCTAAAGTTGTGGTTTTACCAGTGCTTTCACTACCGATAAAGCCCTGTGTTACAACAACATGGTTACTATTTAATGATTTTAAATGCGCACAGCATAGCTGTTTAATCTCTTCAATTTTTGGTACGGCTTTACCAAACTTGTCATCGGTACGCATCACTTTACGTACATCAAACCATAAGGCATTTTTTTGTTTTTGTTTTAATATTTCGACAAATAGTTTAGATGACATTATTTCGCCATGACTGACTAGCTCATCGGTTAATGCCGGCGAAGTGGCTAAACTGGCTGCTTCAGATAATGAAGCAATATTTGTGATAATTTGATCTATTTCAGCTCGTAATGAAGGATTTTCCGGTAGTTGTTCTAAAATTTCGTACTGAATAGATTGGATTTTTGCGATATGTTGCGCTCTAACTTCTGCATCACGACCTTCAGAGAGTGCGACCAGTAAATTTGTGATACCTGCTGATGCCGATAATACCACAACCCTAACACTGGGATTGGCGATAACAATATTTGCGCTATTTACCATTGCGCTATAGTTTGCAACACTTGTTCCACCGAATTTAGCTATTACAAATGATGTTTCCATGGATTCCTCATATTAAAAATTTTATTATTTTTAACAGAGATAGAGCGGGGTATGTTCTATTTACCGTTAAACAAATACACACCGCGAAGCGCTCCACCTGTTAAGGTGACAACCCAAGGGATTCAGCCCTTGCAGTCGATTTGATAACTTTCTGGAACGTTACCAAACCTCGGCATTACATCCCCTTAATCATTTGTTAGCAGTTCCAGTCCCTAAAATGATCTACCTGAGTAATGCGCCTCTTCGTTTTTGTAACTTAGGTTACAAAATCAGTGTTATATAGAATTAACGATTTAATCAAATGTGTCAATAGGTTAAACATTAAAAATTATCTAATTTTAACCCTTTTAGATTGATTGCGTTATAACGTTCGTTCAAACAGTTCGATAATAGTTTGATAAAGTTTTTTTACGCTGCATTCTTTGGTAGGGGTACTAAAAATGGTATCATCGCCGGCAATCGAACCTAAAATCCCTTCCGATTTACCAATTGAGTCCAGCAGTCGGGCAATAAGTTGCGCAGCCCCCGGACTGGTTCGAATCACCACCATTGAACTGTTGTAATCAATATCAATCACTAAATTTTTTAATGGGCTACTAGTGGTTGGTACACTCATTTCAGCCGGCAAACAGTAAACCATTTCCGCTTTTGCATTACGTGTTCTCACCGCCCCAAATTTGCTTAACATTCGGGATACTTTAGATTGATTAATATTTTCAAATCCCAGTTCTTGTAATGCTTGTACAATTTCAATTTGTGAACTGAATTTTTCTTGTAAAAGCATCTCTTTAAAGGCTTTAGTCAGATCTTTTTGTTTCATACTGTTCCTTGATATTTATTTTTTCACCCTGTGTGAATACCAAATAAAAGCATATATTTTCTTTAAAGCTAAGCTTGCCTTTAGAATTTTATGCATTTTTTATGCAATTTAAAATACCTAATATCGATGTGATGCAATTCAAACTGCTAAGTAATAGTGATAATTATGCATGAAATTTGCATAAGATTAAAGGTTAGACTTTATTGCATGTTTCGGACGAAAAGCTTTAACAATATGTTCATGGGTTTCTATATAGGGGCCTTCTAACAGATCAATACAATAGGGCACACTGGCAAAGATACCATGAACAAGCGTATTTCCTTTACTATCTTTTACCCCTTCTAAGGTTTCTTGGATTGATTTTGGTCTACCGGGTAGATTTAAAATTAGGCATTTTTTACGGATAACCCCAACTTGTCTTGATAAAATAGCGGTAGGCACAAAGTGCAAACTGATTTGTCGCATCTGTTCACCAAATCCTGGCATGACCCGATCAGCAATTGCTAAAGTTGCATCCGGTGTGAGATCACGTAAAGCAGGGCCGGTACCACCAGTTGTAAAAATGAGATCACATTGCAAATTATCGACCAGTTCACATAGTGTTTGCTCAATAATTGGTTGTTCATCCGGAATAACTCGACTTTCGGTTGCAAAAGGCGTTTTTAATGCCAATTGTAACCATGATATTAAAGATGGAAT
Organism: Gilliamella sp. ESL0405; assembly: GCF_019469205.1. Lineage (NCBI taxonomy): Bacteria > Pseudomonadati > Pseudomonadota > Gammaproteobacteria > Orbales > Orbaceae > Gilliamella > Gilliamella sp. ESL0405. The sequence continues at coordinate 2,076,855 of NZ_CP048265.1, read as the reverse complement.
ACCTTCGTCTTGATAAATGCCATTTGATGCTCTATCAGATACCGAAACTAACCCAATTTTAATCATAATAATTATTCCTTAATAAAAACACCTAAACTATTTAAACCCCATAAAGTTAAACCCGATAAAGGCTATAATAGCGAAGGATCTAATTTACATTCCACTGGTATTAAAAGTTATCTTTACAACCGCTCATTATATTACCAATATTGTCGATTGGCTAAACATGATATCATATCACTTAATCAGTCATTTATTTACTTAGGATATTTCATGTCATCAATTCCTGCACTTGAGTTAATTGCACTCAAAAAAATCTATAAAACGGGTGTAGAAGCGTTAAAAGGTATTAATTTGACCGTTGAGGCTGGGGATTTTTATGCGTTACTTGGGCCAAATGGTGCCGGTAAATCAACAACAATCGGTATTATCAGCTCGTTAGTGACCAAAACATCGGGGCAAGTTAAAATCTTTGGTTATGACTTAGATACCGATGTTGTTAATGCTAAAAGACAATTAGGGCTTGTTCCGCAAGAGTTCAATTTTAATCAGTTTGAAGAAGTGTTACAAATTGTGACAAATCAAGGTGGATATTATGGCTTACCCCGTAAACTAGCGTTAGAGCGAGCGGAAAAATATTTGCGAATTTTGGATTTATGGGATAAACGCCATAGCCGGGCTTGTATGTTATCCGGTGGTATGAAAAGACGATTAATGATTGCACGAGCGTTGGTGCATGAGCCTAAATTGTTAATTCTTGATGAGCCGACTGCTGGGGTAGACATTGAGTTAAGACGTTCTATGTGGGATTTTTTGCGAGAAATTAATCGTCAGGGAATCACGATAATCTTAACCACTCACTATTTAGAAGAGGCCGAAATGTTATGTCGGCATATTGGTATTATTCAACATGGTCAATTAATTGCTAACTCTTCAATGCGTGATCTGTTAGCCAAAAGCCAATCAGAGACGATTATCATTGATTATGTGCCAACTTCTAACCCAATCCAGTTACAAGGTTATAGTTACCATGATGTCGAATCCGGTATGTTAGAGGTGAAAGTTGATAAGCAACATGGATTAAATCAATTATTTGAACAATTGAATCAACAAAATATTAAAGTGATCAGTGTGCGTAATAAAGCTAACCGTTTAGAAGAGCTATTTGTTGATCTATTACATAATGATAATAAACAAAAAGGAGACATGGATGAATAGTTTATATTGGATCGCCTTAAAAAGTATTTGGCGTAAAGAAGTAACGCGATTTTTGCGGATCTGGATCCAAACATTGATTCCACCAGTTATCACCATGTCACTGTATTTTATTATTTTTGGTAACTTAATTGGTTCTCGTGTTGGTGACATGGGCGGCTTTAGTTATATGGCGTTTATCGTGCCGGGGTTGATAATGATGTCTGTTATTACTAACTCTTACACCAATGTTTGTTCATCCTTTTTTAGTGCTAAATTTCAGCGTAATATTGAAGAATTACTGGTTGCGCCCGTACCGACTCATATCATTATTTGTGGCTATGTGGGTGGGGGAGTAATGCGAGGTATTTTAACTGGCGTTTTAGTGACAATCGTTTCACTCTTTTTTGTTAGTTATCAAGTCTATTCATGGGTTTTTGTTATTTTTACCTTGTTGCTTACTTCGATATTATTTTCACTGGCTGGCTTATTAAATGCCGTGTATGCTAAGACTTTTGATGATATTAGTATTATTCCGACTTTTGTTTTAACGCCGTTAACTTATCTCGGTGGCGTTTTTTACTCAATTACGATGCTACCAACTTTTTGGCAATGGGTCTCTAAACTTAACCCAATTGTTTATATGATTAATGGCTTTCGCTACGGTTTTTTGGGCGTTAGCGATGTATCGTTATTGATTACTTTTTCAATGCTTTTTCTTTTTGTCATTGTGCTATATGCCATGGTTTGGCGGCTGATTGAAAAGGGTAAAGGATTAAGAAGTTAGTCACTCAATTAAAAGTGGAAAACCGCCGATGAGTTATCGGCGGATTGATGATTATTTAGCGCCAGCGACGGCTTCTTTCGCCAGTTGCGTAATTTTGGCAAAATCACCTTGAGCAATAGCATCAGTTGGAATAAACCAAGTCCCGCCAACACAAAGCACATTATCAAGTGCTAAATAGTCACGGTAATTTTTTGGATTCACCCCACCAGTAGGGCAAAATTTCATATAACCACATGGGCCAGCAAAAGCTTTTAGTGCTGCAACGCCGCCATTAATTTCGGCAGGGAAGAATTTTAATGCGGTTAACCCATATTCTTGCGCGGTTAATAGTTCCGAAATGGTGGCTATACCCGGAATCACCGGCACAGTTCCGGCAACGGCTTCTTTTAAGATAGAATCAGTAATACCCGGCGTAATGACAAATTTAACGCCAGCTTGAGTAACTTGTTTTAATTGTTCAACTGTTGTTACGGTACCGGCACCAACGACCGCTTCAGGTACTTCTTCAATAATTTTTTTAATTGCATCAAGTGCACATGCTGTTCTTAAAGTGACTTCCAATACTTTCACGCCACCTGCTATCAATGCTTTAGCTAGTGGTACAGCATCTTCTAAACGCTCAATAACGATGACTGGGACAACAGGACCCATTGTTAAAATTTCTTCAGCGCTTGTTTTCCAATTTTTCATCCGTTTTACCTATACTAATTTAATACTTCAATAAAACAATAATCCCCAATAAATGGGGATTATTTTGCTACTCGTAAATACCTAATTTCTTCTCTAAATAATGAATATTGGTGCCCCCTTTTTGGAAGCCTTCATCATTCATAATTTCAATGTGAAGTTCAATGTTTGTTTTTATGCCATCGATAACTAATTCGGCCAGAGCGTTTTTCATTCTTGCTATGGCAACTTCACGAGTTTCACCATAAGCAATGAGTTTACCAATCATTGAGTCATAATAAGGTGGCACAGTGTAGCCAGCATAAATATGCGATTCCCAACGAATACCAAACCCTCCCGGCGCATGGAAACGGGTGATTTTACCCGGTGAAGGCATAAATGTTTTTGGATCTTCGGCATTAATTCGGCACTCAATAGCATGACCATGAATGTGAATATCACTTTGCTTAATTGAAAGTGGTTGACCTGCCGCAATAAGAATTTGTTCACGAATAAGATCAACACCGGTAACCATTTCAGTAACAGGATGTTCAACCTGAATACGGGTATTCATTTCGATAAAATAGAACTCGCCATTTTCAAATAGAAACTCAAATGTACCTGCTCCACGATAACCAATTTCAATACAAGCATTGACGCAACGTTCACCGATAAATTTACGCATTTTTGGCGTAATACCAACGGCTGGTGCTTCTTCAACGACTTTTTGATGGCGTCTTTGCATTGAACAATCACGCTCACCTAAATAAACAGCATTGCCTTGACCGTCTGATAACACTTGAATTTCAATATGACGAGGGTTTTCAAGGAACTTTTCCATATAAACCATGTCATTATTGAAAGCGGTTTTTGCTTCAAGCTTAGTCATTTTAATTGATTGCTCAAGATCTTTCTCTTCCCGAACAATACGCATGCCACGACCGCCACCGCCACCGGATGCTTTGATAATCACCGGGTAGCCAATTTTTTTGGCGATCTCTTTATTGGTTTCGATGTTGCTGCTTAATGGACCGTCTGAGCCGGGTACGCAAGGTACACCTGCTTTTTTCATCGCTTCAATAGCCGATACTTTATCGCCCATTAAGCGGATAGTATCCGGTTTTGGTCCAATAAAAATAAAGCCTGAACGTTCAACTTGTTCAGCAAAATCAGCATTTTCTGATAAAAAACCATATCCCGGATGAATAGCTGCTGCACCTGTTACTTCGGCAGCAGAAATTAACGCCGGGATATTAAGATAGCTTTTGGCTGAAGCGGCAGGACCAATACAGACTGTTTCGTCTGCAAGTAACACATGTTTTAAGTCTTTATCTGCCGAAGAGTGAACAGCGACAGTTTTAATTCCAAGTTCTTTACATGCTCTTAAAATGCGAAGAGCGATTTCTCCGCGGTTAGCAATAAGAATTTTATCAAGCATATTCAATCTCTTAATCGTATAAGTTAATAAATAAATTCAGATTATTCAATGATGAATAGCGGTTGATCAAATTCAACTGGTTGACCATTTTCGACTAAAATAGCTTTAATTGTGCCTGCTTTTTCTGATTCAATTTGGTTCATCATTTTCATTGCCTCTACAATGCAAAGCACATCACCAACATTTACTGTCTGACCAACTTCTACAAAAGCCTTTGATTCTGGGCTTGGTGTACGATAAAACGTTCCAACCATTGGCGATTTAATTGTTGTGCCGCTGATTTCAACACTATTTGTGTCGCTTACCACTTCGGCTTGAACTGTTGGAGTAACAACAACTGGCGCAGGTTGTGGAATTTGAATATTTTGTACTGGCGCAGAATAGCTTGTAGTAGGCACAGAACGACTAATTCGAACTGATTCTTCACCTTCAGAAATTTCAAGTTCAGAAATACCTGACTGTTCAACAAGTTCAATTAATTTTTTGATTTTGCGTATATCCATGAATTACACCGTATTTATTTGATAATAAGTAACAATTATTTTAATGCATCCTTAGAATCTTAAAAGAAGTCTTTTAATGATAATAAGGCAGTAACTCAACATTAACGCGGAAGGATACACTGTAAAAGAACTTTTGTCATTATATATCTCTTTTACGATCACTTGATATACTATTTTCTAGGTATTATTTTATATTTGATATACAATAGTCACATTTAATAATTGTTGAGGCGGACTATGGTCTTAACGTGCTAAATAAGCTATTATTTAGCGACATGAAATGGCGATTATTTTATTTTCATTTTATGGTTTCCTTCTCAATATTCTAATACATACACTTTAACAAGATTAATTCTAGGAAGAGTTTTTATTATGTTCAAAAAAGTTCGCGGCTTGTTTTCAAATGATTTATCGATCGATTTAGGTACAGCAAATACCCTTATTTATGTTAAAGGGCAAGGTATTGTACTAAACGAACCCTCAGTTGTTGCTATTCGTCAGGATCGTACTGGGACGCCAAAAAGTGTCGCTGCTGTTGGACATGCTGCGAAACAGATGCTAGGTCGTACTCCGGGGAATATTGCTGCAATTAGACCGATGAAAGATGGTGTGATTGCAGACTTTTCAGTGACCGAAAGAATGTTGCAATATTTTATTCGTCAAGTCCATAGTCACAGTTTTTTAAGACCAAGCCCACGAGTGCTTGTTTGTGTACCTGTTGGTGCCACCCAAGTTGAACGCCGTGCGATTCGTGAATCGGCATTAGGTGCCGGTGCGCGTGAAGTGTATTTGATTGAAGAGCCAATGGCTGCCGCTATTGGTGCGGATTTACCGGTTTCTGCGCCTACCGGTTCAATGGTGGTTGATATCGGTGGTGGTACGACTGAAGTTGCGGTTATTTCATTAAACGGTGTGGTTTATTCTGCCTCTGCTCGTATTGGTGGTGACCGTTTTGATGAAGCGATTATCAATTATGTTCGCCGTAATTATGGTGCACTTATTGGTGAAGCAACTGCTGAAAAAATCAAACATTTTATTGGTAGTGCTTATCCTGGTGATGAAGTCCTTGAGATTGAAGTTCGTGGACGTAACCTTGCCGAAGGTGTACCACGCAGCTTTACCTTAAACTCTAACGAGATTTTAGAAGCACTACAAGAGCCATTAAGTGGCATTGTAAGCGCAGTTAAAGTTGCTTTAGAACAATGTCCACCAGAGCTTGCATCAGATATTTCTGAACACGGAATGGTGTTAACTGGTGGTGGTGCGCTATTACGTAATATTGATAAATTATTATCAGCAGAGACAGGTATTCATGTTGTTGTTGCTGAAGATCCACTAACATGTGTAGCTCGAGGTGGTGGTAAAGCCTTAGATATGGTTGATATGCATGGTGGCGATCTGTTTAGTGAAGATTAACTGATAATTTATTGTTAATCTGTTTGTTGATCAATATGATTAGAAGTTTAGACATCTCATTTATTTTCCGCCGACTTTGTCGGCGGAGTCATATCTTAAAATAATTAGATCTTGAGTATATAACAGGTAAATACCGGACAATGAAATTACTTTTTTCTAAACGTTCACCTCTTAGTGTACAGTTATTTATTTCACTTGCGTTAGCCTTAACGCTAATTGTAGTAGATTCAAATTATCGACCTTTCAAACAGATTCGTTATTATTTAGATACGTTAATTTCACCACTTTATTATATTTCAAATGCGCCTAAATCATCGTTTGATCTGCTATATGAAATGTCCAAAACACGTGACACATTGGTTAATGAAAACGAAAAATTGCACCAAACATTAATGCAACAAAAAAGCGAACTCCTATTATTGGAGCATTTGAAACATGAAAATGATCGGTTAAGAGGCTTGCTTGATTCCCCGTTACGCCATGATGAACATAAAATGGCGGCACAAGTATTATTGACTGATACCGATCCTTACGTGTATCAAGTCGTTATCAATAAAGGTAAAGATAACGGTGTTTATGTTGGGCAACCGGTAGTTGATGAAAAGGGCATTGTGGGTCAAATCTATGAGACTGCACAAAACACCAGTCGGGCTATTTTAGTTTGTGACTATCAACATGCAATACCAGTACAGGTATTAAGAAATGATATTTCAATGGTTGCAGTAGGAAATGGGTGTAGTAATGATCTAACCCTCGATTTTTTACCTAACAATGTCGATATTAAGGTGGGAGATGTTTTAGTGACTTCCGGTTTAGATGGGCGCTTCCCAGAAGGTTATCCGGTGGCGGTAGTCAGTTCAGTTAAGCTTGATATTAGTGATTCAACCCCCATTATCTCTGCAACGCCTACAGCTGATATAAAACGTTTACGTTATCTACTATTATTATGGGGAGATCAAGGAGCAACACATGAGGGGTCATAATAAAATAGTCATAATTTGGATAACGTTATTTATTGGTTTGTGCCTGCAAATCATCCCATGGCCACCAGCTTATGACATGTTTAAACCACATTTATTGATACTTGTATTAGCTTATTGGCTCATTATGGTTACGCATCGAATTGGTATGGGGACGGCTTTTGTTTTGGGTGCCATTATGGATCTTTGTTCCGGCTCAATACTGGGTGTGCATGCTTTTATTTTTTCAATTATCGCTTATTTATTAATGTTTAGGTTTCAATTGATACGCAATTTAGCACTATGGCAACAGTCGATTGTGATATTTGGCGTATCACTATGTTATAATTTATTGATATTTTTATTCCAAGTTGTCATTTATCACACTATAACGATTTCGCCTTTGATTTTACTCTCTAGTTGTGTTGATGGAGCATTATGGATATTTGTTTATTTAATGTTACGACTCATAGAACGGAGCTTTAATATCAATTAAAAGGAATCTTTATGTCTGTTGAACTATTGATGAATGTCACGCCGTCGGAGACTCGTGTTGCTTACATCGAAGATGGCGTATTACAAGAGATCCACGTTGATCGTGAATCAAGACGAGGGATCGTCGGTAATATTTACAAAGGTAAAGTGATTCGTATTTTACCGGGAATGCAAGCTGCATTTGTTGATATTGGCTTAGAAAAAGCGGCTTTTTTACATGCCTCAGATATCATGCCGCATACTGAATGTGTATCAGATACTGAACAAGAACAGTTTCAGGTGAAAGATATTTCAGAGCTGGTGCGTCAAGGTCAAGACTTAATGGTACAAGTAGTCAAAGATCCATTAGGTACCAAAGGCGCAAGGTTGACAACCGATATTACCTTGCCTTCCCGCTATTTAGTTCTTATGCCGGGACCAAATTCTGCCCATGTAGCAACTTCGCAACGTATTGAAAGTGAAGAAGAGCGAGAAAGGCTTAAAAAAATCGTTGAGCAGTATGTGACAGATGACGGTGGTTTCATCGTCAGAACGGCTGCTGAAGGTGCACATGCTCATGAGCTTGAACAAGACGCCAACTTTTTAAAACGCTTATGGAAAAAAATTCAAGAACGCATGGCTCGCCCAACCAGTAAAAACCTAGTTTATGGCGAATTAGCCCTGTCCCAGCGGGTATTGCGTGATTTTGTTGGTGATCCGATTGAACGAATTTTAGTGGATTCAAAGCAAACTTATGATCTATTACTCGAATTCACCCAAGAATTTATGCCCGAAGTTACCGATAAACTATCGCACTATCGCGGCAATATTCCAATTTTCGATCTTTATGACACGGAAAACGAGATTCAGCGAGCCCTTGATCGTAAAGTTAAATTGAAATCGGGCGGTTATTTGATTATTGATCAAACCGAAGCGATGACCACAATTGATATTAATACAGGTGCATTTGTTGGTCATCGAAATTTAGAAGAAACGATCTTCAATACTAACATTGAAGCAACGATTGCCATTGCCAGACAGTTACGTTTACGTAACTTAGGTGGTATTATCATTATCGATTTTATTGATATGCAAGAAGCCATCCACCGAGAACGAGTATTGCAATCGCTACAAGACTTTTTAGCTAAAGACCGTGCCAGAACAACGGTTAACTCGTTTTCAGCATTAGGGTTGGTTGAAATGACCCGAAAACGTACCCGAGAGAGCATTGGGCATATTCTGTGTGAACAGTGTCCGGCGTGTAAGGGGCGCGGGATTGTGAAATCGGTTGAAACTATTTGTAACGAAATTTTACGTGAAATAGTTCGTATATACAAAGCGCACCGCTCCGAATACTTTTTGGTCTATGCATCAGCAGCAGTGGCTAACGCATTAACCAATGATGAGTCGCATGCGCTTGCCGAGGTTGAAGTTTTCGTTGGCAAACGTGTCGAAGTTAAAGTTGAGCCGCTCTATATTCAAGAGCAATATGATGTAGTGTTGATGTAATTTTTTGACAAGAAGTTTCAGAAATACTATACGTTTTAGTAAAAAATGTACGAAATCTTCGGATAACAGTATAAATAGTAGGCAATATAGAAATTAAGGAATTTATGATAGTCAACCAAGTGAGTGAAAGGTTACTCAATCTTAATAACCTAAGCCAGAAAGATCTTATGCATTTACTTGATATGTTAAGTGCAAGGCAAATTGATTTTGGTGATTTATACTTTTTATCCGGCTATTACGAAAGTTGGTCGCTCGAAGATCGTATTATTAAAAGTGCTTCTTTTCATCGGGATCAAGGTGTGGGTGTTCGAGCTATTGTTGGTGAAAAAACAGGATTTGCTTATACCGATCAGCTCACTTTAGATCGTTTAGAACAAAGTGTCTCAGCGGCAAACTCAATAACTAAACAACAAACCCCTGTTGCTGTTACGCCATTTAAATCTGCTGACATTGTCGCAAAGTATCAATCCATTAACCCGATCAACTCGTTTTCTCAAGAACAGAAAGTGGCAATATTGAGACAAGTTGATCAACTAGCACGCTCAATTGATCCTAGAGTTATTGAAGTTTCGGCTAGTTTGACCGGTAGTTATGAAGATATCTTAATTGCCGCAACCGACGGTACATTGTGTGCTGATATCAGACCATTAGTGCGATTATCTGTTTCTGTAATTGTTGAGCAAGCAGGTAAACGTGAGCATGGCTCAAGTGGTGGCGGTGGGCGCTTTGGTTATGACTATTTTCTGACGAAAAACCCTCAGACAGGTGATAGCTATGTCGATAGTTATACCCGCGAAGCTGTTCGCCAAGCGTTAGTGGCTTTGTCAGCTAAAGATGCGCCGGCTGGCGCTATGCCTGTTGTGTTAGGTGCAGGCTGGCCAGGCGTATTGTTACACGAAGCAGTAGGGCATGGACTGGAAGGGGACTTTAACCGAAAAAATACGTCAGTATTTTCCGGCAAAATTGGTGAACAAGTCACTTCAACACTCTGCACCATTGTTGATGATGGGACGATTGATCATCGTCGTGGTTCGCTTTCGATAGATGACGAAGGCACACAAAGCCAAAAAACAGTGTTAATTGAAAACGGCATTTTAAAAGGTTACTTATTTGATAAACTCAATGCCAAATTAATGAATGCTCGTTCAACAGGTAATGGACGCCGGGAAAGTTATGCTTGTTTACCTATGCCAAGAATGACTAATACTTATATGCTGCCGGGCGATTCGACTTTTGATGAAATCATCAGTAGTGTTGATTACGGGCTTTATGCGCCTAATTTTGCTGGTGGACAAGTGGATATTACATCTGGTAAGTTTGTCTTTTCAACTTCCGAAGCCTATTTGATTGAAAAAGGAAAAATAACCACTCCAGTTAAAGGGGCAACGCTGATTGGTTCCGGAATTGAAACCATGCAACAAATTTCAATGGTCGGCAATGATTTGCAATTAGATTCAGGTGTCGGTGTTTGTGGTAAAGCCGGGCAAAGCGTACCGGTTGGTGTTGGGCAACCCACTTTAAAAGTCGATAATTTAACCGTCGGTGGTACTGTTAACCGCTAATAACTTAACATAATGAGAATTTAAAATAGATGGATACAATCATTACTCTTTATCAAGCATTTGTTAACATGGATATAGCAACGCTTTCAAATCCAAATGTGTTATGGATATTATATGGCATGCTATTTATCATCATTTTATTAGAAAATGGGGTATTACCGGCTGCGTTTTTACCGGGTGACAGTTTATTATTCTTGACCGGTGTATTAATTAGTCAAAATGTCTTTCACTTTGGATTGATTAACTTGATTTTGATTGCCGGAGCGGCATTAGGTACCTGGCTGGGTTATATTCAAGGTTTGTGGCTAGGTAATACTAAAGTTGTGCAAAATTGGATGGCACATATCCCGGAAAAATACCACAAAAAATCAGAAGTACTATTCCATAAATATGGTTTACAAGCGCTATTTATTGGTCGCTTTATCGCTTTTGTTCGTACAATCTTACCTATGATGGCGGGTCTATCGGGTTTACATAGCAAAAAGTTCCATATCTATAATTGGATTAGTGCAACTTTATGGATATTTTTGATTGTTACCTTAGGTTATTTATTTGGTCTATCGCCAGTATTTAAAGCCTATGAAAAACAAATTATGTCTTTACTGATGTTAATACCGGTGTTTTTATTAGTTATTGGCCTTATCTTCTCAATCGCACTGGCAGTTAAGCGCTGGTTAAATAACAAAAAGAAAGCTAAGAGTATAGCAAACGAGGCGAGCAAAAAGTAAAAGGTGAAATTAACCGATAAGCCGGGTTCTGTCGTGGACAATCATTCCTCTAGGCTAATACTCACGCATTAGCTCAAGCAGTCTACCCGGATTCAACGCGGGCCGCGCCAATGAATCCCTATTTGACCTTGCTCCGAGTGGAGTTTACCGTGCCACAACTGTTACCAGTTGCGCGGTGTGCTCTTACCACACCCTTTCACCCTTACCTGATCTTATATAATAAGCCATCGGCGGTATACTCTCTGTTGCACTAGTCGTGAATGTTCGCTCTCGCCAACACCCCCCAGGCGTTACCTGGCACTCTGCCCTATGGAGCCCGGACTTTCCTCCCCTCTGTTTGTCTCCCTTTTACAAAGGACAACAACAAAGCAGCGATTGTCTGGTTAATTTCGCAAACGAGTATAACTGAAAGTGTAATTTTGTCCAGTGTTGTCTGACTGTTTAAACGATAGACGGATAAAGTATAGACGTTTGAAAACGTTTTGAGCTAAATGAATTGGGTCAGGTATGTTGCCAGCACAATTTAGTTATGTGCTAGCAAATTGAGGTTAAAGACTGATTACCATTTTTTCTGTTTGATATTCTCATTATAATTAAACCAAATTACCATACCATTTGAAGTGATAACATCAAGTTTTCCTTCTAAAATATCGTACTGTGTTTCGCCAATAATAGGGTGACTGGTTGAACTTTTTTTGCTATACACATAGGTATACTGGGTTTCATTGTTTTTAAGCGCTACTTTGGTGGTTGGCTCACCAAAAAGCGACAATAGTTGAATTTCAGTAGTCGAGCCCTCAATAATTTTATTGACTTTTTGTTGGCTCAATGGCGTGCCTTGCTCAGAAAAATTTTTCTGAGTACAAGCAGATAATGCAACAAGTGAACATAAAACGATAAGAATTTTGGATACTTTTTTCATTGTGTTACAGCCCTTACATAATAAATTAGTCTTGATTGAAGCCAATGATAATAGCATATGTTTGATATCGTTCAAGATAGCGTTAAAAGTATCGTTCTAAAATAAGATCGATTTGGGACAGTGAAGGTGAATTGGCGAAATATGGAAACATTGATATTAATTTCTCTATGTTTCCATATGTTGATATTGAGTTGATAAATCTGTTTGTTATTTTAGTTGTGAATCTTTTTTAAATTATTTTTTTTTCTTAATACACGCTTGATCGGTTTTTGGGTAGATGGATTAATATAACGACTTGGCCAGATTTCTGAAGGTTTAACATTCAAAGCATCCGCTATAATTTTTTCACCTTTTGTCCATGGCCTAACTAACGTATTACTTAATGTCGATGAGCTTAATCCTGATTGGCGTGATAGTGCTGCAAGTGTTGTGCCATTCTTTTTCAATGCAGCGATAATATCTGCTTTATGCCAGTCCTTCAAGTTAATTTCCATTTTTTTATTCCTTCTTAGTTTATAACCTTTAATATCTATGTTATTCTTTCCTGTTATTAAAACCAGTAAGTTTATAATTTAACTTTAGTTACAGTAAAAATTTGTTTCTTAATATTGTATCAAAGTTTATTTAATTTCTATAACTTTTTTCTTGTTTCTTAAATGTAGGATTATTAAAATGAAAGAGTGGTTCTCATCGAAAGAGCTATTAAGCATTGCAGGGATGCCGTCAACGATACAAGGTATCAATCGAAAAGCAAGAGCTGAAAAGTGGACTGCCCGTAAACGTGCTGGAGTACGTGGTAAAGCACTGGAATACCATATTAGTAGTTTTTCTGTTGAGGTTAAAAAAGCGTTATCTATTGAAGAAGTAAGTGCCTCATATTTAGTTTCACCGATTGAACCCTTACAACTTTGGATCACGGCTTTTGAACAATTATCTACTGATGAGCAAGCAATTGTTTCTGCGTGGTTAATGCGCAATGGTATTAAAGATTTTATGTCATTTATTAACAAACACAAAAAAGATAGTTAGTGTTATTGTATAAGCTGATATATACTTTAACGTCACTGAAATTTAGATGCTATGGAATTACTAATGGAAAATCAGTTTCAATTAACAAATAGTAAAGAGATTATTGCTTATTTAGCCCAACAGTTTCCAAATTGTTTTACAATTGAAGGGGAAGCCAAACCATTAAAGATTGGAATTTTCCAAGATATCCTTTCTCAAATTGATAGCAATGAACTTTTAAGCAAAACCAAATTACGTGTAGCTTTGCGTGCTTATACCATGAGCTGGCGTTATCTATACTGTATTAAAGAAGGTGAATATCGTGTTGATTTGGACGGAAACAATAATGACATTATCACCAAAGAACAGATGGAACATGCGCAGCAACAGTTAAAAGAGAGCAAAGATAAAGCGAAAGCTCGAGCTAAAGAGAAACGTAAGTCATCTAAAGCACCTGTCAAAAAACCGAGAACTTTAAAAATCGGTGATTTTGTTAAATTATCTTTGGGTAACAAACCTGTAAAAGGGCAGATTATTAAGTTAGAGAAAGAACATATCAAAGTTAAAGTTGGGTCTGGTATGGAGTTAACTGTTAAACCAGAACATATCATTACTAAGTAGAGAATTTGAATGAATAAGTTATTGAAAGGTATTATTAGTCTAAGCTTTATTTTATCTGTTGTAAGTCCAAATGTTCAGGCAACATCGCCAGTTTATGAAAAAGTTCCTGTTTTAAAACAAGATGATATACATCAAATTGTCGCAAAACGTGTGACGAACTTTTTTACACAATCACATTATCGTGATTTTGCACTCAATGGAGCTTTTTCAGCTCAAATCTTTGATCGCTATTTTAAGCTATTAGATAGCAATAAAGCGATATTTTTACAAAGTGATATTGATAGTTTTCGAAGCAGACAAGAGTTGTTAGGTGAAGAGCTAATCAATGGCGATCTAAAAACAGCTTATGATATTTATAATCTTTCATTACAAAAACGCTACAACCGCTATAAGTATGCGCTTGATGTATTAAAACGTCCTATGGACTTTTCTGCTAAAGATGAAATCAACTTTAAACGTGAAGATTTAGCCTGGCCGAAAACTGAAAGCGAGCTTGATGAATATTGGAACAAACGTGTCAAATACGATGAGCTTAATTTGGCGTTGACCGGAAAAAATGAAGAGCAAATCCGTGAAGCATTAACCAAACGATATAATCGTGTTATAAAAACAATCATCCAATCGAATAATGAAGATGGCTTTCAAGTCTTTATGAATGCCTTTGCTCGAGAAATTGATCCCCACACCAGTTATTTAGCACCACGTAAAAAGCGTGATTTTGACTCTGATATGAGCTTATCTCTTGAAGGAATAGGGGCGACATTGGGTCAAAAAGATGATTATACTGAGATTATGTCATTTGTATCTGGTGGTCCAGCTGAAAAAAGCAAATCACTCGCTGTCGGTGATAAAATTATTGGCGTTGGTCAAAGTAATTCGCCTATCGAAGATGTCGTTGGTTGGCGTTTAGATGACATTGTAGATAAAATTCGTGGTCCTAAAGGCACTGTAGTTAAATTAGAAATTTTACCGGCAGACAATAATGGTAAACCTAAAGTTGTTGAGATCACTCGTGATAAAATTCATTTTGAAGATCGTGAAGCTAAATTAAAGATCATTAATAATGAACGCGGTAAAGTTGGTGTGCTTGAAATACCAAGTTTCTACATTGGTTTAACCAAAAAGGTTGAATCATTACTCATCACTGCCAATCAAGAAAATCTTCAAGGACTAGTGATTGATTTACGTGATGACGGTGGCGGTTCATTAGCCGAAGTTATTGAATTAACCGGTCTATTTATCGACACTGGGCCAGTTGTTCAAGTTCGCGACAATTTGCAAAAAGTGACGACCTATGATGACAAAAATCGAGGTATTGGCTTTAGTAAACCAATTGTTGTGATGATCAACCGTTATAGTGCATCGGCTTCTGAGATCTTTTCAGCAGCAATGCAAGATTATGGGCGAGCCTTAATCGTTGGTGAAACAACTTACGGAAAAGGTACAGTACAGACTTCTCGTAATATCTCCTATCCGGCTGATGCTCGATTACATCCGGATTGGCCAGAGTTAGGTGGCGCTCAGTACACAGTACAAAAATTCTATCGTATCAATGGCGGAAGTACCCAACTAAAAGGGGTTGATCCCGATATTGAAATGACTCAATCAAAATATATTGATGAAACAGGTGAGCGTTATTTAGATAATGCATTGCCATGGGATAAAATTGCGTCAGCAGATTATTTAACGGTTGCTAATATTAAACCATTGTTGCCGGAATTAAAATCGAAGCATATTGCTCGTATTAAAAAGAATCCTGAGTTTATCTATATCGAGGAAGATATTAAACGATTGAATGATAAAAAAGATCGTCAATATATCGTTTCCTTAAATAGAAAAGAACGGGAAACCGAGCAAAAAAGAGATGAAGATCGTGATTTGAAACGCATGAATGAGCGATTAAGTCGTGAAGGTCTCAAGCCGATTGCTAAATTAAGTGATTTACCTAAGGATTATAAAAAGCCCGATCCTTTTTTAGATGAAGCTGTAGAAATGCTTCTTGATTTGGCGCCTAACTATCCTGAAATAGAGGCAAATAAGTCATTAAGGGGTTTTCTACCACTTGATGGACCAATTGAAAGTGAATAAATTAGAATTAAGAAATTAATTGGAGAGAGAATATGAATACAGATTTAAAATACGGTTTAATTGCGACAGTACTTATTCTATCAATTATTGCCGCATTTGGCGTGATTGTTTGTATGAATTAAAATACTTGATTAATTGTGCTGAGATCATTATAGTATGCAGCCTGCTACAAAATGCAGGCTCTTAAATTAAGGTGAGGTGTCCGAGTGGTTGAAGGAGCACGCCTGGAAAGTGTGTATACGGCAACGTATCAAGGGTTCGAATCCCTTCCTCACCGCCATTATATTGATTTAATCACAGAAGGATGCGCACCACTGGTTTAAACTTAATTACCAGTTGGAACTTTCGACGTTTCTTTGGTAAAGCCTCTGTGGTAAATAAGCTCGAATAACCAGTAAACCCTTCCTCTCCTTGATCATTCGGAGCCAATATGGAAAACTTACGTACTGTTCAGGATTTTATTCGCTGGACTACTTCGCAATTTAGCCTGTCAGATATCTATTTAGGGCATGGAACAGATAACCCTATTGATGAAGCGAAGCAACTTATTTTATCTACTTTAGGCTTATCATTATTTATTCCTCCTGAATTTTACGCAGCTAATCTCACTAATGACGAAAAACTTCAGCTCATTGATTTAGTCAATAAACGAATTAATGATCGGGTACCTACGCCTTATTTGATCAATCAAGCTTGGTTTTGCGGACATAGTTTTTATATCGATGAGCGAGTATTAATACCCAGATCGCCAATTGGCGAGTTAATCGATAATCGATTTGAAACCCTATTAACAACTCAGCCACAAAATATTTTAGACTTATGCACCGGAAGTGGTTGTATCGGTATTGCTTGTGCGTATGCTTTTCCACAAGCACATGTTGATATAACAGATATCTCTTTAGAGGCACTCGATGTTGCCCAAACCAATATTGATTTGCATCAAATGATGTTTCAAGTCACGCCTATTTTGTCCGATCTGTTTAACGATATTCCAACTAAACAATACGATCTTATTGTGTCAAACCCACCTTATGTGGATGATGAAGATATGAATGATCTGCCGGAAGAGTTTGAGTATGAGCCTAAACTCGCGCTTGAAGCTGGTGATGATGGTTTGGATTTAGCAAAAAGAATATTACGTGATGCCGTTAATTATTTAGCACCAAACGGCGTGTTAGTTTGTGAAGTTGGTAATAGTTGGGTCAGTTTACAACAACAATATCCCGATGTACCGTTTAATTGGATTGAATTTGAACGTGGTGGACTGGGTGTTTTTTCCATAACACGTGAAGAGCTGATTAAATATCATCACTATTTTTAAGTAAGTTTTTCTCTAATCGGAATAAAAATATTATGTCAGGAAACTCAATCGGAAAATTATTTAAAGTGACGACTTTTGGTGAGTCGCATGGTACTGCATTAGGCTGCATAGTTGACGGCGTGCCTCCTGGTCTTAGCTTAACCGAAGCTGATATGCAACACGATCTTGATCGTCGCCGGCCGGGCACCTCCCGTTACACTACTCAGCGACGCGAGCCTGATCAGGTGAAAATTTTGTCTGGTGTTTTTCAAGGCATCACAACCGGTACCAGTATTGGTTTATTAATTGAAAATACCGATCAGCGTTCACAAGATTATAGTCAAATAAAAGATATTTTTAGACCAAGTCATGCTGATTTCACCTACCAAAAAAAATATGGTATCCGTGATTACCGTGGCGGTGGTCGCGCTTCTGCTCGTGAAACTGCTATGCGGGTTGCTGCTGGTGCTATTGCTAAAAAGTATCTATACGAAAAACTTGGTATACAAATTCGTGGCTATTTAGCGCAAATGGGTGATATTGAGTGTGAGCTTAAAGACTGGCAACAAGTTGAACAAAATCCGTTTTTTTGTGCTGATGAAAGCAAACTTGAAGCGCTTGACAGTTTACTGAGAAAGCTTAAAAAAGAGGGTGATTCAATTGGCGCAAAAGTGTGTGTGGTTGCGCAAAATGTTCCTGTTGGGCTGGGTGAACCTGTGTTCGACAAATTAGATGCAGAACTTGCCCATGCTTTAATGAGCATTAATGCGGTTAAAGGTGTTGAAATAGGTGACGGCTTTGCGGTAATTAATAAGCGAGGCAGTGAAAATCGTGATGAAATTACCCCTGAAGGCTTTTTATCTAACCACGCTGGCGGTATTTTAGGCGGTATTAGCTCCGGGCAAACCATTTTGGCAAGTATTGCTTTAAAACCTACGCCAAGTATTGAAATTGCCGGGCAGTCGATTAATGTTAATGGTGATAGCGTTGAAGTATCGACGCATGGTCGACATGATCCTTGTGTGGGGATCCGAGCAGTACCAATTGCTGAAGCAATGGTTGCAATTGTTTTAATGGATCATTATCTTCGACACCTTGCACAATGTAGTGATGTAAAATAATCATGAGTTACGAATTACTGGCTTTACTTTTTTTTATTGCCATGTTGGCTGGTTTTATTGATTCTATTGCTGGTGGCGGTGGGCTATTAACAGTACCGGCTCTTTTGGCGGTTGGCTTACCGCCAGCCAGTGCTTTAGCCACCAATAAATTACAAAGTACTGGGGGATCTTTTTCTGCCAGCCTTTACTTTATTCGTGAACGCATGGTTGATTTAAAACAGCAAAAATTCGCAATTACCTGTGCCTTTATTGGCTCGGCGCTTGGCACATTATCCGTCATGCATATACAAGCTGACTTCTTAAAATTACTCTTACCGATCTTAACTATTAGTGTTGGGCTCTATTTCTTACTCTCCCCGACCATTGGTGAAAATGATCGTAAAAGTCGCCTAACCATAATCCAATTCGCCTTATTACCAGCATTAGCTATCGGATTTTATGACGGTTTTTTTGGGCCCGGAGCTGGCTCATTTTACGCACTCGCCTATATCACTCTTGCCGGTTTTAATTTAACCAAAGCCACTGCACATACCAAAGTACTCAATTTTACCTCTAACTTAGCGGGCTTAATCTTTTTTATTGTTGGTGGAGAAGTGGTATGGTCAATTGGTCTTGTTATGCTTGTTGGTCAATTTATTGGCGCAAGATTAGGGGCCAAAATGGTTATCGCTAAAGGGCGAAAATTGATAAGACCAATGCTTATTACCGTTTCCACTATTATGAGTATCAAACTCATCTATGAAAACTTCTTCTCTTAGAGAATAAAAAGATACTTACGATTAATCACAAAACCCCGCTCCTGAAAATTTTTTGAGGAGCGGGGTTTTTGCGTTTTAAAATGCTCTTATTTTAATGGCTGGAATTGTCATTGTATTTTATTTAAACAACGAACATCTTAAACTGGTTAATAATTTATCATCTTATAATTAGTAAAGCGATTTATTGAATTAGCTTTTATAAAAATTGTTATTTAAAAAAACTCGTTTTTTACATAAAACAGTGTTAATTTGTCATTATGTAAAAATTGAATTTATTTTCTTATAATCATGGATTTGATTCACTCTTCTGATCTTAAAACCATTTTACATTCCAAGCGTGCTAATATTTATTATTTAGAACACTGCCGGGTTTTAGTCAATGGTGGTCGAGTTGAGTATGTCACCGATCAAGGGCAGCAATCATTGTATTGGAACATTCCGATAGCTAACACCACCTGCATTTTACTTGGTACCGGTACTTCATTAACGCAAGCTGCTGTCCGCGAACTTTCAAGAGCCGGGGTAATGATTGGATTTTGTGGTGGTGGCGGAACACCACTATTTGCTTCGACCGAATCAGAGTTTGCTTGTCAATTTTTTTCACCTCAAAGTGAGTATCGTGCAACTGAATACTTACAAAGTTGGTGCCAATTTTGGTTTGATGATCAGCGCCGATTACAAGCCGCTAAAATGTTACAACAGCATCGACTTAACATCATTCAATCGAGTTGGTTAGAATTTGATTGGACAGTAGATCAAAATCAATTAACTAACATTATCAACGATGCCAGAGAACAGTTTGATACGGCTAAAAATAGTCAATCTCTGTTAACAGCAGAAGGACGATTTAGCAAAAGATTGTATGCAATGGCAAATCAATTAACGTTGCAAGATGACAAATTTAAAAGAGAGCATGCCACTCGAGGTAACAGCCATGATCCTGCTAATCAATTTTTAGATCATGGTAATTATTTAGCTTATGGTTTAGGTGCTACGGCTTGTTGGGTATTGGGTTTGCCACATGGTTTAGCTATTTTACATGGCAAAACTCGACGTGGCGGCTTAGTTTTTGATGCTGCTGATATTATTAAAGATGGCATGGTTTTACCTCAAGCTTTTATATCTGCTATGCAAGGTGATGATGAGAAAACATTTCGTCAATCTTGTATTTCACAATTCGCGCAATTAGGCGCGCTCGATATGATTATTGATACGTTAAAACAAATTGCGGATAAAACATGAATATTTTACTTGTGAGCCAATGCAAAAAAAGAGCATTAACAGAAACCCGCCGAATCATCGATCAATTTGCTGAGCGTTGTGGTGAACGAACTTGGCAAACGCCGATGACTTCTGCCGGTTTACAAACGCTTTATAAATTATTACGAAAAACCGCTCGAAAAAATACTGCTGTTGCTTGCTACTGGACACATGGAAAAAATCTAACTGATCTCCTTTGGATTGTCGGCGATAAAAGCCAATTTAACCAGCAAGGACGAGTGCCGACTAATCGTACAAAACGAGATATTTTACGTAATAACTGCGAAGAGACTTGGCAATATACAACATCAATTCAACTTATTACCACCATTGCTGCTTTATTACATGATCTAGGTAAAGCGACTATCGGATTTCAAAATAAATTACGAGCGGAAACAGCAATAGCAGGTGATCCTTATCGGCATGAGTGGATTTCATTACAAATATTTTTATTAATGATTAAAAATTGTACTAGCAATCAAGCCGTATTGGAACGGCTAGCCAATTTTTCAGAATATCAAGAGCAAAATCCAAACTGGCATCAAGATTTAACATGCACCGAAAAAGGTGATTTAACTCAAATACCCTTATTAGCTCAATGGATTGCTTGGTTAATTGTTTCACATCATCGAATGCCTTTTTTATCAGAATCAATGGGTGGCGATAAGAAAAAAAAGCAGAAGAATGAACTATTACTTGCTAACTTCAAACAAGACAATTTTTATAAAACACTAAAAGCCGTTGAAGGTTGGGTTAAAAATAAAAATAGTCAACATGCTAATCCAAACTCTTTTTGGCAGCTTAAAGATGATATAACGTTAAGTAATGCATGGTTAAAAAAACTCTGTCGTTATGCAAGTAAAGCACTTAATCACCCGCCTTTAATGCAGCTAACTGCAATTGATGAATTTTTATTACATATATCTCGTTTGAGTTTAATGGTTGCTGATCACAATTTTTCAAGTTTATCTTTGGTAAATGATGAAGCAGGTAAAAACAAAGAAATCTTGATTGCCAATACCAATTATCAAAAAAAACCGAAACAGCGCTTAGATGATCATTTAATTGGTGTTGCTAACTTATCAGCTCGATTTGTTCGATTACTACCCAAAATGGCAATGGAATTACCAGCAATTAACCACCATAAAGCATTTACACAACGTACGACAATCAAACGTTTTCAATGGCAAAATCATGCATTTGATTTGGCTAAAAGTTATCAGCAAACGAGTGATGAAAACGGTTTTTTTGGGATAAATATGGCATCAACAGGTTGCGGTAAAACGTTAGCGAACGGCCGAATTATTTATGCATTAGCTAATCCTAAACGTGGTGTGCGTTTTACCATTGCGTTAGGTTTACGAGTATTAACATTGCAGACAGGTAAAGCACTTAGAGACAGACTACAACTGACAGATGAGCATGTGGCAACCTTAGTTGGTGGAAGTGCGTCAAAAACCTTATTTGAGTTAGAAAGTGATGCGAAATCAGAACAAAAGAGACGAGAAAATAACACCTATAACGAGCAAAATTCACAGAATCATAATCCTGAAAGTTACGGTAGCGAATCTATCGAATCTTTAATGGATGAATACGTTGATGTCGCTGAAACAGGCATTGCTGATACCGAATTGGGTACTATTATTGAAAACAGTAAAGCTCGTCAATTACTTTATACCCCAATTGTCACCTGTACTATTGATCATATTATTCAAGCTAGTGAAGGCACTCAAGGCGGTAAATATATTGCACCAACATTAAGATTGCTTACTTCTGATCTCATATTAGATGAACCCGATGATTTTGATCAACACGATCTTCCTGCTTTAGCTAGATTAGTTCATTTAGCAGGACTTTATGGTAGTAAAGTATTGCTTTCTTCTGCTACTTTAACCCCCGATCTGATAGCTGGTTTATTTGACGCCTACCAAGCCGGAAGGAAAATATGGAATCAAAATAATAGTAGTCAAAGCAGTAATCGTATTATCTGCGGTTGGTTTGACGAATATCATCAGTCAGTCATGCCAATTGATGATCTTAATCATTTCAAAAATGAGCATCAACATTTTGTTCACTCACGCATAATGCAGCTAGAAAAAGAAGCGATTCGTCGTCAAGGACATATTCTAAAATTACTGGATTATCAGAAAAATAAAAAAGCGAATGAAAAACTCAATTACCATATTTTAGCAAAGCAAATTCTGGAACAAGCAAGCCTATTTCACGAGCAATATCATCAGACTGACGAGACATCAAAAAAACAGGTCAGTATTGGTTTAATCCGATTTGCCCATACTGAAGATGTCATCGCAATTACTAAACAGATGTATCAGCAACAAACATTACCTGAAGATACTGTATTTCATATTGTAGTTTACCATGCCAGACAACTTTTATTGCTACGTAGCCAATTGGAAGAAAAACTAGATAGAATTTTAAACCGTAGCGATCCGAAAGCATTATTCAAGCAACCGGAAATTATTGAAGCAATAAAACACAGCAAAATACAGAATCACATTTTTATCGTCATTGGCACACCTGTTACTGAAGTAGGGCGTGATCATGATTATGATTGGGCAATTGTCGAGCCCTCATCTATGCGTTCAATTATTCAATTAGTCGGACGCGTTTGGCGACACCGTCCTGATAAATCTACGCATAGCCCAAATGTAGCAATCTTAGGCAGTAACATCGAATCGATAAAAAAAGGAAACAACTATGGTTCAGCGGAAGCCTGTTTTGCCAGACCGGGTTTTGAACAAGAGCCTAATTTTTTACTAAAATCACATAAAAGCGAAGAAATTATACCAAGCAAACAACTCGAAAATATTAATGCTATTCCACGCATAGTTTCATCACCAGAAGATGGTTTAACGCTTGCTGAATTAGAGCATAATGTCATGGCGGACTTATTTGCCATTAATGCTCATACAAGCAACTATGTTACTTGTTATTGGCAACCTAATTTGGCACATCATCATTGTGTGCATTTGCAAAAGATCTCGCCATTTAGAATGAAAAGCCCAAAAGAAGATGATTACGTCTGTCAGTTAGATGAAGATGGTAATCACAATTTTAGTTATGCTGAAAATGCATGGCAAAAACCAGATGAACAATGCCCTGAAACAGAAAATTACGCTATCCAATATCAAAATTGGCAGTTAGATAACCCAAAAGTACAAATATGGCTATCAAATACCGTACAACAAGCCATGGAAAAACTAGCCGAACATTTGCCAAATAAAAACCTATATCGGCTGGCAAACGAATTTTGCACAGTTAGTTTAGCAAGTGGAACACGCTGGTGCTTTAATCCTTGTTATGGGTTTTATAAAGAATAGAGGGTGGTCAAATCTTTTGAACCCAAAATTTAATGTAAGATATTTTCGTCTATCCAATAAAATATAGCTGTCATACCCTATGAAATGTAGTAATACAAAAGTAATTATTTTATAATAATTACTACTACCGCATAGGTAGCTTAGAAATATGAAATTACTATATATATATATCATAATTATAACCGCCGAATAGGCGGTTTTTCATTATTATTACTTACAAAAACTTTTAAAATTATTTTTAACATTGCCTATGATATTACAATAAAAGTTGACTTTGGTTTTTTATATTATTAATATGACAAACATGTAATCTAAATTACATAAAACAACATTTTTAATTAAATGTTGTAATGGAAAACCCCAGATGGACCAGATCTGAGGTTTAAAATTTTATCCAAACGAAGTTAATGAGGACAAAATTATGTCTAAAAATAAATCTAAGTTGATTCAATGTCAAATATCTATTGAAAAATTAGAAGTAAATGATTTACAGCAATTTGAAATTTATGGAAGAGCAGCGAATGATGAATCGTTTATCGTTACACAAGAACCTTCTAAATTTTACTCTATCAAAAAGTTAATGAATATTCTAGGTTGTTCAACAATTAAAGAAGTAGAATATTTAATAAAAAAATTAGGTTTAGATCATCCTAAATATAGATGTAATAATTTTTCTGATGAGTTGTTGTTTAATGAAAAAGCACTTAAATTGTTACATTTGTATATAAAATTTAAAGCATCATAATGGAGAAACTAAGGACTTATATTTAAATATAAGTCTTATTTATAATATTTTTATTAATATAGGAGGGCCAATGAATAGTATTTCTTGGCAAGATATTAGAAAGGTAATCATAAACTTTCTAACGCAACGGCTTGCTAATAATAGTAGCTACAAAAGTGAGCTTGTAAAATTAGCTAAAGCTAGAGAAAACAATGATTCATTAGCAATTACTGAATCACAACAAAAAATTAATGATTTATTAAAGCGTTATGATTTTGAAACTTGGATGGAAGATGCGGCAACCAGAAGGATATTCTGGATATCTATAGCTTCTCATATTAGCAAAGGGATCCATTCTTCAAGCCTCGGTGATAATTATTTGGCGCAAAATAATCCAATTAATCAGACAGTTATATCTTCCGCCACACTAACGGTGTTACCACTTGATTGTTCAGGCAATGCTGCAGCTTTAGATATATTTTCATTATTAAATCAAGTTGTAACCGGTGAAACAACACTATTGCAATTGATTGTAGAAGATCATCCTGCCGTTTTGGATGCTTTATCTGACGATAAACAAAAAGCATCGCTTTATTTAGCCAATTTAAAAAAAGCTATATTTAATGAATTTGAACATCCTAAAGCTTCAGAACTCAATAAACAATTTTATTGGCCAAATAGCCAAGAAAGCTATTTAGCTCATCTAGAAAATAATTATCGTTTATTAGTTCCATTGCATCCTAGTTCGTTATGTCATGTAGTTTATCAGAAAGTGCAAGAAAGGTTTTCCGAACAGAACAAAAAAGCCCGTGAACAAAGAAGGATAAAAGATGCAGTACATGAACCCTATTTTTCTTTTCAAAATTTAGCTGTAGTTAAGTTGGGTGGCAGTAATCCTCAAGGTGTGAGTCAATTAACAAGCAATCAAGGTGGTCGAAATTTCTTATTACCTTCAATACCACCCGAATTTAAAACTTCCAAATTTCCGTCGATTACCGTTCACAAACAAAATATTTTTGATAATTCAATGCAATATTTTTGTCGGTTTGGTTTTAGATTACTCTTTGATATGGTTCAGGCGCCTAATAATGTCGTTGAAGAAAGGGATAATCGTAAAGATGCTTTAGATATTATTTTATCTTATGTCCTTAAGTTTGCTAAGCATATCCAGCAAACCATGCCTGCTGGATGGAGTAGGGAATACTCTCTAGACTTAAACCAAAAGCTTTGGCTAGACCCTAAGCGAGCAGAGTTAGAAGATGAAGAAGATTTCAAACAATACTATGATAAAGGTGATTGGCTAGTTGGTATTAAACAAGATTTTGCTTTTTGGATTCAATGCGTGTTGAAAAATAAATTTAATGATATCAGTGAGCAATTTTCAGATCCTGAATTTAATGAATGGTGTAGCGAATTTAGCGCAGCGGTAAAAGCGAGTCAACGTAAAAAAGAGGGGATTTTCTAATGGCTTCGTTAAATTATTATCTACTTTTTGACCATGTTAAAATTCACAATGCTAATGCTATATCAAGCCCATTGACTTATGGTTTTCCGGCTATTTCTGGATTTTTAGGTGCTATTCACGCTTTAAATCGAAAAATTGAATCCAAAGAACCAATTTATCTTGACGGGGTATTAATTGCTTGTCATGAGTGTGATGTACAAGTTTATCGCCCTAATGATTATTCAGATTATATTTTTCGGTTAACTCGCAACCCATTAGCAAAAAATGGTGATACTCGCTCAATCATCGAGGAAGGTAAAGTTCATCTTGATGTGAGTTTATTAGTAGAAGTGAAAATCGAAAATATCGATACGCTCGATGATGAAGAACAACAACAAGCATTTGTTACGCAGATGAAGCAAAAACTTTATCAACAACGTATAGCGGGTGGGCACATAGTCTCAATTGAAAATGTAAAATTAATTTCTTCTGATGAATCAGATAAAACCTTAGCTAATATGTTGCTGCCTGCATTTGTTTTAGTTGAAGCACAACAAGAGTTAGAAGATATCACTGCTGAATTACAACAAAAGAATCCTAATGCCACGCAACTCGATGCTTTAGTTGAAACTGCAATGCTTCATCATCAACCGCAAGAAAAAGGTCATTGGCAAACTACTTCAATAAAGGAAGGGCGAGGTTGGCTAGTGCCTATCCCACTCGGATATCAAGCTATTTCACCACTATTTCCAGCCGGAATGGTTGAAAATGCACGTAGCAATGAATATGCAACACAATTTGTTGAATGTATCTATGGATTAGGTAAATGGGTATTTCCTTTGCGATTAAAGGGACATTTATCCCAAGCTTTTTGGCGTTATCAGTGTAGTAAATTGCAATCGAATAACGCAGACATTTATATGATTAATCAAAAAACTAATTAAAAATTTAGCATTACTAAAAAGGATGAAATTATGAGTAAAGATAAATTCGCAACCGCTTCAGTTTTAGCATTCGAACGCAGTTTTGATATTTCTGATGCCGTTTTTTTACAACAAGTTGATACAGACGATAACAATTTATATCCTGTTTTTATATCAGAAAAATCCGTTCGAGGGACAATTTCTAATCGCCTTAAAAATGCTGTTACTAATGATCCCGCAAAATTAGATGCCGAAATTCAAAAGGCTAATTTACAAACGGTTGATACCGCTGCGTTAGATACCGATAAAGATACATTAGTGGTTAAATGGAGTTGTAAAGTTCTGCCATTTTTAGGCAAACCATCAGTATGTAATAATATCGAGTATCAAGAAGAATTAATAAAAGTGACCAACGATTATATAAAATCTAACGGTATGAAAACGCTTGCTAAACGTTATGCCATTAATATACTTAATGGTCGTTGGTTATGGCGTAATCGCATGGCTGCTGAACAAATCACTATTTCGATCATTCACAATAATAAACCTGTTATTCATGTAAATGATGTTAAACAATATCAACTTAACTCATTTGAATACGAAGATAAAGCAATAGAAGATCTTGCTAAACTTATCGAAGCTGGACTATCTAACAAAGAATTTATTATCTTCGACATAGTAGCCAAATTAAAAATGGGCTTAGGTCAAGAAGTGTATCCTTCACAAGAGTTAATCTTAGATACTGGAAAAACAAAAAGTAAAGTACTTTATGAGAAAAACGAATGTGCAGCTACGCACTCGCAAAAAATCAGCAATGCTATTCGAACCATTGATACCTGGTATGATGAAAAAGCAGAGTTTCCAATTGCTATCGAACCTTATGGTGCCGTCACAACTATGGGGCATGCTTTCCGTCAACCTAAACAAAAACATGACTTTTACACGCTATTTGATAACTGGGTACTAAAAGGGGAAAAGCCATCACTTGAACAACAACATTATGTCATAGCGGTATTGATTCGCGGTGGTGTATTTGGTGCAAGTGGTAAGGAGTAATTATTATGCTCACTCACTATTTTGAACTAAGAGCAATCCCACAACTTGAGATAACCGAAACAGAAGTGATTAATCAAGTTATGCAATCACTTCATCAAGTTTTGGTTAATTATCAAGGTAATATTGCGGTCAGTTTTCCTTGTTATAATGTTAATCGCACATTAGGCGGAATTATTCGATTATTTGGTGATGAAGTTCAGTTACAACAATTTAAAACTGCCTTGCAGACGGTGGTTAGTGATTATACTATCGCCTTACCAATAACCCCGGTTCCAACTAATATTAAAGGTTACCTACGTTTAATTCGCGTTAATCCTAAAGGGCAAAGCGCTTTAAGACGAGCTGAAAAACGTTTAACCGCACAAGGTAAATGGTCAGATGAAGTAAAAAATAAAATGATTGAAAAGTGGGGTAGCGTTCAATTGAATTATCCTCATCTTCATTTCATTAGCAAAAGCACTGGTCAAAACTTTATCATGTGGATAAAACAAGAAAAATGTACAACACCTGTGCAGGGTATATTTAACAGTTATGGACTAAGCAAAACAGCAACCATTCCTGATTTTTAATTAAGTATTAAGGGTATTTTCATAATGCCCTTAACTTTTTTTATGCTCAGTAATATCAGCTTCGAAAATTTTTGAAGAAAGCTTCTTTTGAGTCCAAAAAATAGCTTAGCGTATTGCCAGTTACTTTAAACTAAGCAGCTTTTTAGGCGTTTAAGAGCTAAAAAGTTGAGGGGCGGGGGGTTGTGGAGTTTAAAATACACATTTTATTAACCCTTTTTTAGTTAAAAAATAAAATGATTAAAAATCATGATGTTGCAAAGGCATTAAAAAAAGGGTTTTTAAACCTAAAATTGCCCTTATCGGTTTTATAAACGATGTTTATAGTAGGTAGGATTCTACTTTAAAGCTGCATAAGCTGTTTAGAAAGTTGACTCGGCAAATGCTGCCTTTAAAGCTGCATAAGCTGTTTAGAAACGTTTTGTTCCTGAGTCAGATGTTAAGAGATTCTTTAAAGCTGCATAAGCTGTCAAGAAAATTAGAGTTTTTTATTTCATTCGATTCAGGTGCTTTACGGCTGCATAAGGGATTTTATGATATTTTGGAAATATCTAAAACTTTTGTTTTTATACTGAAACGCGGGTGTTTTCTGAAAGTTCTTGTCAATACTTTGTGTTTTTGCTTAAACACCTATATTTTCTGAAACTTTTTGACAAGGTTTTATACTTTAATTAAAAGCTACAGGTTTTTTGTCTGCGGGTTTCGGACGCTGTTGGTTGGTTGATATTTTCATTTCGGTGTCTGCGTCCGAATAGGGGGATTTTATGCGAAATCCCCCTATACCCTCTCGCAGCACCACCCAAAGCGGTCTTCGACTGCCCTCCGCCTTCGTTCGGTCTTAACGCACCGGCGCTGATTTGTTCCGGACAAAGCAGCGCCTCGCCAAACATCCCTGTTTGGCGTGCTAACCTCACTCAGTTGTCGGCGCTTTGTGAAGGTGCGGGTTGGTGCACTAGTTTGTTTTTGTGGAAGGTCATGGTAAGCCGTTTGAAAAAAGTAATGGAGTTCAAAATACAAACTTTTTAAACCCTTTTTTTTAGCTAATAATAAAAACATTAAAAATCAATATATTGCAAAAGCGTTAGAAAAAAGGGTTTTTAAACCTAAAATTGCCCTTTATGTTTTTATAAACGATGTTTATAGTATGTAAGATTCTACTTTGCAGCCGCATAGGCTGTTTAGAAAATGATAGTGCAACTCGTCACCTTTTTTTACAGCTTTGCAGCCGCATAGGCTGTTTAGAAAAGTGCAAAGCCATTGTAAGTTTGCGCCTGTTTCTTTGCAGCCGCATAGGCTGTTTAGAAAGTCAACCGCGGCTGATGCATCAGCAATGGCATCTTTGCAGCCGTATAGGTTGTTTAAAAATATACCATTTGCCACTGCGGCCGCTAGAGCTTCTTTGCAGCTGCATAAGCTGTTTAAAAAACGGTGATGCCACATCAACAATGCCGAACGGCACTTCACAGCTGAACAAGCCGTTTAAAAACATCGCTGTAGCACAGCAAGTTAGTAAAGTAACCTTAGGGCTGTAAAGCCCCAAAAGTTGAGTTATAAGTTTTTTAAAGCTCTAAAATCTCTGTGCTCGATAGCACAAAAATGCTATTTTGCTTTTTCTGTACAATTATTATTACAATGATTATAGTAGCTTATATTTTGAATTAAGATTAGTTTCGGTCGCTTGTAATATTATGAAACTTCAACAATTACGTTACATTTTAGAAATAGCCCGCTCAGGCTCGATTAATGAAGCGGCTAAAAATTTGTATATTACCCAACCCAGTTTATCTACTGCGGTCAAGGAGTTGGAGGCTGAATTTGGCATTGAGATTTTTGTGCGAACTTCAAAAGGCGTTTCGCTATCAACCGACGGTGTTGAGTTTTTAGGTTATGCCAAACAGGTTTTGGATCAGGCTGAATTATTAGAACAGCACTATGCAAAAAAAGAGCCGTCTAAACAGCTTTGCAGTATATCGACACAACATTATGCTTTTGCGGTTAATGCATTTGTTAATCTCATCAAAAAAAATCATACCGATGAATATGAATTTACCCTTAGAGAAACCCGAACTTATGATATTATTACCGATGTCGCTAATTTGCGTAGCGAAGTAGGCATTTTATATTTAACTGATTTTAACCAAAAAGTGATTTTACGATTGCTTAAAGAGCATCGTTTAACTTTTAATCCGCTTTTTGAAGCTGATCCTCATGTCTTTATTAGTACTCATCATCCTTTAGCAGCAATGAAATTGCTCACGCTTAACGATTTGGAAGATTATCCTTATCTCTCTTTTGAACAAGGTGAATATAACTCTTTCTATTTTTCAGAAGAGATTTTAAGTACCGTCTATCATAAAAAAAGCATTCATGTCAGTGATCGAGCGACGTTGTTTAACCTATTGCATGGGTTAAATGGTTATACAATTAGTACCGGTGTTTTAAGTACTGATTTAAATGGTTCTGATATTTTATCGATTCCGCTTGATGTCGAAGAAAAGATATTAATAGGTTGGATAACCTCTCAAAAAGCGCAATTAAGTCAGTCGGCGCAAAATTATATACAAGCACTTAAAAAATTGATTCAAGAAGAGTACGGTTTTAAACTTAAATAAGCTTGCTATTAAAGGAATAAATCGCATTGCTATTTCAATAATTTCAAGTATAATTGCGCACAATTCATATATTGATTATATGAATGCCGAGGAGTGTCTGAATTAGAGATCGGTCATTCCATTTTTTATTTTAATTTTAAGAGGTTTATTATGTCTCTAACTGTAGAAGCTAAAGCGAAAATCGTTGCTGAATATGGTCGCGGAACTAACGACACTGGTTCAACTGAAGTTCAAGTTGCTCTTTTAACTGCACGTATCAATGATTTACAAGGTCATTTTTCTGAGCATAAAAAAGATCACCACAGCCGTCGTGGTTTATTACGTATGGTTTCTAGCCGTCGTAAATTATTAGATTATTTACGTCGTAAAGATTTCGATCGTTATAACCAATTAATTCAAAGACTAGGTTTACGTCGCTAATTACTAATCTACTTGAAAAGAGGCTTAGGCCTCTTTTTCGTTGTGAAAAGTTTGGGCTCTGATATAATACTGAGCGCAAAAAATTAAGTTAATTTTTTTAAGAGTAAATCAATAAGGTAAAAGATTGTCTCCATGTTTCGCGCGACTAATGAGAGCTCTATAATTTATAGATTTGTCATTAGTCGTGACAGTGAAATAATCTTTTGTTGAATACCCCCACATTGTTGAAGTGAATATCCCTAAGTTCAGCTTGATGCTGCTTCCTGTCGAGATATCAAACTTCAGCATATATAACAAGAGGACATTATTTTGTTTAATCCGACATATCAAAAATTCCAATATGGTCGCCATACTGTTACTTTAGAAACAGGAATTATGGCACGTCAAGCAACAGCTGCCGTTATGGTTAATATGGATGATACTGCTGTATTTGTAACCGTTGTTGCGAATAAAAAAGTTAAAGAAGGTCAAGACTTTTTCCCGTTAACGGTTAACTACCAAGAGCGTACTTATGCCGCCGGTCGTATTCCGGGTGGATTTTTTAAACGGGAAGGACGCCCAAGTGAAGGTGAAACCTTAATTGCACGCTTAATTGACCGTCCATTACGCCCGTTATTTCCGGAAGGATTTGTTAACGAAATTCAAATTATTGCAACCGTTGTTTCAGTTAATCCTGAAGTAAGCCCTGATTTAGTTGCTATGATTGGTGCATCTGCTGCGCTTTGTCTATCTGGCGTACCATTTCATGGTCCAATTGGTGCTGCACGAGTTGGATTTATCAACGATGAATTTGTCTTAAACCCTTCAGTAAAAGAGCTTGCCAGCAGTCGTTTAGATTTAGTGGTAGCAGGAACTAAAAGCGCTGTTCTCATGGTTGAATCAGAAGCGGATATTTTAACTGAAGATCAAATGTTAGCGGCAGTGGTATTTGGTCATGAGCAACAACAAGTTGTAATTGATAATATTAACGAATTTGTTGCTAAAGCAAATCGTGAAAAATGGGATTGGGTTGCACCAGCTAAAAACGAAGCTTTATATGACGCCGTTTCACAATTGGCTAAAGCCCGTTTAGGTGAAGCTTATCGTATTACTGAAAAACAAGCACGTTATGCACAAATCGATCTGATTAAAGAAGAGGTTTTAGCAACTTTACAGGCTCAAGATGAAGAGCTTGATGAAAACGAAGTTTTCAATATTATTGTTGATTTAGAAAGCCAAATTGTTCGCCAACGTGTTATTGCCGGTGAACCACGTATCGACGGTCGTGAAAAAGATATGATTCGAGCGCTGGATATTCGTACCAATGTTTTACCAAGAACGCATGGTAGTGCTTTATTTACACGTGGTGAAACTCAAGCACTCGTGACAGCAACATTGGGGACTGAACGTGACGCTCAAATTATTGATGAGTTAACCGGTGAGTATACTGAACGATTCTTATTACACTATAACTTCCCGCCTTACTCAGTAGGTGAAACTGGTATGGTTGGTTCGCCGAAACGTCGTGAAATTGGTCATGGTCGTTTAGCTAAACGTGGTGTTGCTGCTGTAATGCCAAGTAAAGAAGAGTTCCCATATACTGTTCGTGTGGTTTCTGAGATTACTGAATCAAACGGATCATCTTCAATGGCTTCTGTTTGTGGTGCTTCATTAGCGCTTATGGATGCAGGTGTGCCAATCAAATCTTCTGTTGCCGGTATTGCAATGGGATTAGTGAAAGAAGGTGATAACTTTGTTGTGCTTTCTGATATTTTAGGTGATGAAGATCATCTTGGTGATATGGACTTTAAAGTAGCTGGTACCCGTGAAGGTGTGAGTGCTTTACAAATGGATATCAAAATTGAAGGTATCACTAAAGAGATTATGCAAGTTGCGCTAAACCAAGCAAAAGGTGCTCGTTTACACATCTTAAGCGTAATGGAGCAAGCGATTAACAAGCCTCGTCAAGAAATTTCTGAATTTGCACCACGTATTTACACCATGAATGTCAATCCTGATAAGATCCGTGACATCATTGGTAAAGGTGGCGCAACTATTCGTGCATTAACCGAAGAAACAGGTACAACAATTGAGATATCGGACGACGGTACAGTGAAAATTGCAGCTTCTGACGGCAATAAAGCCAAAGATGCTATGGCTCGCATTAATAATCTGGTTGCTGATGTCGAAATTGGCAAAATCTACACCGGTAAAGTGACACGTATTGTTGATTTTGGTGCGTTTGTTTCTGTTATCGGTGGCAAAGAAGGTCTTGTTCATGTCTCACAAATTGCTGACCACCGAGTTGAAAAAGTGGCAGATTATTTGAAAGTTGGGCAGGAAGTGAATGTAAAAGTTCTTGAAATAGATCGCCAAGGGCGCATTCGTTTAAGTATGAAAGACGCCGTCGAATCAACACCAGACGTTGCTCCGACGACAGCAGAATAAAAGATTATTCATCAGGAGTTCAATATGAGACTATTCAACCTGAAAATTATAGCCTGTTTATTGGCAGTTGCTATTTTATCAGGTTGTAGTAGTTCTTTTACTGTATTGGCTGTTCCGGAGCAAATTTCTTATGATGACGAATTGAAAATTGCTCAGCTCAGCCAACAGTTATCACGAAAAGATATTGACCCTGTGACACGAATGCAGCTTATTTTTGAACGGGGTATTGTTTACGATTCATTAGGTTTTAAAGCGTTTGCACAAAGTGATTTTAATCATTTATTAAGTATGAACTCTGATGTTGCAGATCTCTATAACTTTTTAGGCACTTATGCCTTAAGAGATGGGGAATTTGATACTGCGATAATGTTGTTTAATACGACTTTAGAGCTCGATCCTGCTTATGCTTTTGCTTATTTCAATCGCGCTATTGCGTTGTATCGTACCGGACATTATCAAACAGCTCAACGAGATGCAATAAAATTCCATCAATATGATGTGAATGAACCAATCCGAATTTTGTGGCTATATCTGATTGAAAAAGAGGCAGATAAACAAGCCGCACAAAAAATGCTACAAAAACGTTACGATCAAATTAGTGATAAAACTGTTTATAGTAGCGATATCGTTGCATTTTATTTAGGTAAAATTAGTCAATCTAAATTAATGCAAAATCTTCAACAAGGCGTTGAAAATAATCGGCAGTTAGCTGAGCGCCTTTGTGAAACATACTTTTACTTAGGTAAATATTATCAGAGTAAAGGTGACAACGAGCGTGCCAAAATGTTATTTAAATATGCTTTAGCCAATAATATTTATAACTTTGTTGAACATCAACAGGCACTTTACGAATTAAAGTTACTTGATGAAAAGTAACAAGGGTCATGCCAGTTTAAAAGTGAAAATATTGTTATAGCGTAGTTCTGATTTGCCAATTATATACACAACTATTTGATGATGCTGTTAATCCGTTTTATCTTTCATAAAGATTGTACCGATATAACTATGTTGCAAAAATTCGAATAGCCTTAAAGCGTATCGGCAGTTAGTTATTGGGGTGAGTTGTAAATTTTCCATTTAGTGAGCTGGCATAAATTGATTAAACTTTCTTTTTTAAAAGCAATACATCATTAAAAAACCTGACTGAGGGTTATCGTTATTGATAATCATCGGAATTGTTATTGCATAAAAAGTCAGTTTTGGTTTTCAAATTTTCAAAGCGAGTTTACATGACAACAGAAGTTTCTTTTACTGATCTTGGTTTATCCGAAGATATACTTAATGCATTAAATGATCTAGGTTTTACTAAACCATCACCTATTCAATCTGAATGTATTCCACTTTTATTAGCTGGAAATGATGTTTTAGGGATGGCACAAACAGGTAGTGGTAAAACCGCCGCTTTCTCAATTCCTTTTTTGATGAATATTGATGTCAATTTAAAGGCACCACAACTTTTAGTTTTAGCGCCAACTCGTGAATTAGCCATTCAAGTTGCCGATGCTTGTGCAGAGTACGCTAAATATATGAAAGGCGTTAAAGTATTACCACTGTACGGTGGTCAACGTTATGATGTGCAATTACGTGCTTTAAAACAAGGACCTCAAATTGTCGTTGGTACGCCAGGTCGTTTACTTGATCATTTAAATCGTAAAACGCTTGATCTTTCAAATCTTAAAGGATTAGTACTCGATGAAGCCGATGAAATGTTAAGAATGGGCTTTATCGATGATGTTGAAAGTATTATGGCAACCATTCCGGAAGATCATCAAACAGCACTATTTTCAGCGACGATGCCAGCGCCAATTCGTCGTATCACTAAGCGTTTTATGCATAACCCTAAAGAGGTACAAATCAAGGGTACGAATCAAACCGCTCCTGATATTGATCAAAGTTACTGGTTAGTTCGTGGTATGCGTAAAAATGAAGCGATTATTCGTTTCTTAGAGGCAGAAGATTTTGATGCTGCCATTATTTTTGTTCGTACTAAAACTGCAACTTTAGATGTTGCTGAAGTCCTTGAAAAACACGGTTATAGTTGTGCAGCATTAAATGGGGATATGACGCAACAGTTACGTGAACAAACACTTGATCGTTTGCGTAATGGTCGATTAGATATCCTTATTGCAACGGATGTTGCGGCACGAGGTCTTGATGTTGAACGTATTAGCTTAGTGATTAACTATGATATTACTTTAGATTCTGAATCTTATGTTCACCGTATTGGTCGTACTGGTCGAGCAGGGCGTGCCGGTCGTGCAATTTTATTTGTTGATAGCCGTGAACGTCGATTACTTAAAAATATAGAACAAACGATTAAAAAACCCATTCCGGAAGTGGGTTTACCGTCAAAAGAGTTGTTAGAGAAACGTCGTTTAGCTAAGTTTACTCAACAAGTACAAGCACAGCTTGAAAGTAGTGATTTGGATCAGTATCAAGCACTATTAAGCCAGATTCAAACAGAATGTGGCGCTGATCTTCAAACTATTTCGACGGCTATACTTAAATTAGCTCAAGGTGAACGCCCATTAATTTTACCACCTGATCCGGTGTTCAAACCTTCTCGCGATATGCGTGATCGTGATGGACGTAATGGCGAGCGTCGTTTACGTGGCGATAATCGAGAATCACCGAAACGCCGTGAACGTCGTGATGTTGGTGAAATGGATATGTATCGTATTGAAGTTGGTAAAGAAAACGGTATTGAAGTTCGCCACATTGTGGGAGCGATTGCCAATGAAGCGGATATTAGTAGCCGTTATATTGGTAATATCAAACTTTATGATACTTATTCAACCGTTGAATTACCAAAAGGTATGCCTAAGGATATCTTAAAACACTTTGAAAAAGTGAGAGTCCTTAATCAACCAATGAAGATGAGTTTAGTCAATGGCGCATCTTCTGATGCTAAGCGTGGTCGTCGTGGTAGTAGTAAAGTTGAATCGAAAGAGAAAGGCTTTACAAAAAAACGTGGTCGTGCGCCGGCACCTAAGTTTTAATTGTCAAAACCTCTGCTTAATGGCAGAGGTTTTTTTTATCAATGATTACCTCGAATATTTTCACCGGCACTTTTAGGAAGTGTCATAAAATCAATCATAGCGATAAGAGTTAACCCGGCAACCATTAATAATGCCAAACGAAAATCTTCAACTGTTAAATTGGTATTATTATGTCCATGAAAACAAGCTGCGATAAACAAGAATAATGCCCCTAATACTACCCCCAAAACATTGTTGATTTGTTGCGCAATAGTTGAAAGTATATTAGCGCTTTGTACTTCACTTTTATCAATTTGCGAAAAGCCTAAAGTATTTAGCGTTGTAAATTGAATTGATCTTGCCCCTCCGGATAGGAACAATACGGCTATCATCCATATCATTGGCGTTTGTGCCGTAAAAAAGGCGCATAAGACAAAACTGATTGATAACAATAGGCCGTTTATAATTAAGATATGACGAAAGCTATAGCGACGGATCAAACTTGTATTGACTAATTTAAGTGTGATGTTACCAGCAAATAAAACCAATAATAGCGATCCGGCCAATAATGGTGACCAGCCAAATGCAACTTGAAACATAAGCGGTAACAGAAAAGGTGCACTACTTAGGGCAATGCGAATTAATGATCCACCCAAAAAATTGGTTCGAAAAGTTCGTTTTGAAAATGCATGCAAGCTTATTAATGGATTATTTGAGTGGGTTAAATGATAACAAGCTATGGTCAATATCATACTGCCGGAAAAAACAATCGATAAGCACAGCCAGATACTGTTTTCGGTGTGTGAAATCATCTCCAGCCCGTAAACAAAAAGCAGTAAACCTAAACCGCACAATATAAAACCGATTCCGTCAAACGCCCGCTTTTGTGGTCGCTCTTTAGGAATTAATTTCCTTGCAAAAAATAGTGCGATAACCCCTAGCGGAATATTAAGAATAAAAATCCAATGCCATGTGAGATATTGGGCAAAAAATCCGCCAATCAAAGGTCCCATAACAGGCGCAATGAGACCTGGCCAAACTAAAATAGAAATAGTATTAACGAGTTGGTCTTTTTCGGTACGGCTTAAAACAACGGTTCGCCCAACCGGTACCATTAATGATCCGCCTAATCCCTGCAATAACCTTGCTGTGGTGAACATTGTCAGGTTAGTTGAAAGGGCACAAAATAATGAAGCTAACATAAATAGAACAATCGAAATGGAAAATACCCGATGCGCGGTAAAACGATTTGCCAGCCAACCACTGGCGGGTAGGCCAATAGCTAAAGCAAGCATGTAAGCACTAATGCCTATTGAAAGCGCTTGCGGGTTAACATAAAAAGATTTAGCCATATCCGGTATAGCCGTTGTGATGACGGTGGCATCTAAGTTTTCCATAAAAAATGTTGCTGCGACTAAAATCGCCATTTTTCGGACATGATTATTTTGCTGCATATGTTCACTAATAAAAAATAACTATAAATATATAGTACAAAAAATTTGAGTAATAAGAACGAGATTTTTAATTTCTTTATACACGATAGGATACTTAATTGCGCTTAGTTGGACTATTTTTTTGTTGGCACGATTAAGCCAATTTTTGGCAACCTTCCACGCTAATAAGCAAACAAATTGATAGGGTAAAATACTTGAGAATTTTGCCCTTAGATTTGATTGAGAGTATACTACTAGCAAATTAATCGGTATAACAGAGGTATAGCATGACAGATTCTTTAAATAAATGTAAAGCCAACGACACGCCAGCGTGTTGTTGTGTTGATGTGGGTACAATCATTGATAATGAAGATTGTAGCGCAGAGTACGAGCATGTTTTTGCAACACAATCAGAAGCTGAAGCTAAATTGGCATCATTAACTCAAGCTGCTAATGATGTTGCCTCAGAACCATGCGAAATCAATAGCAGCATTGATAAAGTTGAAAATGGTTTTAAATTAACAGCTAAGTTCACCTTTTGTTGTGGCGCTGAGTGCTTAATTTTTCAATTAAAATTACGCTAATCAGATATAAATGAAAGTTTGTATTATCAGACATGGTGAAGCAGGTTTTTCTGCTTCATCAGATGCTAGCCGTGCACTTACCGAGTTTGGTCAAAAGCAAGCAAAGCAAGCTGGCCTTTGGCTTAAACAGCAGGACTTTAGTTTTGACCTAGGACTAGTTAGCCCGTATTTACGTGCTCAGCAGACCTTTGCACAATTGTCTTCTCAAGTTTTTGTGGCAAAAAATGAAACTGAAAAGAATTTAGTGCCGGGAGGTAATCCGTCATATATCGCTGATTTATTAACTGCTCTTGCATCGACTCAATGTCAAAATGTTATGGTTGTATCGCATTTGCCATTAGTGGGCTATTTGGTTAATGAACTGTGTCCAGAAGTATCGCCCCCGATGTTCCCGACAGCAGCTATTGCTTGCGTTGATTTATCTTCAAATGCGGCAGGGAAACTTGAATGGTTTCATCAACCGGAATAAAAAAACTCAATCTATTTGATTTACCCTTAACTGGTCGAACGCTGATCGAAGCGTCGGCTGGTACGGGTAAAACTTATTCGCTTGCAATCATCTATTTACGATTGTTGCTTGGTATTGGGGAAAACAGTTATCCTAAACCGCTCGATGTTAGTCAAATATTAGTGGTGACTTTTACCAAAGCGGCAACACAAGAACTACGCTCACGTATCAGACAAAATATTCAGGAATTAAAACTAGCCATAATTGAAGGCAAGCATCAAGATCCGATTTATCAACAATTAATCGATCTTATTGAAAATAAACATATTGCTATCGAAAAGTTGACTCAAGCGCAACAATCGATGGATGATGCGGCTATTTATACTATTCATAGCTTCTGTCAACGTATATTAACCAGCCATGCTTTTGAATCGGGTGTTCTTTTTGAACAATCTTTGATTGCCGATGAATACGAACTAAAATTAAATGTAATTCAAGATTTTTGGCGCCAATATTTTATACCACTAGATAAATCGCTAGCTTATTTAGTGCTTGAAACATGGCAAGATCCAACGGCACTATTAACCGATTTAACGCCTTATTTAAATGTTGAGTTTGATGATTCAAATGATGAAGAACTGGAACTAATTGAGAAGATCAAAGCGTTTTATCAGCAAAATTTTGCAAAAATTGATGCTATTAAAAAAGCGTGGCTTACTTCGGTTAACCAATTGTCGGATATTATTACCCAATCCGGGGTAAATAAGAAATCTTATA
Source organism: Gilliamella sp. ESL0405 (assembly GCF_019469205.1). Taxonomy (NCBI): domain Bacteria; kingdom Pseudomonadati; phylum Pseudomonadota; class Gammaproteobacteria; order Orbales; family Orbaceae; genus Gilliamella; species Gilliamella sp. ESL0405. Next base: position 2,036,808 of record NZ_CP048265.1, on the reverse strand, counting down.
GTAGTCGATATTTACCTAATTGGTTAAATAAGATCACATCTTGGGCACAAACAGCTACACAAACCTTTGGCTTACCAACAGAGCTTTCAAAATTTTGCCAATCTGTTTTGTTAGAAAAAACCAATAAAGGCCAAACAGCACCGACTCATCCAATTTTTGAACAGATTGAAGCACTGTGCAATAGTGTGCTTAATTTACGTAGCTTAATCTTAATGGACATCGTAAAAATTGTTCAAAAAGGGATCTATTACCAAAAGATTAAACGTGGAGAAATGAGTTTTGATGATCTGCTATGGCAACTTCATCGAGCTTTACGCGCTAAAAATGGTAAGCGATTAGCATTAAGTATTGCCAGCAAATATTGTGTTGCCTTGATTGATGAGTTTCAAGATACCGATCCGGTGCAATATAAAATTTTTGATTATATCTATCCTAAACATAGTTTAGATACTGGTTTACTGTTTATTGGCGATCCTAAACAAGCGATTTATAGCTTTAGGGGGGCTGATATTTTTACCTATCTCAAAGCGAAGCAATCCACTGGTGAAAATCATTTTACAATGCACATCAATCATCGCTCATCAGCATCAATGGTTGAAGCGGTAAATCAGCTGTTTGCCAATCATGATAATCCTTTTATTTTTGAAAATATCCCATTTCTAAACATGGATAGTGCTGAGCGTAATAGGCAAAAAGCGCTACTTATCGATAGTCAACCAACCAATGCGTTAACTGCCTATTTATTGCCTGAACAAGTGACAACGAAAACCGAATATCAGGAATATATGGCATCGTGCTGTGCTAAGCAAATTGTGGCGTGGTTAACTGATCAATCGATATCAATTCATGATGGAACTGCACCACGTAGAGTATCGACAGCTGATATTGCTATATTAGTTCGTACCGGGCGAGAAGCTGAAATTATTCAACAAAAGTTGCATCAAAGTGGTGTCAAAAGTGTCTATTTATCAAATCGCACTAGCGTTTTTCTATCCGATGAAGCGCAACAAGTTCTATGCTTATTACAAGCAGTGCTCATGCCTGAAAATGAATCAGCGTTACGCTTAGCATTAATGACCAAATTACTCGGGCAATCCATGGCAGAACTTGAGCAAATTAGCGATGATCAAGATAAATGGGAAAGCTTAATTGAGGAGTTTAAGCAATACCAAATTATTTGGCACTATTATGGCGTCTTAGTTATGTTACGCCGTATGATGAAAAAACGCCATTTGGCTGAAAATATTTTGGCAAGTGAAGGTGGTGAACGAATATTAACTAACTTTATGCATTTGGGCGAATTATTGCAAGAAGCCGCAGATGAATTAGACAGCCCTTACGCCTTGGTACGTTGGCTGACTAAACAAATTGTTAATCCGGATTTTAATATCGAAAATCATGAACAGCGTTTGGAAAGTGATGAAAATCTGGTCAAAATTATTACCATTCATAAGTCTAAAGGTTTAGAATTTCCGCTTGTATGGTTACCGTTTATTGCGCAATTTCGAGTCTCTGACAGTCGCTTTTATCATGATAAATCTAACGACTATCGAGCAACCTATGCCTGGCAGTTGACCGATGAAATTAAACAGCAGATAGAAGATGAGCGCTTAGCTGAAGATTTACGACTGTTATATGTTGCTATGACAAGATCGGTTTATCATTGTAGTATTGGTTTAGCCCCTTTGAAAAAAAGCCAATCTGCAATCAATTATCTATTGAAAGATGACTTAAATGCAGTAGGTAATTTTGCTCATTTGGTTAATGTTGAACTGCCAATTTCAACTGAGCAATATATTTCAACTCAACCATTGAATGAATCATTATCCGCAAATGTTTTTGAGCGTAAATTTACAACTAACTGGCGAGTGACTAGCTATAGTGAGTTGCAAAAACACTATACGGTTTTACCATATAATTCAGATGTGATTAGTAATTGGGATTTAGATCAAGAACAATCAATCGACAATCTTACTTACGAAGAGACGCAGTTGGATATTCACCATTTTCCTAAGGGTGCCTATGTTGGTACTTTGTTACATAAAATCATGGAAAATATTTCACCCACTAATATCAACCAATTGTGCGGTGATATGCTCAAAAAACTTAATTTAGAAGACAACTGGTTGCCGGTCATAACGACTTGGATTGAACGAATGTTAACCACTGAACTTCATCAAAAAGGTGCTACTTTAATGAATCTATTAAATGGTAAATGCATCAATGAATTACAGTTCTATTTGCCGATACGTCAAGCGGTGACCAGCGAGCAATTTGATAACTTATGTAAACAGTATGATGAGTTATCATTGCAGTGCCCCGAACTCGATTTTGAAACCATTAAAGGCATGCTAAAAGGTTTTATTGATTTAGTGTTTGAGTTCGAAGGGAAATATTATATCATCGATTATAAATCAAATTGGTTGGGTGAAAACGAACAAGCTTATGATCAAAATGCTATCAAACAAGTGATGTGTGAACATCGCTATGATTTGCAATACCAACTTTACTGTTTGGCGCTACACCGTTTTTTAAAAAGCCGTTTACCGAATTATCGCTATCAAGACCATTTTGGTGGTGTTTATTATCTCTTTTTGCGTGGAATGCCTGAACAAGGTGTTTTCTTCCATTTACCTCATCAACAGTTTATTGAAAAGCTCGATGAGCTATTTGACGGTCAAAATTCGCATTGTTAACAAAACTGAGTGTATGCACTAATTTATACTTATTATTTTAGTGCTGACATAACCAATATCCTTTTAATTTTCCCAATATCTTTTATAGTTTGCTCGTCGTTATGATCAAGTGGTAGATTTGTAAAAGGTAGTTAGAAGGCACAAAAATTGTGCCTTTTTATTTGGTTAAAATCGGCTTATCTCAACATCTAAATACCAGTTGATAACTATAATGTTTATCCGTGAGTAAATATTCTTGATGAACATTAGGTGTCCACGAGTCATCTCCGCCAATACCCATATGATAAGCATCGATACTCACATAAGCGGTGGTTTGCGGTTCGAGCAAGTGGCGATGTGATGTTTCCATTAGTTGTTTGGTACCGTATTGGTTAATATTAAATTTGAACTTTTGACCGGTGATAATCATGTCATTAAGTTGCAATTTCTTCACATCGCAACGTAAACCGTTTTCGCATGGATAAATATATGGGGTGTAGAGTGCTGAAAATGGTAATGACCACTGGGCAAAAATAGCCGAACTTTTACGGTCAGGGTAATTTTCATGAGGTCCTAAACCTAGCCATTTCACCTGTTTTGGTATCTGTCTTAATTGATAGGTCAGACCGATACGGGCAGGAGCCGGCATATCATTGTTTATATCAACGTGCACCGATATTGTTAAGTTACCTTGTGAATCAAATTGATGTAACCACCTACTTTGGATGACTCGCTGGTTTTTGACATAGTAGCCGTGCAAAGCTTCAATAACAATTTTATCAATTGATTGAGTAACATCAATACCTAAGCATTGGTGGGAAAGATTGTAGTAACCCGAAGCTTTCCATTGCTCAACCCAAGCAAACGGGTTATTGTTACTGTCAAAATCACCACTAATACCAATATCATTATCAATCGGAGCTCGTATAAATTGGTCAGCAAAAGGGGAGGCTAATAATGGCTTATTGGCTTTTAACCATTGACTTAATTGCCCGGTTTGTTTGTCAAATTGCCAAACTTGATTTTGAAAGTTGACCACATACAGATCTTGATTTTCGCTCAATTTGAGTTGATTTTTATTCGATACAAATGCGATCGGTGCAATGTAGTTATTTTTTAATTTCCACTGCTCCCATGCAACAATATGTTTAGCGGGTGACCAAGATGTCGCTTTGTTTTGTATCACCTGTACGGTTAAATATAAGTCTTCATCATTGAGCGCATCAGGTAATTTATCTAATAAAGTGATCGATACGCTGGCAGTTGGTTTAATATCGAGTTTAATTTTATTACTTAGTTTTTTCTTACCATTTAACGATAATTCCCAGTGCAAAACTTCATTATTGCTATGTTGGAATAGGTATTCGCTGGTAATTTCAATTATTAGTGGTTCTTGATTAATTAATTTAAATTGAAAAGGTTGTTGTATTTTTTTTGCCTCGATGACACTTGGGTGTAATTTGCGATCGGGAAAAACTAAACCGTCTAAGCAAAATTGTCTGTCATGGTATGCTTCGCCAAAATCACCGCCATAAGCCCAATAGCTGTCACCAGATTGAGTATGACAACGAATGCCATGATCAGCCCATTCCCAGATAAAACCACCTTGTAATCGAGGGTATTGTCTGAATGCTTGCCAATATTTAAAAAATCCGCCTAAGCTATTACCCATAGCATGGGCATATTCACAGAGTATCAAAGGACGTTTTTCATCAGGCATTGAAATCCATTTTTTTATCGCCCATTTAGGGACGTAAGGGTGTGGTTGATCTTGATCGACTCTTGCATACATCGGGCAAATAATATCGGTAGCAGCTGTATTCGCACCACCGCCTTCGTACTGAACCGGACGAGTGGGATCATGACTTTTTATCCAAGCATAAAGCGCATCGTGATTGGCTCCATGTCCAGATTCATTACCTAACGACCAAATGATTATAGATGGATGATTGCGATCTCGCTGTACCATGCGAGTGACTCTTTCACTGTAAGCGGCAAGCCACCTTGGGTCATCAGATAAGCGGGACATTGGAAACATACCATGCGTTTCAATGTTGGCTTCGTCTACTAAATACAGGCCATATTGATCACAAAGTTCATACCAGCGAGGATCGTTGGGATAATGGCTACAGCGAACAGCGTTAAAATTGTGCTGTTTAATGAGTTTAATATCTTGCAACATGGCTTCTTCGGTGAGTGCATAACCCATATCCGGATAGAATTCGTGTCGATTAGTTCCTTTTATCAGTAATGGTTTACCATTTATACAAAGTTGCCCATGCTTAATTTCAATAGTGCGAAAACCAACATTATAAGCTTCTGATTCGATTAATCCGTTCTTTTTGTGATATAAGCTGACAACCACACGGTAAAGATTGGGCGTTTCAGCACTCCATATCTGCGGTTTGGTAACGGGGATGCGGCAATATAAACGGTCATTATATCCGCCTTTTTCATCGATCGACGGTGTACCGATTGATTGTTGATGTTCGGCAATTAAAGTATTTTTTTGCCATAATTCAATATCGACCTTTAATAACTCGCTATCACCGTGATGTTTAACATCAATTTGTAGTGATAAATTAGCATTTTGATAACAATCATCAAATTGAGTTTGAATTTCAATATTTCGAAGATGCGATTTTGGTTTATTAAGTAATGAAACGCCACGAAAGATACCACTTAATCGCCACATATCTTGATCTTCAAGATAACTACCGTCACACCATTTTAAAACTAATACCGCAATGCGGTTTTTACCTACTTTTAAAAATGGTGTTAAATCAAATTCAGCAGCAATTCGACTATCTTGTGAATAACCAACCCAATGACCATTACACCAAAGGTGAAAAGCTGAACTCACGCCGTCAAAGATGATTCTTGTTTCACCTTCACCTAGCCACTGTTTTGTTATATCAACATAGGTTGAATAGCAGCCTGTTGGGTTTTCCTCGGGCACAAAGGGAGGATTATATGCAAAAGGGTAACGAATGTTAGTGTAAACCGGTGAATCATAACCCTGTAATTGCCAATTAGACGGTACAGGTATGGTTGTGGTATCGAGCTCTTTTTTTAACCACGATTCGGGGACAAGTTTTGGACTAGTAAAGTAGCTAAAAAACCAATCGCCATTTAACGATATTATTGCATCACTATGGCTATTGTTTTTCGCACTTTGTTTGTCTCGCCAGCTATGGAATAAGGGGTGCGTATCAAGTTTGTTAATACTCAAAACGGATAAATTATTCCAATCATGTCGGTTTATAATTTCATTAAAAGACGGATTCATATATTCTCCACTTATTCTTAAGCTATCAATTTTGGGTTAATTCATATACGTTTTTAAATCTCTTTAATTATAAATAACCAACGTTCAAAAACAGTGATCAACTTAACATTTATGTAATCGTATACACTTTTATTAAATAAGATTGTTTGTTGTTTTTTATCTTTAAAATTAATATGCGATTACACCTCCAGTTTTTGCTAACAACAAAAAAATTATTACTGTGATATAGTTCACAATATTGGCAATAAGTTTTTGAATAACCATTTTTATTCGTTATATTAAAAAGCGTCCATAAATGGATTTGGATTGTTACCGAGCATATATTATCGGGCAAAACCTAAAGAACAGCGAAAACTGTTCTTTAGGTTTTTTTTTGTCCCAAATTTACGGGGCTTTTAATTGTTCAGCAAAATAAATGAGTAGGGAAAAATGAAAAATTCAACAAAAACAGTATGTAAAGTAAAACTTAAACGAATCGTTTTAGTGACTTTGCTTAGTTTGTGTTATTTGCCAAATGCTATGGCTGCTACTCAAGATGAGTTAGAAGCAAGGCTTGCTGTATTAGAGCAGAAATTATTAGCACTTAGTGAAGAGTCTAATGATTTAAAAAAACAAGTAATAGCATCAAATAAACAAATTGCAAAATTAAATAGCGATCTACAAAAACAACAAGTAGTAATAAACAATCAGAAAAAAGCCCTTAAAGATAGTCAATCAACAGCGATTGTTAAACAACAAACGCCAGTCATTCCACAGCAACAGGTTAATACTAATAATCAAGTTATTATTGTGAGTAACAATGGCGAAGCTACACAACAAGTAGATCAACCAGTGAAAACGGCTTTCACTTTAGACGAATTTAAAGATTATATTAAAGAAGAAATTGGTTTTTCTTATAACGGCTATTTTCGTGGAGGATGGTCAACTTCCAGAAACGGAAAACCTAAAAACTATGCTGAAGGGGCATTAGGTCGATTTGGTAATGAGTATGGTGGTTGGTATGATCTTATCTTTAAGCAAAAAGTGTATGATCAAGATTCAAGGCGAGTTGATGCCATTGTCATGATTGATGGAAATGTGGCAACGAATAAAGCAGCAGGGCTATTTAATACTCAAGATGATAATATTATGCAGTTTTCAGATATTTATTTGGAAACTACAGGATTTGTCCCCTTCTTTCCTGAAGCAAAACTTTGGGTGGGTAAACACTCTTTACCTTATAACGAAATCCAGATGTTAGACTGGAAAACACAAAAAACCCCTGCCGGTGGTGGTATCGGTATCGAAAATCTCAAAGTGGGTGTCGGCGCACTTGATTTAGCATTAGTTCGAGCGGATGTGAATGTTAGAAATGGCAAAAAAGAAGTTATTGGAACTGATAGTGAGGGGAATGAATTAACCCAATATAAAAAAGAAGAAGTTGATTTGAATGAAATAGAGATTCGTTACCGTGATATCCCGCTGTGGAATGATGCAACGCTCGGTGTTAATGCACGTTATTCAGCGCCGAATAAATCAAAAATTCAAGATAGTGTGTCTGTCAAAAATGCTTGGTTAGCAAGTTTAGTTTTACGCCAAAATCAATTCTTTGGCGGGTTTAATCAGTTTACCTTACAAACGGCTACCAATTCGGTTGCTTCGCATTTTGCTAATATTAATACGAATAACCCTGAGTTTGCAGCTAATGCCGATAATGACTATATTGGCACACATACGGGCGGTAAAGCGTATCGTTTAGTCTCTGAAGGTGAGGCTTATTTAAGTGATGATGTTATTGTTGCTCATGCATTAGCATTAACCACAGGTAATGATGTTTATTCTTATGATCTTAATTTACCGCACACCGATTTTAGCAGCTTCAAATCCGCAATTCGACCTGCTTATATCTGGGATAATTATAATCAAAGTGGTGTAGAGATTGGTTATTTCAAACAGAAGAATAAAGCGGGTAACAAAACTTATCGAGAGGAAGGATATAAAACAACGCTTTATCACTCTTTTAAAGTTGGAAAAAGTATTTTATCTTCCAGACCGGATATCCGTTTTTATGCCTCTTATATTGAATCGTTGCAAAATGATATAAGTAAGTTTGATTTTAACGGTAAAGATCATCAATTGAGTTTTGGTGTTCAAACTGAAGTTTGGTTTTAGTCATTACGGCTAAAATCAAAAAAATTTCATCTGAACAATGACAAGGTTAATTTGCTTTGCTCAAATTGTTCAGATGATATTTGTATTTTAGGAAATAGGAAAATTTAAACTTATTCTTGAATAAAATTAACTGAATAGCGTTTGGTTAATGTTGGTACAAATACATTAACTAGATTAGTCGGAGGCTCTTCGCCTTTAGCTAATAACAAGGCAAGTTCAGCAGCTTGCTCAGCCATAGTTTGTAACGGATAGCGAACAGTGGTTAATTTTGGATGTAAGTACCTTGCCAGTAATAAATCATCAAAACCAATAATCGAAACTTCGTTAGGGATCTTAATATCGTTGTCATAAAGTACGGACATTGCACCAGCTGCCATGGAGTCGTTGTAGCAAGCTATAGCGGTAATCTGACGATTGCGTTCAAGTAATGACATCATTGCTTGCTCGCCACCGACTTCATTTGGTGATGCAAAAGTAATTAAATTTTCATCAACTTTTATATTATGTTCAGCTAATGCCTCTTTATAACCTTGTAATCGATCTGATGAGTCAGATATTTCATGATTAGAACATAAATAACCAATTTGACGATGACCATTTTGGATCAAATGTTTAACCGCTAAATATGACCCATAGCGATCATCAAGAGCGATACAACGTTTTTCAAAACCTTTTACTATTCGGTTAATTAAAACCATGCCCGGCACTTGTTGCATTAACTTTATTAATCTAGAATCTGGCAAAACTTTAGCATGGATAACCAGTGATGAGCATCGGTGTTCAATGAGCTGCGTGATAGCATTGTATTCTTGTTCTTCTTGATGATATCCATTACCAATTAATAAAAAGTTTCCTGTTCGTTTGGCCACTTTCTCAATTGTTGTGACCATAGCGCCAAAAAAAGGATCAGAGACATCCGCAACGACAATACCGATTGTATTTGAATTTTGCTGGGATAATGCACGTGCATTAGCATCTGGATAATAGTCTAATTTTTCCATGGCTTTTTTCACAATTTCACGTGTTTTATCACTGACATTGTCTGCGTTATTGATCACTCTTGATACTGTTGCAACAGATACTTTAGCTAATTGTGCAACATCTTTTATTGTCGCCATAAAAAAGACCCTTTATTTAATTACTTCTTATAAAATTATGTTTTTATGTATATTATTTGTCAATATAGAGCTTGTAGACTACCAACGATTAAAAACAAAAAGGGCTAGTAAAGCGGAAGGGGAACCTGCACTTGAATCATTTTACTTGCATCCTAAAGTTGATTCTGTTTGTAAAACATATTACTCCAAATATGTGACTTCACTATGCATGATAAGGCAAAACGTTAAGTTTGCCAAACCCTATCTAATCCTGAATCGTTTCAGTAAAAATAAGTTATTAAAGGGGACGTGGATATTTTCACCATTTCCCCTTTTTTTCATAAATGCTAAGTTATGGATTTTAAGTCATATTATTTAGCTGTTACTTTTATCAGCATTGCCGTAGCAGGATCTAGAACTGGCAATGGTAATCCGATATTCATTAACCAATCTCCAGATAATATGGTTTGTTGCTCCATCCATTTTGGTAATACTTTCATTGCATGACCACTAATTTTTGGATCAATATTATCCGGCATATCTAACACTTCAATGTGATATTGTTTATCCGGTAATAAACCTGTTAAACGTAAATTACCACTTAATGCATAAGTTGGTAGTGCTAATTGTGCGACAATGAAAGCGGCTTGTTTTTGGTCTTGGCTGACAACCCCATAACTTTGCATAGCTGGCGCATCGTCCACATCTAAACGAACGCTGTTACCATTATGCAGTAATGGCCGAAGTTGTTTATGTAATTTGATATAGTGCGCAAAACCTTGTTGCTCAGCGTCTGACTCTTTAACCGGGTCTAGCTCAACGCCCATATGTCCGAATAACGCTGTTAAGCCCCGTAAATTCATGTGTAATTGACGGAAAGTTGTATGGCATAATGCACCACCAATATGCGCCCCCATTACCTCTGGAGGGAAGAAATAACTCATACCACGTTGAATAATTTGTCGATCTAAGGCATCGTTAGAGTCTGAAGTCCAGAAACGTTGAGTTCGTTTTAAAATCTCATAATCAATACGCCCACCACCTGATGAACACGATTCAATTTCAACATGAGGGAATTTTTGTTGTAAGATATCAATCAATCGATAAAGTGCTTTTGTTTGTCCGACAATTGCCGGGTAGCCTTCATGACCAGCTTGAACGATTTCACGATTCATATCCCATTTAATGTAATCAATATCATAACTACTGAGCAACCAAGTCAATCTTTCCAATAGGTAATCAAAAACGGCTGGATTTTGTAAATCGAGTAAATATTGATGTCGCCCTTCTGGTTGATTGTAACCTTGTAACTCGAGTAACCAATCCGGATGAGCCCGATAAAGATCAGAATTTTTATTGATCATCTCCGGTTCGACCCAGATACCAAATTCCATACCGAGATCTTTCACATGTTTGATTACAGGCTCTAAACCATTTGGGTATTTTCGTTCATCTAAATACCAATCACCTAATGCTTGATAGTCATCGTCTCGTTTACCAAACCAACCGTCGTCAATAATAAAGCGTTCCACGCCCATTTGAGCTGCTTTGGTTGCCATTTGCATAATATACTCCGGGTTATGGTCAAAAAAGATCCCTTCCCAAGTATTAAGATGTACCGGACGTGGTTTATTTTGTACAAATTTAATGATATTTTGGCGTAAAAATTGATGAAAATTTTGGCTCATTTTATTTAAGCCTTCATCGCTATAAGTCGCATATAGCCAAGGCGTGCTGAGTGTTTCTCCTTTAGCTAAAGATATCTCACCTGAATAGTAGAGAGCTTCTGCTTGAATAAAACGTTTACCATTACTTTTTACGGCGACTTGAATTCGGTGATTACCACTCCAACCCAAATGAATTCCCCAAACTTCGCCAGTCTGTTCTTTAAATCCTTCTGCGCCTACAACCATTCCCGGAAAATATTCGTGCGATGTGCGCCCACGGCGGTTTTCCTGTAAATATCCACAATGTTCTATTTTTGTTCGGTGTGGGAAAAACTCTTTAATCCACCGCCCACTAAATGCCATTAGCTCCTGCGCTCGTTCCGGAATAGGTAGTGTTACTGATAGACGGCTAACTTGATAGGGTTCATCTGCTAAATTAGTCAGACTATTTTGACACTGCAAAACGCCGCTATCATCCAAAATTAATCTGCTAGTTAACCGGAGTTTTGCAATATTATCCTCACTGATTATGGTGATGTCATTACCGGATGTTTTAACTTCTTTGGTGACAAAAACAGGTGACCAATCTTGGCCATTTCGATGCCCTTCAAGCCCGGGGGTACTAAAATTACCTAAGCCTTCTTCGGGGCTAAGCGTAAAAGGTACGTCAACATCAATACGCGCATTAGGCACCGCAGGTATAAACATATCTATCGCATCCGGTGATTTGTCATGTAACCGTTTACCAAAATAACAAAGTTCTGCATAAGGTTTAGTGCGTAAGATAATATCGATATTATTATTTCTAAGATGATAGTTCATGTCTTCTCCCAAAGTTAATCACATCACGGGTATAAGATAATGAAAATTGAACTAAAATAGTATTATTAATTGTTAATTTTGTGATTAAGATCTCATAAAATGTAATCGTTTTCATTTTTGGAGTGAAAACTTATTATCTATTTATTCATAATTATTCTAAATGGTTATGCGAAAAGCCTATTTTTTATGTTATTATGTAACAATTATGAATAAATAGCAGAAATATTATGAAAAAACAGAATATTATTACTTTTGTTTCGCTTTTAACATTAGTCTTTAGTGCCAATGCTGTCGATAAATATGTATCTGACAATGTAGATGTTTATTTACGTCGAGGACCGAGCTCTAATTATGCTTTTTCTGGTTCGGTTAAAGCTGGCGATAAAGTTGTTGAATTAGAAAAAAGTGCTGACGGTAAATATACACGAATTCAGACTCGTAATGGTGGTTCTGCTTGGATCGAGTCGGCAAAATTGAGCGAAAATCCTAGTTATAAAGAGCGTTTTCCTGAATTAGAAGCCCAACTTGCTGAATATAAAGATAAAGTCGAAAATGCAGAAAAACATCAACAAGATATGGTTAAAAGCTATGTTGAAAAACTGCAAGTTTCTGATGAATTAGTTGAGACATTGCAAAATAAAAATAAAGCACTTGAAGCAAAATCAAAACAGCTTGAAAATCAACTTGAATCAATGTTAAATCAAGTTGATGACAAGCGCCGTGATCTGATTGTCACATGGTTCACTTATGGTGGGCTTGTTGCCGGTGGCGGTTTAATTTTGGGGCTTATTTTACCTCATATTATTCCTCGTCGACGCAATAAAGATCGGTGGATGCGCTAAATGAGTAAAATCTATCTTGTTGGTGGCTCTGTACGGGATAGATTGTTAAATCTACCGGTGACGGATCGTGATTGGGTGGTTGTAGGTGCAACACCCGATGAACTTTTATCATTAGGTTACCAGCAAGTTGGTAAAGACTTTCCTGTCTTTTTACATCCTGTCACAAAAGAAGAGTATGCTTTAGCTCGCACCGAAAGAAAATCCGGTAAAGGTTATACCGGATTTATCTGTGACTTCAATAAAACAATTACCCTAGAACAAGATCTTATTCGTCGGGATTTGACCATTAATGCTATTGCAATGGACGAAAACGGCAATATAGTTGATCCTTACCATGGTGTGGAAGATCTCAATCATAAATTATTACGCCATGTTTCCCCCGCTTTTCGAGAAGACCCTTTGCGTATCTTACGTGTTGCTCGTTTTGCTGCTCGTTATGCTCATTTAGGTTTTACCATTGCTCAAGAGACTCAAGATTTAATGGTTGAGATGGTGCAGGGGGGCGAGGTTAATTCCCTCACACCCGAACGGGTTTGGAAAGAGACCGAAAAGGCTTTAGCGACCCAAAATCCACAAATCTATTTTGAAGTTCTAAAACAGTGTGGGGCGCTATCAATCTTGTTTACACCTTTAACACTCTCTGAAGCGAATTTAGCGGCATTGAAACAATCAGCTTTAATTACTGACGAACTTGTGGTGCGTTTTGCTGTGTTATGTGCCAAGATGCCAACACGTCAATCTGTTGAGGCATTATGTTCACACATTAAAGCGCCAAATAACTTTTCTAAGACAGCTATTATGGTGCAACAAAACATTAATCGTGCCGTTTGTGCTGACAAACTGACAGCGCAACAACTTAATGATTTATTCAATAGTATTGATGTTTGGCGAAATCCGGCGCATCTTAATCAACTGATTGCTGCTGGCCAAGCTTATGCAACCAGCAAGGAGTTTACTCAAGCTCGATATCTTAAAGACGCTTATAAAATCGCTAGTAGTGTCAATGTGCAAGATATTATTGCAGAAGGCTTTGCAGGAAAGTTTATTCAAGTTGAGTTACAAAAAAGACGAATTGAAGCGTTATTAAACTGGATTTGATTGCATCTTAATCAGTTGCGACTTTTTTTTAAAATATCTAAAAAAAAGGGTTGACGATTTGGCTTAACACAAGCATAATGCGCCTCGCAGTGTTGGTTATGACGTTGCGAATGAAATGGCTACGTAGCTCAGTTGGTTAGAGCACATCACTCATAATGATGGGGTCACAGGTTCGAATCCCGTCGTAGCCACCATTAAGATTAAGTTTACTTTATTAAAAGTATATAATGCGGGTGTGGCGAAATTGGTAGACGCACCAGATTTAGGTTCTGGCGCCGCGAGGCGTGGGGGTTCAAGTCCCTTCACCCGCACCATTTTAATCTTAATGTTTATCCTTATTGGGGTATAGCCAAGCGGTAAGGCAGCGGGTTTTGATCCCGCCACGCCCAGGTTCGAATCCTGGTACCCCAGCCATTCCAATCTGCATATTTTGATATCTATTAGCTAATCTGTTTTGTCTTTGCTTTATACATTCTTGGTTATTCCTTTACGGGTATGGCGGAATTGGTAGACGCGCTAGATTCAGATTCTAGTTCCGAAAGGTGTGCGAGTTCAAATCTCACTACCCGTACCAGATATCTCTTCTCCATTATAATTGGGGTATAGCCAAGCGGTAAGGCAGCGGGTTTTGATCCCGCCATGCCCAGGTTCGAATCCTGGTACCCCAGCCATTTTTACCACATGCAAATATTTTCTAATCTGCTTTGAATCTCTCAATATACAATTATTACTCAACCTTCTTTTTATATTTCTGTATTGGTCCGAATAGGATATCGCTAATTTTCGGCAAACTAAGCATAGTTCAAATAACTTAGGTATCGAATAAGTTCATTATTACTTATCTGGATTTGATGCATGATCGGACTGAGTTTATAGGCTGACAGATGAAAGTTAATTAATGAAGAAGCTTTGTGAGTAGGAATATACGAGCGGATTTGATAGATAAACCTAAATTGCGTTAAAAAAGTCCACAAGCGATATTTATTGATGTCGCTTGTGGAGTTTGTTTATTTAAACTTATTTATATAAATTTAAATATACTGTTTGTGCAGTTCCTGCGCGGTTGGCTGAAACTTCTTTGACATAATAGAAATGGGCACCGTTAGCAATAGCATGTTTTTGAGCAGCAGCGCTTATTTCACTGGTGTTATTAAAGACACCATGGAAAGTAATGGTTTCATAAGGTTGCATTGTTTTAAATGCATCACTGCTAATTTCGTAAGCATCTTGACCTGCAATTGCTTTAGTTACGATGAAGTTTCTTACTGGCGCATCTTTTTTATAAAGTAATACATCAACATCTTGTGCACGGTTTTTGGTATCCGCCGCTGAAATTGAATCTACATAAAATGCATAAGCACCTTTTTCAGTTGCAAGCTTACTTGCTTCATCCATAATTTCAGATGTATTGTTGTAATTGCCTTTGAATTTGACAACTTCAAATGGAAGGTAATAAAGCGCTTTAGAGCGAGAATAAACTACGACATTATTATGTGTAATTGGCTCTTTACTAACGGCAATAGGGGCATTTTGTAAATAGATGTCGGCATACACAATGGCTCGATCAGATGAATCGCCAGCAGATGCGCTTTCGATCGCTTTGATATGATAATATTTTGCGCCTTCTTCATCAGCTGCTCTAGAAATGTCATCAGCTGCGTTTTGTGCTTGTAAATAAGAACCTGTCACTGAAATTTCTTTTAATGGAATTAAGTTTTCACTTTGTTGCTCAGTTAAAGGCTCTGCGGCATAAAGATTTGCAACAGGTAAAGATAATAATAAGGCTAGAGCGATAGATGATTTATTAAGATGCTTCATGTTAGTATCCTTCATATTTAGGTTAAAATTATAATCAATCTTTAACGCTTACTTAATGGCAGATATTACGGCATAGAAATGAGAGAGATTTACTTTAAGTACTCTCGGATTTTGTCTTTGTCTACTTATAAAAAGCGTTAGACAATAAGTTGTCCATGAGGGAATTGTTAAACAACTTATATTATATATATATGATTATTAGGCTAAAAATCAAGATATTTATATTAAAAAAATGTTTTTTCGCATAAATTGCAAAAAAATTACAGATAATTTAAGTGATTTTCAAGGAAAAATACTGTCTAATAATCAACCAAATTTTATCGATTAGTGTTAATTGTGTGAATAAAATTTTGGATGATCTGAGCAGTTAATCCCCAAATAACGTGATTATGGAATTGATAAAAATAGACTCGATGTTCAGATCTTTTTTGCCAATCAGTTGATCGATTAGGTAATAAATCAAAAGGAAAATCATTAGCCGGCTTATGACCGACTAACATGGTTGCTTGTTTCGGGGAATTATTGATAAACCATTGAATAGGTACAGTGAAAATATCTTCAACTTCATCTGTATTGAGCTGTAAATTATTTATAGAATCGATTTTACCAACAAAGGGATAGATAACCATTCCTAAACTGGCTATAAATTTTGGTAATTGACCTAAAATTGTGATCTGATTGGTATTAATACCGAGCTCTTCATTGGTTTCTCTAATTGCGGTATCTTGGGGTGTTAAGTCGTTTTTTTCCACTTTTCCACCCGGAAAACAGATATCGCCCGGCTGCCATTTTAGCGTTTTGGATCGAATTTGAAACAGCAATTGTAATTGATCATCGATCTCAACAATTGGAATCAATATTGCTGCTTTATGATTGATTTCTTTTTGAAAATTGGTGTTTTTTAAAATGTGAGCTATTTTTTCGATTGAGATCATAATATTTATTTTGTTTTATTTTTAATTTTACATTGTTTTTACGTTATAATAGGCAAATATTAGATTGAAGTTGTTCGTTAGTAGTAAATGTGTTTCACCTGAATAATGCTATGCAATACTATATTAAAAACATAAAAAAAGAACTTAAAGATCTTGCTTTACTGAAACACGAACGAGCACGAAGTGGTATGTCGGTGGAATTCCAACGAGTATTTTCTTTACTACCGGCTCTTTTTCATTATCATCATCCAAATTTACCCGGCTACATTAATCAAGAAGTACCGTCCGGCATTACTTACTATCAAATTCCTGATAAAACGGCTGAGCAACTTGAAGTTGATTTCAATTTTACTGCAACAGAAATAAATCCACGTTCTGACATATCGGCTTTATATTCAATGGGCAGTACTTGCTCAATAGGTCAATCAATTACATCTGATCTCGATATTTGGGTTTGTGTAGAAAATAATTTATCTGAAAAAAGAAAGCAAGTTTTAATCCAAAAATGTCGTTTGATAGAGCAATGGGCTCAAGAACTTGATGTGAAATTGACACTCTTTGTGGTTGATGTTGATCGTTTTATTAATAAGCATCATGAATGTTTAATGGGTGAAAATTGTGGATCAGCACAACATATATTACTGCTTGAAGAGTTTTACCGCTCTGCCAATTTGCTTGCGGGTAAATTTTTATTATGGTTTGCTGTTCCTGCAAATTTCACAATCAATGATACAAAATATCCAACGTATGAAGCCTGCGTGCAAGGCTTAATTGATTCTAAAATTATTCAACGTGAAGAGTGGATTGATTTTGGACCATTAACCGGATTATCAGCCGAAGAGTATTTTGGTGCTAGCTTATGGCAACTTTATAAAAGTATTGATTCGCCGTTCAAAGCGGTGTTGAAAACGTTATTACTTGAAGCCTATTCTTGGATTTATCCCGAAAATAGACCTATAGCCTTTCAAATGCGAGAGTGTATACAACAGTCTCAAACCCATAAAGGGAATTACTTAGATTCTTACTTATTGCTGTTAGAAAGGATCTCTGATTATTTGATTGAACTGAAAGATTTCGAACGATTGGAACTAGTAAGACAGTGCTTTTATTTAAAAGTGAATGAAAGTTTATCCGTTCCAACGCAAACGGCATCTTGGCGGCGAAAAGTGCTCGATGATTTAGTCAAACAATGGGGCTGGGGAAAACCGCTTATTGCTAAATTAGATGCTTATCAATCGTGGAAAATCGAGCAAGTGCGTGAAGTCCATGAAGTGCTTTTACACACAATGATGACAGGGTATCGTAACTTACTCAATTTTGGTCGTCGAAATAATTTAGATTCACGCATAAGCCCGCAAGATTTGGCCATACTTACTCGCAAACTGTATGCATCATTTGAGGTATTGCCGGGTAAAATTACAGCGTTAAAACTCAATATTTCTGATAATTTGCAAGAAAATGTTTTAACCTTTATTCATGTTAAAGAAGATAGAATAAATCGAGCGGGTTGGTATATTTTTAAGCAACAGCCTGTTTTAGAATCGATTATTGGGCATCAATATTTAGAGTATAGCAAGTATTTAGTTAAGCTTGTCGGCTGGTGCTATTTCAATGGTTTAATCTCTGACTCGACTGAGTTTTATTATTACGACGGTGATGAGCGAGATAATGGAAAAATTACCCAATTAATTGCAGATCTAAAAGCTTATTTTCCAATTGATGTGCCGGCAGCAACCGAAGAGCAGCTTTACGGGCCTTGTGAAATCCGCCATTTAGCCATTATGTTAAATCTTGAAAATGATCCAACTTCAAATCTTGCATTTGAAAATGAGATCGGCACAAATGTGTTAAATTATGGCACTGAAGAATTAAGTTTGATTGGTTCGATTGATTTACTATATCGAAATTCATGGAATGAAATACGGGTATTACATTTTAATGGTGCATTGTGTGTACTTGAAGCAATTAAAGCGCTACTTAATCGCATGCATAAAGATGCTGATTTACCTGATTCAATCGAAATCTTTTGTTATAGCAAATTTTTAAGTGATGAAATTAAAACGCAGGTAAAAAAATTAATGGATGAGTGTATTGATTTGCGTTTGACAACAACTCAAAATAACCTAACGCAAGTTAAACCGCTTAGAATCGATGGTCAATCTTGGTATCTATTTTTTGAACGGCTTGGGGTTTCGTTTCATCAATTTGAAAACGCTATTGATTTTTATGGTGCAGTATCCAATAATAAAGTTCAGGGACGACCTCTAAATATGCTCGATGAAACTAATGAATTGCCAAAAGAGATAGATACTGTCGCATATGTAGGGATTATTCAGTTCTTTTTTGAAGATACTGATACAGGATTTGACCTTTATATTCTCAATGAACATAATCAAGTTGAAATATATCGTAATTGTAATGGTACCAAAGAAAACATGGTAAAAGCGATTAATGATTTTTACGTTTTATCTGATGATCGTTTTACTTTTACCACTAGCAGTTCGGTAAATTTCAATTTACCTCAATTTTATCAGATCATATATAATGATGACGGTTGTCGAGAGATCCTTTTATTAAATTAAAAGATCTTTAAAAAGATCATGTTAAGAAGTTTCAGAAATATACTACGTTTCAGTATAAAATAGTGGAGATTCTGTTTTTCTGGTAAAAAAAATAAAATTTCTATTAAAATAATGGGAACTTTTTTCAATTTTAAGAATCTAACAGTTAGTGAGCACAATTTTGGGCCAACTAATTAGTTATTAACATAATGAGGAATGGCCTTAAATGGGGGAGCAATTAACAGACCAAGTTTTAGTTGATCGTGTTTTGAACGGAGATAAAAATGCGTTTAATTTGCTTGTCGTTCGTTATCAAAACAAGCTAGCTCATTTGGTCTCTCGTTATGTTTTACCTTCGGAAGTTCCCGATGTTGTGCAAGAAACTTTTATTAAGGCTTATCGTTCGTTAAGTCTATTTAAAGGTGAAAGTATTTTTTATACTTGGTTGTATCGAATAGCCGTTAATACAGCTAAAAATTATTTAGTTTCTCAAGGTCGAAGACCACCATCTTCGGACATTGACGCAAGTGAAGCAGAAACTTATGAAGGTGCAGACTCGTTAAGAGATTTTGATAACCCGGAAAGTTTAGTGCTTTCGAAAGAAGTTGAAAAAGTTGTATTTGAAGCTATTGAGGCATTACCTGATGATTTAAGAACCGCTATCACACTACGTGAGATCGATGGATTAAGTTACGAGGAAATAGCCGAAATCATGGATACACCTGTTGGAACAGTAAGATCACGTATTTTTAGAGCGCGTGATGCTATTGATGAAAAAATAAAGCCACTTATTAGTGGTTAACCTAAAATCGTTATAAGTAGTCATAAATTTAAGGTATCTACTATGCAAATAGAACAGAAACAGCAACTTTCATCACTCATGGATGGTGAGTTTTCAGATGATCGTGTCATTGATGCAGTATCAAATGATGAAAGTTTGCAATCTTGCTGGCACCGCTATCACATTGTAAGAGAAGCAATGCGTGGAGAACTGCACAGTAGTACATTAACTTTAGATCTTTCCGATCAAATTGCCCAAGCTATTGCGAATGAAGATTTATATACGCCTTTAGCTGAGCAACCTGATCAACACGAAGTGTCATTACCAAAACCTGAAAATCTATTCTGGATTCGTACCAAAGATTTGCTGGGAAAAGTAAGCCAAGTAGCTTTAGCTGCTTGTGTCACATTAGCAATTATTGCTGGTGTTCAGTATCATCAGGGTAAATCAGATGATACTAATGGTATTCCTCTATTAAATACTGTGCCTATGGGAGTAAATGTTGCGCCAGTAGGTGGCATTAAACAGCAAAATGATCAACAGTTACTTGATAAAAGGCAATATGATAAAATTAGGTTATTAGTTCAAGATTATGAATTACAAAAAAGGTTAAATGCCCAATAAATTATAATGAAACTGATAATTGATATCATAAATTCAATCTCTAAACAGAGTAAAAATTGTATTATTACTCTGTTTTTTATGTTGTGCTCGTTTTCATCATTTGCCACCCAAACTGAGCAAGCTTTAAAACTATTAAATAAAATGAGTGATGCGGTTCAAACCCGTAGCTATCAAATTCATTTCCTTTCGCAAGATAGAGATGATTATGTTAATACCTTCCAATACACCCATTTAGGTGCATCAAAAAAAGAGGATGTTAACGCTCATTTGCTCTATCTTGAAGGTCCTGCAAAAGAGATCATATTACACAACAATATCACGAGTTATTTTCAACCTGATAGCGCTTCGTTTTCAATCAATAGCCCTCGTATAACTGAAGCTTTTCCTGATGTCATTTATAATAATTTTGATGAACTAGTAAGCACTTATGATTTTATCTTATTAGGAAAAACCCGAACGGCAAACAGAAGTGCTCAATTGGTGAAAATGATCGCCAAAGATAAAGATCGTTACAGTTATGTTATTTGGATCGATGACGAAAACTTTTTACCTATTCGAATTGATCTGCTTGATCTTGATAGTGAAATTATTAATCAATTTAAGGTAATTGATTGGGATGAAAACTTTGATCAAAAAGCCTTTAAAAAATATATTGAAGGTCATACTTATCCAATTTTATTATCGATTGAAACACAGAATCACGTACTTGATGCATGGCGTTTAGCTTGGTTGCCAAAAGGATTTAAAGAAGTTGCAGCTTACAGTGTTAATTTTTATAATTCCGATATCGCCACTAAGTTGTTTTCTGATGGTGTGTTTTCCTTTACCGTCAATGTCTCGTCAGAACAAGCCAACCAACTTAATCAACTTATCCAACAAGGTGGACGGACTATTTTTTCAACCAATGTAGGTAATAAAAACATTATTATTATCGGCAATCTTCCCCAAAATACAGTTGAACGAATTGCACAAAATATTGTTGAGAAACCAAAGGAAACATCTCGATAACACTATGCTTAGTGACTATTAAAGTGTAAAATGTCCATTTTCTATTTTCGTGATTATCTAAATTGTTATTTTAAGCATTAACATTTCAGATGGTTAACAGTATATAACTAAAACACAAATTATAACTTATTGATATGAATAAAAATATCCGCAATTTTTCAATTATTGCTCATATTGACCATGGCAAATCTACACTTTCTGATCGAATTATCCAAATTTGTGGCGGGCTTTCAGATCGTGAAATGGAAGCACAAGTTCTTGACTCAATGGATCTCGAACGTGAACGTGGTATCACAATTAAAGCACAGAGTGTTACATTAGATTACCATGCTAAAAATGGTGAAACATATCAGCTTAATTTTATCGATACACCAGGACATGTTGACTTTTCTTACGAGGTATCTCGTTCGCTAGCTGCTTGTGAAGGTGCTTTATTGGTTGTAGATGCCGGACAAGGTGTCGAAGCGCAAACGTTAGCCAATTGTTACACTGCGTTAGATATGGATCTTGAAGTTGTCCCAGTTCTTAACAAAATTGACTTGCCAGCTGCGGAGCCAGAGCGTGTTGCCGAAGAGATCGAAGACATTGTCGGCATTGATGCAAGTAATGCGGTAAGATGTTCTGCTAAAACAGGGGTTGGGGTTGTTGATGTGCTAGAGCAGCTTGTTAATGACATACCAGCGCCTGAAGGTGATTCAAATGCGCCATTACAAGCATTAATTATTGATTCATGGTTCGATAACTATCTAGGTGTTGTGTCTTTAATTCGTATTAAAAATGGCGAATTACATAAAGGCGACAAGATCAAAGTGATGAGTACCGGCATGACTTATAATGTCGACAGGTTAGGTATTTTCACGCCTAAACAAGTTGATAAAACATGTTTACATTGTGGTGAAGTTGGCTGGGTAGTGTGTGCGATTAAAGATATTTTAGGTGCACCGGTTGGTGATACATTAACCTCTGCAAAAGCGCCTGCGGAAAAACCATTACCGGGTTTTAAAAAGGTTAAACCACAAGTTTACGCGGGTTTATTCCCAACCAGTTCTGATGATTATGAAGCTTTCCGTGATGCCTTAGGTAAATTGAGTTTAAATGATGCCTCACTGTTTTATGAACCAGAAAACTCAGGGGCATTAGGATTTGGTTTCCGTTGTGGTTTTCTTGGATTATTACACATGGAAATCATTCAAGAACGTTTAGAACGTGAATATAATCTTGACCTTATTACAACTGCGCCTACGGTTGTTTATGAAGTGTTGACAACCTCGAACGAAGTTATTTATGTCGACAGTCCGGCAAAACTTCCTGCGGTAAATAATATTCAAGAATTGCGTGAACCGATTGCAGAGTGTAATATTTTAGTTCCCCAAACTTATTTGGGTAACGTGATTACTTTATGTGTTGAAAAACGCGGTGTTCAGACCAATATGGTTTATCATGGTAATCAAGTTGCCTTAACCTATGAAATTCCAATGACTGAAGTTGTGCTGGATTTCTTTGATAAGTTAAAATCAACTTCAAGAGGTTATGCCTCATTAGATTATAGCTTTAAGCGCTTCCAGGATGCTGACATGGTCAGATTAGATGTTCTCATTAATGGTGAGCGTGTTGATGCACTAGCTTTAATTACGCATAAAGATAATGCACCTTATCGTGGACGTGAACTTGTTGAAAAAATGAAAGATCTTATTCCACGTCAACAATTTGACATCGCAATTCAGGCGGCTATTGGAAATCATATAATTGCACGTTCAACCGTAAAACAACTACGCAAAAACGTGTTAGCCAAATGTTATGGTGGTGACGTTAGTCGTAAGAAGAAACTTTTACAGAAGCAAAAAGAAGGTAAAAAGCGCATGAAACAAGTCGGTAATGTTGAGTTACCACAAGAGGCCTTTTTAGCTATTTTGCATGTAGGAAAAGATTAATCAGTTAAAGAGGAAACAAAATGGCTGGATCATTTGCCATCATATTGACATTAGCGACATTAATTACCGGCATCTTTTGGTTTCTGGAAAAATTTAAATGGAAACCAGCAAGACAACGTAAAGTTGAAGAAGTTCGCCAACAGCACAACGGCGATATTGACGGAAAAATTCTTGCTGAAGTAGGTAAACCAAAAGGCTGGATAGAAAGCTTGGCATCGTTTTTCCCGGTTTTATTTGTGGTATTTGTAATTCGTTCATTTTTATTTGAACCTTTTCAAATTCCGTCTGGATCAATGATGCAAACACTATTAGTAGGTGATTTTATTGCGGTGCAAAAATACTCATATGGTTTAAAAGATCCAATCACCAATACAGTAATCATACCAACAGGTCATCCAAAACGTGGTGATGTTGCGGTATTTAAACATCCTAGTATTCCACAAATGGATCTTATTAAACGAGTTGTTGGTATGCCGGGCGATAAAATTGTTTATCTGATAAAAGAGAAGAAAATCTTGATTTATCCGGCCTGTCAAACCAGTGATACTCATTGTGTCGGGCATCAAGCTGAACCACTTAATCTGCACTATACTGAGCTAAAGCAAAGTAACTGGAAAGAAGTGCATCAAAAAGGTATATCAAGCCCTATTTTTTACACATTAGAACAGTTTGCCAATAAGGGTATTGTTGATTCGACAACGACAATGGTACTCGATGTTAATATACAGCAAGAGACTTTGGGTGATAAGCCTCACGATATTTTAACTACTCAAGGTATTGAAGAAGATCCTCGCTATTTTTATCATCAAAATGGTCAGCCTGAAGCGACTTGGGTTGTTCCTAAAGGACACTATTTTATGATGGGTGATAATCGTGATAATAGCGGTGATAGCCGTTATTTCGGTTTTGTTCCGGAAGGAAACTTTGTAGGGCGGGCAACTGCAATTTGGGTCAGTTTTGAAAAACAACCAGATGAATGGCCGACAGGTATTCGATTCAGCCGTATTGGTGGAATACATTAATTATCATAGTTATGAAAAAATTAAGTCAAATACAACAATCAATTGGTTATCAATTTAAAAACTTATCCTATCTTGAATTAGCACTTACTCATCGAAGTGCTAATAAGTTACATAATGAGCGTTTAGAATTCCTAGGGGATTCTATCCTTAGTTTTGTCATTGCCGACGAACTTTATCACCGCTTTATACAACAAGATGAAGGTGATTTAAGTCAAATGCGAGCAAGTTTAGTTTGTGGTCAAACGTTAGCTGAAATCGGCAAAGATTTTAAATTAGGCGATTATCTCATTTTAGGTCAAGGTGAACTGAAAAGTGGTGGATACCGCCGTGAATCGATCATTTCCGATGCGGTAGAGGCAATTATTGGCGCTATCTACTTAGATAGTGATATTGAAACTATCCGCCAGTTAATTTTATCCTGGTATCAATCTCGCTTAAACGAGATTAAACCCGGTATCAGACAAAAAGATGCTAAAACACGTTTACAAGAGCATTTACAGGGGATTCGCCATGAGAGACCTTGTTACTTAATTCTCGAAGTGACAGGCGATAATCATGAACAAGAGTTTTTAATACAATGTAAAATTGAAAACGATGATCATCAATATTTAGGGCGTGGCTTAAGCCGTCGTAAGGCGGAGCAGGCCGCAGCTCAAGAAGCATTAGATCAATTAGGTATAAAATGACAAATACAATACAACATTGTGGATTTGTTGCCATTGTTGGCCGACCAAATGTAGGCAAATCAACACTTTTAAACCAATTACTTGGCCAAAAAGTCTCAATTACATCACGCAAAGCCCAAACCACACGTCATCGCATCGTTGGTATTGATACTCAAGGAGATGATCAAATCATCTATATTGATACGCCGGGTTTACATATCGAGGAAAAAAGAGCAATTAACCGCTTAATGAATCGTGCTGCTAGTAGCTCGATTGGTGATGTTGAATTAGTTATCTTTGTTGTTGAAGGTACACACTGGACTGACGATGATGAAATGGTTGCCAATAAGCTTAAAGGTTGTAAAGCTCCGGTATTATTGGTCATTAATAAAATCGATAATGTCGCCGATAAAACTCAGCTTTTACCGCATATTGAAGCAATCAGCCAAAAAGTTAACTTTCTTGATGTGATACCTATTAGCGCCGAAAAAGGTGAAGGTGTTGACATTATTAAAGATATTGTCAAAAAACATTTACCGGAAGGGGAGCACCATTTCCCGGAAGATTATATTACTGATCGCTCACAACGTTTTATGGCATCAGAAATCATTCGTGAAAAACTCATGCGCTTTTTAGGCGATGAGCTACCTTATTCAGTGACTGTTGAAATTGAACAATTCAAAGTTGATGAACGTAATGGAATGTATCGCATCAATGGATTAATTTTAGTTGAACGAGACGGCCAAAAGAAAATGGTTATCGGCAACAAAGGTGAAAAAATTAAAAAAATCGGCATTGAAGCGCGTAAAGATATGCAATCATTTTTTGATAACAAAGTTCATTTAGAGCTTTGGGTAAAAGTTAAAGCCGGCTGGGCAGATGATGAGCGAGCTTTACGAAGTTTAGGTTATAGTGATGACTAATCACAAATCCTTTTCAACTTATAATCGGGCATCAATAATGCCCGATTATTTTATAAATTAGCCTGCCAAATCAACATCCCTGACTTGATTTAATATTAAATTGTTTGCCCTTTATCGATTTTATAGCCTAAATTAACACTGGTTTTAACTTGCTTTCCATCTAATTTTTGAAGTAACAGCTCTATGGCTACTTTACCCATTTCAAAACGTGGTGTGATAACCGTTGCGACTTTTTGACTATTAGCTCGTCCAACCTCTAAACCATGAAACCCGGCAATGGCGATTTGTGCCGGAACAGGAATGCTATAATTTTGGCACTCTAACAGCACCCCTACAGCGATATCATCATTAGTACATAAAACACCGTCCATATCAGGGTAAAGTTGTACCGCTTGATAAAATAAGCTTTTACCTAAATCAATCGATGAGATTTGATCCGGCACAATTTGGTGAGGTTTTAATCCTGACTGTTTCATTGCTCGTTGATAACCTTGATAACGTTGCGTATCACGAGCATTGTCAACCGAATTGAAATAGATAATATTTTTTTTACCCGATGCAATCATCTCCCTTGTCATATCAAATGCAGCTTGCTCATTATCAAAACCCACTTGAATATCAAAGTAATCTTTGCTGATATCCATTAATTCAATTACCGGTATATTGGCTGCTTTTAAATATTCGAATGTCGTATCGGTATGCGCTTTTTCCATTAGTACTAAGGCATCAATATTATAAGATAGTAAATTGATGATCTTTTCTTCTTCAAGCTGTTTATCATAATTATAGTTGGTAATAATAGTTTGATAATTATTGGCTGAGGCAATTGATTCTATACCAGCCAGTACCTCTAAAAAGATTTGATTTTTAAAAGAAGGAATAACAATGCCTATGCAATGGCTACGAGAGCCTAACATAATTTGTGGTGCTAGATTTGGAATATAATGAATATCTTTTAAAACTTGGGCAATTTTTTGCTTATTTTTATCGGAAACCTGATCTGGATTTCTAAAATAGCGGCTCACCGTCATTTTAGTTACGCCCGTTAAATCAGCGATATCTTGTAAACTAATGCGTTTATCTTTCATACTTTATGATGTAATGTAAGAAAAGAATTTAGTTAGGATTGAAGCATTTTACCAGTAAAAGAAGAAAATCAATAACATTAGTTGTTTTAAGTCAGATTGAAAAATGTTGATTTGGTAGGCTAATTTATAAAATAATCAGGCATTATTTATGCCTGATAGTAAGTTAGATAGTGTTTGTGATTCGTCATCACTATAACCTAAACTTGGTAAAGCTCGCTCATCATCTGCCTAGCCGGCTTTAACTTTTATCTAAAAGTAAAAACAATAACCTTTACCTTCTTATGTCAAAATAGTCGCTATTCGTTTTTAGGCGCTTTTACGCTAGCCATGAGTATTACAGATAACACTAAAGCCATACCCATAAAAATATAAGAAGCTCCCGCACTACCCGTAACTGCATTGATTACACCCACTAACCAAGCTCCAATAAATGCCCCTAGTGCGCCAAAACTGTTTATCAAACCTATTGAAACGCCGGAGACATTAGCAGGCAAAAGCTCCGGAATTAATGCGAAAAATGGTCCGTATGGGGCATACATACAACCTGCGGCAATAGATAATAAGATAAAGCAGATCCAAAAATGTTCTGAGCCAAGTACATAGGAAGTAAAAAAGGCAATTGTGGCAATCAATAATAATGGCCAAACAAATAATTTGCGGTTTTGAAGTTTATCTGAGAAAAAAGAGACAATTATCATCATTGCTATCGCAACAAAGTAAGGAATAGCGGCAAACCAACCTACTGAAACAATATCAACATTACCTGCCGATTTTATAATTGAAGGCATCCACATAATAAAACCATAAACACCTATACTCCACAAGGCATGTACTGCACAAAGTTTGATAACATTGGCTGAACGAAAAGCCTCGCCATAATTGCGCATAGGTTTAATATTTTGTTGTTCTTTATCCATCACGGCTTTGAAGTCGGCTTTTTCTTTCGCGGTAAGCCAAGTTACTTCTGAAGGATTATCTCTTACTAAAACCCACCAGATAAAAGCCCATAATACGGCAGGCAAACCCTCGATAATAAACATCTCACGCCAACCATAAAGGTCGATCAGGTGAGCTGAGACAATGGACATCCATAACACGGTGACCGGATTTCCTAAAACTAAAAAGGTGTTGGCTTTAGAACGTTCTGCTTTGGTAAACCATGTACTAATATAAATAAGCATCGATGGCATCACAGCGGCCTCTACAACGCCCAAAACAAATCGAATAACCATGAGTGAGGCAATATTGCTTACCATTCCGGTTAAAGCGGCGCACAGTCCCCATAAAATTAAACAAACAAAAATAAGTTTTCTTACACTTTTCTTTACTGCATAAATCGATCCGGGGACTTGAAAAAAAAAGTAGCCTAAAAAGAATAAAGCTCCAATTAATGATGAAGTCCCTTTTGTTATTCCCAGATCATCATTGATCCCAGCCGCGGCTGCAAAGCCATAATTTGCCCGATCCAAATAGGCTAAACTATAAGTGATAAAAATGATCGGGATCAAACGCCACCAACGAGAAGGCGCAAGTTTATTTGTGGTATTCATATGTATTCTCATTACGAAATTTTAGTAAATATTAAAGAGGTAATGTATTTAGCCATTTAACCGTTTTAACGATGAATCAAATGACATTACCGTCAAACATCGTCAAACTGCAGCTAACATACCGCCATCGACGTAAAGAATATGTCCATTGACAAAATTTGATGCAGCCGAAGATAAAAATACCGCCGCACCGATCAACTCTTCAGGTTTACCCCAACGCGCGGCAGGAGTTCGTTGACACAACCATTTGGTAAATGCTTTATCTTCAACAAGTGCTTTACACATTTCAGTGTCGAAATAACCAGGACCGATACCATTGACTTGTATGTTATAGCGAGCAAGTTCGACGCACATTCCTTTCACTAACATTTTTACTGCACCTTTAGACGCGGCATAAGGGGTTATCGTGTCTCGACCTAGCTCACTTTGCATCGAGCATATATGAATGATTTTGCCTTGTTTGCGACTTACCATATACTTAGCCACTTGTTGCGATACTAAAAAGACTGCTTTTTGGTTTACATTAATTACCGCATCCCAATCAGCTTCCGGAAATTCTGTGAAAGGGTGTCGACGTTGGATGCCGGCATTGTTTATTAAGATATCAATTGGGCCGATCTCTTTTTCAATATGCTCGATAGCTTGGGTGACTGAATTTAAATTGGTTACATCAAATCCTATACCGATAGCATCAATACCTTGCTTGTTTAAATGATTGGCGGCTTGTTCGGCTCTTTCTTGCGTTATATCGTTAATAATGATACTGGCGCCATATTGCCCCAACCCCTTAGCTAACAAATTACCAATACCTTGTGCTGAACCAGTGATTAAAGCACGTTTACCTTTGAGTTCGAATAATGACTGCATTGTTTTCTCCTTTTTAAATAAAATAATGTTATGCGTAACTGTTACGCATAACATTATGCTGAAAAATTCAAAAAAGAAAGAGACGCAAGTCACACTTTATATGAAAATATGAATTTTGTGATCCAAGTCAAATATTACCGAACTAATGTTTTTTTTAGGATTTTTTTTGGTAAGTTTGTACTAAACATCTATCCCTGTTTTATATATAATAGCCACTCATTAAATTGGATGTAGAATATCAACTCGGAGCTTTCTCATGCAGCAGTTTCGTCCTATCCGTCGAGCTTTATTAAGCGTGTCTGATAAAACTGGCATCATCGAATTTGCCAAAGCACTATCAGAACGAAATGTCGAACTTCTCTCAACTGGCGGTACCGCTAAATTATTAATTGAACATCATATCCCTGTCACTGAAGTTTCGGATTATACGGGATTTGCTGAAATGATGGATGGGCGTGTAAAAACCTTACATCCCAAAATTCATGGTGGAATTTTAGGACGGCGTGGCGTTGATGATGAGATAATGGCTAAACACCATATTGAGCCTATTGATATGGTTGTTGTTAATTTATATCCATTTGCCCAAACGGTTGCCAAGCCAAACTGCACATTGGAAGAAGCTGTTGAAAATATCGATATAGGTGGACCAACTATGGTTCGTTCTGCTGCGAAAAATCATAAAGATGTCGCAATAGTGGTCGATTACCATGATTATGCAGATATCATTAATATCATGGATGAGCAGCAAAATGCACTTCCTTTTCAATACCGATTTAATTTGGCGATTAAGGCCTTTGAGCATACTGCCAAATATGATGGAATGATTGCTAACTATTTTGGGCAATTAGTGCCACCTTATTATGGACAAACCGATAAGCCGTCTGGCGAATTTCCACGCACGTTAAATCTTCAATTTATTAAAAAACAAGATATGCGTTACGGTGAGAATGCGCATCAGCAAGCAGCCTTTTATATTGAAGAAAATGCCGCTCCAGCGTCAATTGCGAAGGCTAAGCAGTTGCAAGGTAAAGCCTTATCTTATAACAATATCGCCGATACAGACGCAGCCCTTGAATGTGTAAAATCATTTCAAGACCCTGCCTGCGTTATTGTCAAACATGCAAACCCTTGCGGTGTTGCAGTCCGTGATAATATTTTAGATGCTTACTTAAATGCTTTTAAAACCGACCCGACTTCTGCTTTTGGTGGCATTATTGCATTTAACCGCCCGTTAGATGCCAAAACTGCCAAAACCGTTATAGATAATCAATTTGTTGAAGTCATCATCGCCCCTTCAATTGATCAAGATGCACTGACCATTACTGAAACTAAAAAAAATGTACGTGTGCTTGAAAGTGGTGAGTGGTCACACTCTTCTTTTGACACGAGTTTGGATTTTAAACGTGTGAATGGTGGACTTTTAGTCCAGGAGCGTGATTTGGGGATGGTTACTGAAGATAATTTAACGGTAGTAACCAAACGTAAGCCGACGGATAAAGAGCTAGCTGATGCGTTATTTTGTTGGAAAGTGGCGAAATTTGTGAAATCTAATGCGATTGTTTATGCCAAAGATAATATGACCATTGGCATAGGCGCTGGTCAAATGAGTCGTGTTTATTCCGCTAAAATTGCTGGGATAAAGGCGCAAGATGAAAATCTTGAAGTTGCAGGTTGTGTGGTAGCATCTGATGCATTTTTTCCATTCAGAGATGGTATAGATGCCGCTGCTAAAGTTGGGGTAACTTGTGTCATTCAACCAGGTGGCTCTATTCGTGATGATGAGGTCATTCAAGCCGCAAATGAGCATAATATTGCGATGATATTTACCAATATGCGTCATTTTCGCCATTGATTTTTGTATTAAGAGTTATTTGAGAACATGTTAAAGGATTGGGTATGAAAGTATTAATTATTGGTAATGGTGGTCGTGAGCATGCTTTAGCATGGAAAGCGGCACAGTCACCCTTGGTAACAAAAGTTTTTGTCGCACCGGGTAATGCAGGTACAGCACTTGAGCCTAATTTAGAAAATATTAATATTAAAGCAAATGATATTAGTGGATTACTTAATTTTGCCCAGCAACAGCAAATTGATCTAACCATAGTAGGGCCAGAAGTCCCATTGGTTCTTGGCGTGGTTGATAGTTTTCAAAAAGCCGGATTAAAAATTTTTGGACCAACTAAATCGGCAGCTCAGCTAGAAGGCTCTAAAGCTTTTACGAAAGATTTTTTAGCACGTCATCACATACCAACTGCTGAATATCAAAATTTTACTGAAATTGATCCTGCTCTTGCCTATATCCGTGACAAAGGCGCCCCAATTGTGATTAAAGCCGACGGGTTGGCGGCTGGTAAAGGTGTTATTGTTGCCATGACCCTTGAAGAAGCGGAAGATGCCGTACGTGACATGCTAGCGGGTAATGCATTTGGTGATGCCGGTCATCGAGTAGTGATTGAAGAGTTTTTAGAGGGTGAAGAAGCCAGTTTTATTGTCATGGTTGACGGCAAGCATGTCGAGCCAATGGCAACAAGCCAAGATCATAAGCGAGTCGGTGACGGTGATACGGGTCTAAATACTGGTGGTATGGGCGCTTACTCTCCAGCGCCTGTTGTGACAGATGAAGTATTTACTAAAGTCATGGAACAAATTATCTATCCAACTGTAAATGGCATGGCTCATGAAGGCAATGTTTATGTTGGCTTTTTGTATGCAGGCTTAATGATTGATAAACAGGGTAATCCAAAAGTGATTGAATTTAATTGCCGTTTTGGTGATCCCGAAACCCAACCCATTATGATGCGCATGCAGTCAGACTTGATTGAACTCTGTTTGGCGGCGATAAATGGTAAATTAAATACAGTTAAATCCAGCTGGGATCGAAGACCTGCATTAGGTGTGGTTATGGCTGCCGGTGGTTACCCGGGTGAATATAACACCCAAGATACAATCATTGGTTTACCTAACGAATCGACACCTGATTGTAAAGTGTTCCATGCGGGTACCAGTTTTGAAAAAGGGCATGTGTTAACCAATGGTGGTCGTGTGCTTTGTGTTACCGCTTTAGGAAATACGGTGTTGGAAGCTCAACAACGTGCTTATCAACAAGTTGATAAAATCCATTGGCATGGCTGTTTTTATCGTCATGATATAGGTTATCGAGCCATTGAGCGAGAAAATAACACTAAATAGATGGGTAAACAATAACTTGATTTATATCGGTTTTTTACCGGCTTAAAAGTGCCGAATTATATTCGTTTATGTTTTTAATCATTCATATTTTTTTATATGACTCAATCAGCATGAATTAGTGTTGTACATTGACAAAAATTATGATTAATAACATTAGGCAGTTTACTAATAATAGCTTGTGAAAAACCGTCTTATCAAAAAATCGTCCAACTCACTTATGATGAGTTTAACCCAACGGGTCACAAAGCTTTCTGTATGAAAGCGGATAACATTTCCTCATCAATGTACTCCTATACGATAAAGCACTTAGAAAATGGGGGCAGCGGATGAAACATATAAAGCTGCTAAGAATCGTTGACAAAAAATAATCAATTTCAAGAATATTAAAAAATACAATTAATCATTCAATTTTGTTTAGCAAGGTAAATTATATCGATAAAGATTCGTCGTCAAAAGCAATGTTTATTTTAAGTTACATGACTCTATGTTATGCTACCGACTATATATGATCACTGGATATTGCATATGATAAACGATCCATTTTATGAACGAGAAGCGAAAAAGTATGACTCTCCAATAGCTAGCCGCGAATTAATATTAGATTACCTAACCAAAGAAGCCAAGCCTGCTAATTTAGAAAAAATTGCCCAAGCAGTCTCTATTAAAAATCAAGAACAAAAAGAAGCGCTACATCGCCGCTTGCGTGCAATGGAACGAGACGGTCAAGTTGTATTTACGCGCCGTAAATGTTATGCACTTCCCGAAAAATTAGATATGGTCAAAGGTAAGGTGATTGCACACCGTGATGGTTTTGGTTTTTTACGTGTTGAAGGAAAACCCGAAGATTATTTCTTATCGCCGGAACAGATGAAAAAAGTCTTACAAGGCGATGTGATTTTAGCTCAGCCTCTGGGTAATCAATATCGAGGGAAAACAGAAGCACGAGTCGTTCGGATACTTGAACCACGAACCAATCAAATAGTTGGACGTTATTTTATTGAACAAGGCGTTGGGTTTGTGGTGCCCGATGACAGCCGTTTAAATTTTGATATTTTAATTGCAGGCAAACCCGATCGCACCGTTCGTATGGGGGCAGTGGTTGTTGTCGAGTTACAACAACGTCCGGAACGTGGTAAAAAAGCTGTCGGAATAATAAAAGAAGTACTGGGTGAAATCATGGGAACAAATTTAGCAATCGATATTGCATTGCGAAATCATGAAATCCCTTATGAATTACCTAAAGCGGTAGTAAAGGAGGTCAATAAATTTAAGGATCAGGTGCCGGAAAGTGCCAAAAAAGGTCGGCAGGATCTGAGAAATTTACCTTTAGTTACCATAGACGGCGAGGACGCTCGTGATTTTGATGATGCAGTATATTGTCAAAAAAATCGTGGTGGCGGGTATCGCTTGTGGGTGGCGATAGCTGATGTGAGTTATTACGTCAGACCAGGCAAAGCTATCGATAAAGAAGCGTGTTTGCGTGGTACATCTGTTTATTTTCCTTCTCGTGTTGTCCCTATGTTGCCGGAGGAGTTATCTAATGGACTTTGTTCATTAAATCCTCAAGTTGATCGGTTATGTTTAGTTTGTGAAATGACGGTATCAAATAGAGGGCGTTTGACGAGCTACCAATTTTATGAAGCGGTGATGAATTCACATGCACGATTAACTTATACAAAAGTAGCTAAAATATTAGAAGGCGATACTGAGTTACGCCAACATTACCAAGATTTAGTCCCTCATCTGGAGAATCTAAATGGCTTATATAAGGTATTAGATAAGGCAAGAATTGCACGTGGAGCAATCGGTTTTGAATCACAGGAACCAAAATTTATATTTAATGCAGATAAAAGAATCGAGAGTATTGAATTTGCTGAGCGCAATGATGCGCATAAGATCATTGAAGAGTGTATGATTTTAGCGAATGTTGCGGCTGCAAAATTTGTGATTAGTGCTCAAGTTCCGGCTCTGTTTCGTGTTCATGACCGACCAGATGAAGACCGAATAAACAACTTACGCAGTATTTTAAGTGAGCTGGGTCTAAGCCTTAATGGTGGCGCAACACCAACACCGAAAGATATTGCTCAGTTAATGGTTGCTGTCGAAGCAAGGCCGGATCACGAAATGTTACAAACGGTTATTTTACGGTCAATGAAACAAGCAATTTATGATCCTGAAAATCGTGGGCATTTTGGCTTAGCGCTACAAGAGTATGCCCATTTCACTTCACCAATTCGTCGCTATCCTGATTTATTATTACATCGTACAATCAAATGGATTTTGGCAAATGAAAAACACAAAACCAGTAAAACTGGTGGGCATTGTTACACTACCAGTGAAATGCTCTATTTTGGTGAACACTGTTCGATGACTGAGCGCCGAGCAGATGAGGCCGTTCGAGATGTAGTTGATTGGTTAAAATGTGATTATATGCAAGATCATGTTGGTGAGGTATTTAACGGTACCATTTCCAGTGTGGTGAATTTTGGTTTCTTTGTTCGACTTGATGATTTATTCATTGACGGGCTTGTGCATGTTTCTTCCTTAGAAAATGATTACTATTTTTATGATGCAGCCCGAAATCGGTTAATCGGCGAAAATACCCGTTTTAGTTATCGTTTAGGCGATAAGGTACAAGTCAAAGTCGATAATGTGAATCCTGAAGAGCGCAAAATTGATTTTTCTTTGGTTGGCAGTAATAATAAGCCAAAACGTCAAGGCAAAACGGCTAAAGATAAATCCAAACAAACTGACAAAAGCAAGGACATTGATTTACCGGTAAAACGCAAAAGTAGAAAAGCGAGTACTAAAAAAACGAGTACCAAAAATAGTGCCGGTGAAGCAAAGAAAATCAATAGTAAAGCTAAAAATAAAAAACGGACTAAGTCAAAATCGAGTAGCAAAAAACAAAAGAGTAAAAAATAGATGAGTGAAACAGTATATGGTATCCATGCCATTGAAGCATTATTAACACGAGCACCAGAAAGAATTATTGAAGTATATATTACTAAAGGGCGTGATGATAAACGCTTAAATGGGTTGGTACACGAGTTGGAACAGCTCGGTTTGACTATTAAAATCGCCAATCGCCAATGGTTAGATGAAAAATCGAACAATGGTGTGCATCAAGGAATTTTGGCAATGGTTAAACCAAGCCGCCGTTATCAAGAAAATGATATTCCTTTACTTATGGATAAGCAGCCTAATGCGGTGATTCTAATTTTAGATGGCGTAACTGATCCACATAATCTAGGTGCTTGTATTCGTACAGCTGATGCTGCTGGTGTTGATTTTATTATTGTACCGAAAGATCGTTCTGCGCCACTGAATTCTACCGCTCAAAAAGTTGCCTGTGGCGCTGCGGAAAGTGTTCCGGTGGTACGAGTCACCAACTTAGCCCGCACTATGCGTATGTTACAAGATGAATATCAAGTATGGATAGTTGGAACGGCCGGTGAAGCGCAAAGCACGCTATACCAAACAGACTTTTTTAAAAATGCAACTTCACTCGCTTTAGTTATGGGGGCAGAAGGTGAAGGTATGCGTCGCTTAACTAAAGAGCATTGTGATGAGTTAGTGAGTATTCCAATGGCTGGCATTGTGTCATCGCTTAATGTGTCAGTTGCAACAGGTGTTTGCTTATTTGAGATTGTTCGTCAGAAAAACCGCTAACAAGGAAGGTTATATGCTAGGATTGCTTAAAAAATTATTCATACGGAAAAAAGTTCAGCCCTTAACCGGGCGTGATCTTAACGGGCGTAATAATGTAGGTTATCCTACTATGCAGATTTCTCGTGAGATTGATAAGTTAGTTAAACCGAAATTTAAATCAATTAAGCCCGTTATTGATATGTATAAAGATACCCTGTTTTTTAAATGGATACCGAGTGTAATTAACGATAAATTATCTGATGAACAATTAGCACAACTGTCCGGGCGAAATTTACAAATGGTTTATCTGTTACTATTCCGCGATATGCTTCGCTATCTTGCTGAATTTGTAAAAATTAGAAACGTTCCTGATAACTGGCCAGACCTTTTTGCCCAAGAAGTTCTTAATTGCTGCAATATGCTAAGTGATGAAGATGATAAAGATGTTGCCAAAAAACAGGCGCTATTTGCCAGCCATGAGCGATACTCAATTGATAACCCTATTGATGAAAATAATCATGAAAATACTATCATTCCAAATTGGACAGAGCCGTTAGCTGAATTAATTATGCTGCCACCGGATATGATTTATAAGTGTCATCGTTCATTATTGGTTGCTATTAAGCGTCGCAAAAAGCGCTAACGTTAGTGGTTGATTGGGTTGAAGCCACAAGATCGATGCACTTAATCAATTTCGTTAGCGTAATTTACTCCCTTCCAAAATAACATCATTTATTACCAACAATTTTGCAATTTATCTTTGCAAAAATACCAACTAGGTAAGCAAATTCATCTCACTTATACTTAAATTAAGAAGTAAATAGGTGAGAAGTTTATGCGAAGTAGAACCATTGAATTATTTAAAAAATTCATTTCAGTCGACTACCCATTAACCATTGAAATGCTTACAGAAGAGTTTCAAATTAGCGCTCGAACTATTCGTAATGAAATTCAAGAAATTAATGAGTTCTTATCCCAAAGACATTTCACTTTAATCACCACTGTGCGTAATAAAGGATTTATTATCCATGCCGATCAAGATCAAAAACAGCTTATTCAACATGCATTACTTGGCTTGCCCACATCAGCCGTTTTGAGCAAAGATGAGCGCCAGTTTGATTTGTTATTGTCAATTGCTTTTGCTAAAACACCCGTTATTTTAAGCCATAAAGAAGCAGTCTATTTTGTTTCAAAAAGTGTGTTAGATGAAGATATTCGTAAAATCAGAGCACGATTAAAAAAATATGATATTGAATTAATTAGCCAACCTAAACAAGGGATGCAATTTGTCGGATTAGAGCGCTCGATTCGCTTAATGATGTATGAAGCTATTAACCAATTTGCCGCAAATTTAGATCTAGATAAGCCTCTACATGAACTCAGTTCGATACAACAACATTTGTTTAATTATATTCCTCAATTATTGATTGATAACTTATTGCAGTTAGCGCACCGAACTATCAGTCAGATACATGATGAAATTTATGTTCAACAAATTGTTATTTTTACCGCTATTTGGATTGTTCGTAATCAGCATCAACATCATCTGACAATGGTCAGATCTGATTTTAATAATAACGAACAGGGACAAATAGCTAACTTTATTCATTTGGTGTGCAAGCATTTCGCATTGCAGGTAAATTGGCAAGAGCGCCAATATATCATTTACATGCTGGAGGCATTTAATACTAAGGATATTAATAACTATGTCGAATGGCTCAATGCACAGTTATTAGCGATTAAATTGGTTAATTATGTTGAAGAAAAAACGCAAATCCCATTTTCGACCAAACAAGAACAGTTATATGAAAACCTTTGCAAGCACTTAGCCGGGTTAATTGCCAGAGTGAGTAATAATATTCACATTATTAATCCATTGCTTGATAGTATTAAACAAAATTACGGTGAAATTCATGCAGCTATTACCACTTTTATGCATGAGCTTGAAACAAAACTAAGCCATAAGATTTCTGATGATGAAATCGCTTTTTTGACAATTCATTTTTCAACCTTTGCCAGCGCCATTAATCAAGATCGCAGTTACTATTTTAAAGCTGTGGTGTTGTGTTGTCATGGTATAGCAACTTCTAATCTACTTGCACAGACACTCAAAGAGTTTTTTAGTATAGATGTTTTAGCGATTTTGGGTCGCAATGATTTAAATTTATTGGATCAGCTTGATTTTGATTTAATATTTTCTACTTTCCCTTTGCAGCATTTTGCTCATCCGGTTTTAGTGTTAGAACCCATATTAAAAGAAAAAAATCATCCAATCATTAAAGACTTTTTAACTAAACATCGTGCTAATCGGCGTATCAATCACCTAACAGATGCAACGGATCTGTTCTATTCACTTGTTAATTTAATTAAAGAAAGTGGCGGTATTGTGTCCGAGCCTATCTATAACCAACTTGAAAAGTGTTTAGCGCTTAATAATCTTAAAATCAATAAAAGGAAAATCCAGCCTATGTTGAAAGATATTCTTACTGATGATGACATTTTATTACATCAAGACTGCCATGATTGGCGAAAGGCTATCCAAATCGCTGCTGAACCACTATTAAACAAACAGTTTATTTTACCTTCTTACGTCGATGCCATGATCACATCGGTTGAACAGTATGGCCCTTATATTGTGATTGGTAAAAATTTAGCCCTAGCGCATGCTCGCCCTGAAGACGGGGTAAACCAATTAGGTCTGAGCGTAGTGACGATGCGTCAACCGGTTGATTTTGGTAATGATGATATGGGGCCAGTGAAAATTATATTTTGTTTAGCCGCTATCGATTCGTTTTCTCATCTCAACATTATGCGCAGTTTGATTGAATTAATTAATGATGAACAAAAACTGGAGCACTTAACCAAATGTCAAAGCATAACGCAATTTAAGTCAATTTTATTTAATGAAGCAAAATCGGATTGAATAGTTAAATCCGAAGGAGAATAGAACATGAGTAATTTAACCATTTTATTTGTATGTGGTGCAGGGTTAGGCAGTAGTTTTGCTGCACAAATGGCAACCGAAGATGTATTAAAAGCAAAAGGTATCGAAGCCAAGTTAGATCACACCGATATTTCATCTGCGGCCTCAACCAAGGCCGATATTATCATCACAGCTGAAAATTTCCGCCCTCAGTTTGCTAAATTCAATATCAGTGAACAAACCGCAGTGGTCTATCTTAAAAATATAGTATCAAAAGCGGAAATTGATGAGAAGTTAAGTCCAGTATTGCAACAAAAGGGATTGCTTTAAATCCACAAAAAGGAGACTACCATGAATGTGATTAACTTTATTATCGACAATATTTTAACTCAAGCTTCGATAACCATTAGCTTAATTGCTATGTTTGGGTTGATTTTGCAACGTAAATCCGTTGGACAAATTATTTCCGGCTCACTGAAAACCTTATTGGGTTTTCAAGTACTCAATGCCGGATCCAGTATCATTGTGGGAAGTTTGACCTATTTTGGGCATATCTTTACCGCTGGCTTTGATATGCAAGGCATTATTCCCTCAATTGAAGCAATTAACGGGCAAGCAATGAATCAGTTAGGATTAGGTCGTGATATTGCTCTAACGTTTTTGATGATCTTTATCTTCAATATTCTTATTGCTCGTTTTACACGTTGGAAATACATTTTTTTAACTGGGCAGGCTATTTTATGGATGGCAACAATGACAACGGTATTTGGTAGTTTTGCCGGACTGTCCGGAATAACACTAATTTTGGTTGGCGGGTTTATTGGTGCACTTTTTGCTGTATTTATGCCTGCCATTGCCCAACCCATTATTCGTAAAGTGACCGGATCCAATGACATTGCATTAGGGCACTTTTGTACAATTGGCTATTTATTCGAGGCTGGCGTAGCTTATCTGGTAGGGGAGCGAGGTGAAAACAAGCGTTCTATTGAAGATATGAAGTTGCCTAAATCATTTGAATTTTTGCAAGATACTTATTTATCCGTCATGGTGGTTATGATCCCGCTTTATATTATTACCGCTCTTTTCGCTGGTGAAGCGTATGCTTCAACCTTATCCGGTAGTCAAAATTACGTCATTTATGCCTTTACCCAAGCGATAATATTTGTCGTTGGAATCTATGTGTTACTTGCTGGCGTGAGGTTATTACTCGGTGAAATTGTTCCGGCATTTAGAGGTATCGCAATGAAAGTTGTACCGAATGCAATTCCGGCGCTTGATTGCCCGGTATTTTTCCCTTATAGCCCAAATGCGGTGATTTTAGGTTTTATTACCACCTCTATAGGTACCGTAATTGCCATGTTAACGCTACCTGCCTTTGGTCTGGCGATGATTTTACCGGGAATGTTAACCAACTTTTTTGCCGGCGGTACGGCAGGGATCTTTGGTAATGCAGTTGGTGGTCGCCGTGGTGCGCTTATCGGCGGTATTGCGCATGGGATATTTATTACTTTGCTGCCTGCTTTGCTTGTTACTATCTTTAATCAAATGGGGTTTATCAATGCAACGGCAACTGATGTTGATACTGTCACCGTGGCACTGCTTTATGCGTGGATATTAAGCCCGATATTGAAGCACTTTTAGTTTAGGAGTTTGACATGTTTAACTTTTTTAAAAAAAAGGCACCTAAAACAAATCTCGCTCCCGATTCAGAGGTTAAAAGCAGTCTGACAGCTCAGCAAATTGAACAGATTGAGCTAAAGATTAGCCCATTATTGGCGCAGATCGAAAAGACCGATGATTTGCTGATATTAGCCTCATCATGTGAACAAATCGGCTTGCTTTATCATCAATTAAATCATATTGATTTGGCTATTGAGTATTTAGAAAAGAGCCAACAGCATAAGAAATCAATTGGCGAGGGTTATAAAACATTAATGAATTTGTATAACGCTAAGCGAGCTTATGCCGCTCAGCATGGCTCATTGGCTGATATCGATATTTGGATGAATAAAATGGATGCTATGCGCAATATTGCTAAACAGATGACTATTCAACGAGATTAAAGGAAATAATTATGTACACCACACTTAAAGATGTGACTTTATTAGCTCAAAAATTAAATTTCACTGTTGGTGCGTTTAATACGCATAATTTAGAAATGTTACCTGCGATGTTACGGGCGGCAAAAGAGGTTGGCGCACCAATTATCATCCAAACAAGCGTTGATACCGCAAGGTATATTGGCTTTAAAGTTTTAGTCAATGCCGTAAAAGCTATTGCCGATGAAGAGATAGTCGATGCGGTATTGCACCTCGATCATGCTAAAAATTTTGATGATATAAAGCAGGCGATTGATAGCGGATTTACTTCGGTCATGTTTGACGGATCTTCACTACCATTTAAAGAAAACATTTTAAAAACCCGCGCGGTGGTGGAATATGCCCATGCTCATGGCGTATCAGTTGAAGGCGAATTAGGGACAATCGGCGGAACAGAGGAAGGTGTTCATGTTGATGCTAACGATAAAGTTTATACCAAACCTGAAGATGCACTGGCATTTGTAAAAGCAACGGGAATTGATGCTTTAGCCATTGCTATAGGTACCAATCATGGGCAATTTAAGTCAAAAACAGAGGTAAATATACCGTTATTGAAAGAAATTCATGCTAAGGTTGATATTCCTTTGGTCATTCACGGCGGAACAGGAGTCAAAGAGGAGGATTATCCGGAACTGATTAATAACGGTATACGTAAATTTAATGTTGGCACAGAGTTATTAGTTAACTGGACACAAGTTGCAAAAGATAAATTTTCCCAGACTGAAATTAATCAATCATTACGCCATAATATTATTCCAGCTAATGAGGCGGTTAAAGAGATAGTGAAGCATAAAATGCGTTTATTTCTCAATACCAATAATTGTGTAAACTAAGTGAGCGTGAGTATGCGTAAATATTTAATTTTACTCGCTGGCTGCCCTTGTACAGGAAAGACTTATCTGGTTAATAAATTGCAACAACAATTTAAAGATAGTTTCGTGATAACACCCGATGAAGCGAAAGTTTTATATGCTGACTCAGTTGGTTTTAATTCGAAAGCTGAAAAGCAGGCACTTGAGCACAAAGTTTGGCATTTTTATTATGGTGTTTTACAACTGTATATGGATGCCGGTAAACGCATTATTATTTCTGAATACCCCTTTAGTGATAAGCAAAAAAAGCGACTGAGTGAGTTGGCGCAAAAGTATCATTATCAAGTCATCACAATCCGCCTAATTGCTGATTTTGATGTGTTATGGCAACGTCGCTATCAACGAGACCGCTCGCCGGAACGGCATTTGAGTCATATTATGCAGCACTATCACTATGGCGATAAACTTGAAGATCGTAGTTTGGCCGACGATTTAGTCACTAAATCACAATTTTATCAAATCTGTCAAACTAGACAGTACGACGAGTTTGCTTTGGGGCAGTTGATCGAAGTGGATGTTACCCATTTTAATCAAGTTGATTATTCGGGTTTATTGGCAAAACTGAAACAAATCATTAAACAATAGCTTCATCAGATAATCAATGCCGATTAACGTTAATCGGCATTATATTTAGGGTGACAAAGCAAATGGATCAGATTTGATTGTAGGAATAGGCAGTTATGGATCAATAGTGAAATAGCTTAGTTTTATTTTTCGTTTATCTTCTCAATAACATTTTAAATACAAAAAATTCTTTCAATATAGCAATTAAAGATTTTAATAAGCCATTTCTAATCAATCAAGTTCAATGAGCTAAACCATGAAAAGACTGCTATTTATTTTTATCGTTTTTATGTTTGTGGTAAATGCTAAGCCTCATTTGGAGCATGAAAATTATGGCAAGTGGGTGATGTTGACCGAATTAAATAATAAAAATGTGATTGATGAGCCTTGTTATTCCGGTAATCGGTTTATCAATTATCAAAAAGGTAAACTGGATGATTATACCGGGCAAGAAATGATTTCATGTGAGATAAAATCAAGCTACTTTAAAGACGTCAAATATTTTATCGAGTTAGAACCAAAATGTAGCTACTCTGATAGCATAAGTTATGAAGTTAAGGCTGAAAATACTTTAATTTGGCATTTATACCATTCATTTTCTCTTGTAATGACTAATCAGCCCGATAAGTTTGACAAGGTCTATGAAACATGTGAGGAGATACAGTAAGGGTATTAACATTTATCTCTATCAAGACAAAGGCCAATGCCGACACAATGGTGTCGGCACTATTATTTGGCTTTTTAGCTTTTGATTAGATCAACTTCAACACCTAACCCTTTTGCTACACCTGAACCATAATCGGGATGTACTTTATAGAAATGTTTAAGCTGTCTAATTTGAATATCACGATCGACGTTTTTCATTGAAGTGACAATATTATCAATAAGCAGTTGTTTTTGATCCGGACGCATCAAATTAAATAATGCACGTGGGTGGGAGTAGTAATCACCGTCAACACGATGATCGTGTCTATCCATTGTACCAGCAGGGACATGCATCGGTGGCTCAGCATACTGCGGTTGTTGTTTAGGTGCGCTATCAACACTATTTGGTTCATAGTTTGGTGCATTATCCGGCGTATAAAAGCGCATAGCTCCGTCACGTTGATAATTGTGTACCGGACATTTAGGTGCATTGATTGGTAATTGTTGGTAGTTTGTACCAATTCGATAACGGTGCGCATCGGCATAAGCAAAAACCCGCCCTTGTAACATTTTATCCGGTGATAAGCCGGTACCGGGTACGAGATTACTTGGTTCAAATGCGGCTTGTTCTACTTCAGCAAAATAGTTTTCCGGATTACGATTAAGCTCCATAACACCGACTTCAATAAGTGGAAACTGTTTTTGCGACCAAACTTTAGTGACATCAAATGGGTTTTCCGGGTGGTTATTCGCTTGTTCTTCACTCATCACTTGTATATAAAGTCGCCATTTAGGATAGTCACCTTGTTCAATGGCATTAAAGAGATCTTCTTGTGCTGAATCAGGATTGCTACCGTCGAGTTCTGCGGCTTTTTTAGGATGAATATTTTTAATACCTTGTTCCGTTCTAAAATGCCATTTTACCCAAGTTCGTACATTGTCTTTGTTGATTAAACTATAAGTATGGCTACCAAAACCATGCATATGCCGAAACCCGTCCGGAATGCCTCGGTCAGAAAATAGAATCGTTACCTGATGAAGTGATTCTGGCGATAAAGAAAAAAAGTCC
The DNA here is from genome assembly GCF_019469205.1 of Gilliamella sp. ESL0405. Taxonomy (NCBI): domain Bacteria; kingdom Pseudomonadati; phylum Pseudomonadota; class Gammaproteobacteria; order Orbales; family Orbaceae; genus Gilliamella; species Gilliamella sp. ESL0405. Next base: position 1,992,382 of record NZ_CP048265.1, on the reverse strand, counting down.
CACATCATTTGCGGATCTTTTAAGTTGGTCTTAGGATCGCGTTTTTGCGTATGAATAAAGTCCGGGAATTTGAGTGCATCACGAATAAAAAATACTGGCGTGTTATTACCGACGATATCCCAGTTACCTTGATCTGTGTAAAATTTTACTGAAAATCCACGTGGATCACGTGCCGTGTCAGATGAACCACGTTCACCGCCAACAGTTGAAAATCGAGCAAAAACGGGAGTTTGTTTGCCTACTTTGGCAAAGATACTGGCATAGGTATATTGAGTAATATCATTGGTGACGGTGAATGTTCCATGTGCACCGGAGCCTTTGGCATGCACTCGTCTTTCCGGAATATTTTCACGGTTAAACTGAGCGAGTTTTTCGATCAATTGATAGTCGTCAATCAATACTGGTCCACGAGGGCCTGCAGTGCGAGAGTTTTGATTGTCGGCAATAGGGGCACCATTATTGGTGGTGAGTTCTTTTTTTTCTGACATTGCAACACTCCTTCTGGTTATTAGATCGTACCTTTATAGTTAAAGAGTTGTGACTGATTTTATTGAAAAATTAATTTATTAAGGAATAAGATAAAGACGGTGATGCGTGTAAAAAAAGATATTGCTCGATTTATTATATAACTAAATTGGCTTTTAATTGTAGAAAAAACAAATTAATTATTTTTTAATCTCGCTATGAGCGGTAATGAATATGAGAATGACTCGTTAACTAGATTAAGCATAAATGATTTCCGGTAATTGAACATCCCAATGCTGATTATCAACATGATCAATTTTTTGGCAGGCAAATGCCAACCCGATAGGATAAATTTGCTGTTGTTGGTAGTTTTCAAGCAAGCGATCATAATAGCCACCCCCCATACCGATACGAAATCCTCGGTCGTCAAATGCTACCAGTGGTGTAAAAATAACATCAAGCTGTGGGGAGGGTAAAACGTTTGATACATTTAAGGCAGGTTGTAAAATGCCATATTGATTTTGGCTAAGTGGCGTATCGGGCGTAAACTTCAAAAATAATAAATGGTAAGGCACAAAAGGGTGAATTACTGGCAAGTAGACCGATTTATTTTGTTGCCATAAATATTCAATAATCGGTTTGGTGTCAACTTCGCCATCAAACGACAGAAAGATACCGATATTTTGAGCTGTTTTAATTACATCATGATTAGCAATTTTCTGATAAATCGCTTGCTGAGCAAGTTGGCGTTCATGGTTAGACAATTGGCGTCTTTTTTGACGGATGAACTGACGAATATTCATGATTAATCTTCAGCAACGTAAGGGGTAAAACACTCCAAGATGTCGTTAAGGTTGTAACCCTTGAACCCAAGGTTCAAGGTGAACAATATGTTTTAATTTTTAGGTTTCCTTATAAATAAGGCATACACACCAATTAAAAATCACACCGTTCTAAAATAAAGAATATCGGCTCAGGGGACTAACCCTTCTCGCGAACATCTCAGAGATGGTTAACATAATACAAAATTTAGAAAATCATACAATAGTATTTGTGTTAAATTTACAAATTATTTGGTTAGATGTTGGTATTAAGAGCTGAATCAAGCAATTGTTGTAACATTTTTAAACGATTACTAAATTCATTGCTTTTTTCTTTTTCTTTAGTCAATTCATAAGAAATATTGAGTGCTGCAGTCATGATAAGTTGATCGCTACCAATCTGGGGCGATTTTTCTCGTAAATTTGTTAATCGGGTTTCAAGATCTTGAGCGGCACTTTTTAATGCGTCAACTTCATCTACCGGACAGTTAAACTTTAAAGTTCGTCCAAAAATTTGAATCGTGACAGCTTGAGTTTCCATATTTAACCTATCGTTTTTTAAATTCATTAATTTTTTCGATTATATGTTCACAGTTCAATCCCATTTCTGAACGGATCTCATTTTGTGAGCCTTGTGGGATAAACTCATCAGGTAAACCGATGTTTAAAATATCACATTTTATTTTTTTCGATAATAAAAATTCATTGACGCCACTTCCGGCGCCACCTTTAATACTGTTTTCTTCAACAGTAACAAGTATATTATGGCTTTGGCTAATGTGCAAAAGGACTTTTTCATCCAATGGTTTGACAAAACGCATATCAATGACTGTAGCATTAATTTGCTCAGCGGCTTGTAAAATTTCAGGCAATAATGTGCCAAAGTTGAGTAAAGCAATGTTTTCACCTGTTCGGCATAATCTCGACTCACCTATTGGAATTGTTGTAAGTGGTGTCAAACTAGCGCCTGTTCCTTCTCCTCGAGGATAACGCACAGCAGAAGGTCCATTATGCAAATAACCGGTATTTAGCATTCGCCGACATTCGTTTTCATCACTCGGTGTCATTATGACCATATTTGGGATACAGCGCAAATAACTTAAGTCAAAAGCACCTTGATGTGTTTCACCGTCGGCACCAACAATACCGGCTCGATCGATCGCAAATAGTACCGGTAAGTTTTGAATGGCAACATCATGTATAAGCTGATCATAAGCCCGCTGTAAGAAGGTTGAATAAATTGCCACAACAGGCTTTAAATCACTAATAGCAAAACCTGCTGCGAGTGTGACGGCATGTTGCTCGGCAATGGCAACATCGAAAAATTGTTCGGGATAAAGGCGGGCAAATTCAGTCATGCCGGAACCTTCACTCATAGCCGGTGTGATTGCCATTAAGCGTTTATCCGTTTTTGCCACTTCGCACAACCAATCGCCAAAGATTTGACTATAGGTTGGAGTAATTTTATCGGCGGCTGGTAATACACCGTCAACAGGATTAAATTTAGGAACACCGTGCCACAAAGTGGGATTTTTTTCAGCCGGCGCATAGCCCTTGCCTTTTTGAGTGATCACATGAAGTAGCTGTGGGCCTTTTAACTGCTTAACTTTTTGTAACGTGCTGACTAAATTTTCAATATCGTGGCCATCAATTGGTCCAATATAGTTAAATCCTAGCTCTTCAAAAAGTATTGCCGGTGTGACTAAACCTTTTAAATGCTCCTCGGTCTTTTTAAAAAGTTCTTTTAATGGCGGAATATTTTCAAGCACGCGTTTTCCGCTCTCACGAAAAGATGCGTAGGTTCTGCTGGCTAAAATTTGAGTTAAATGTTGATTCAGTGCGCCAGTGTTTTCAGATATCGACATATCATTGTCATTAACAATAACCAGCATATCGGGCTTAATATGTCCTGCGTGATTCATCGCTTCAAAAGCCATACCGGCAGTTAATGCGCCGTCACCTATAATGGCAGCAACTTTTTGTCCAGACTGTTTTTTTTGTTCACTAATGGCAATGCCTAAAGCCGCACTAATTGAGGTGGAGGAGTGACCGGTTGTAAGGACATCATACTCACTTTCATCACGATGTGGAAAGGGACGTAAACCGTCTTTTTGACGTATGGTTAACATCTGATCACGGCGTCCGGTTAAGATCTTATGTGGATAAGCTTGGTGCCCTACATCCCATATAATTTTATCAAATGGTGTGAGATAGACATAATGTAAAGCGGTAGTTAGCTCAACGACTCCAAGTCCCGATGCTAAATGACCACTAGACTGGCTGACACTGGCAAGCAAGTATTGTCTTAACTCATGGCAGATAGCCGCTAGTTGCGATAGCGGATATCGTCTGAGATCCTCAGGCGAGTTAATGTGTTTTAATAACGGGTAATTGTCTAAATTCATTTTTGCCATTAAGTTATTGGTTAACTATTTCGATTAATAATATAATCAGCAAGATCTTGCAGTGGTTGACTATTATAAGGTATTTTCTTCAGACTATCGATAGCTTGAGTATGTAGCGCTTTAGTCATGTTAGTCGCAGTTTGTAAACCAACAAGTGCCGGGTAAGTACTCTTTTTAAGTGCAATATCCGATCCTTGAGGTTTTCCCATGATAGATTGATCGCCGATGACATCTAAAATATCATCTTGAATTTGAAAAGCTAATCCAATCGCTTGAGCATAGTTATCCAGCATCGAATAATAGGGTAGGGCAATATCACCACTGGCAAAAGCACCTAAGCGTACAGCAGCTTTGATAAGGGCACCAGTTTTAAATCGGTGAATTTGCTGTAGATGTTCAAGTGAAATAGTTTGGTGCTCTGCTTGCAGATCCAGTGACTGACCTAAGCACATCCCCGATAAACCGCTTGCACGAGCAAGCTCTGCTATCATATTGACTTTGATTTGATCATTAATATTTTCACACTCTGATATTAAACTAAAGGCCAACGATTGTAATGCATCGCCGGCAAGTATAGCTTGGGCTTGACCAAACTGGATATGGCAAGTTGGCTTTCCTCGCCGAAGATCATCATTATCCATTGCCGGTAAATCATCATGTATTAATGAGTAAGTGTGAATTGCTTCAATTGCCGCCGCAGCTGAATCAAGCTTAGTCAGTGGGCAGTTAAACATCTGACCGGTTAAATAGACTAACACAGGTCGAATGCGCTTACCGCCGGCTAGCAGGCTGTAACTCATTGCTTGTTGTAGGTTTGAGTGTTCACACTGCGATATATAATCGGTTAAGAAGGAATTGATTCGTTGCTGCAAAGGCTTAAGATTATTCATTATCATCAAGTTCAAATTCTGATAATTGTGCTTCACTATTTTCAGACAGTAAAATTTGAATACGTTGTTCAGCTTGGCTGAGCTGTTTTTGCCCGGCTCTAGCCAGTTTTATGCCTTTCTCGAATTCGTTTAACGCCTCATCTAATGGTAAATCACCATTTTCCAGTTGAGTCACGATAGTTTCGAGTTGTTTGATTGTTTCTTCAAAACTCGGTTCTTTATCCTGTTTTTTTGCCATAATGTACTCCTTCTTTTTGCTTTGCTAAATGAGTATACACGTATTTTTAATCATGGTGAATTACGATATTTTATACTGAAACGTAGGTATTTTCTGAAACTTCTTGACAAAAATAGTTAATTTTCGTTTTCTTGCTCCAGTTCATCTATCGATAATAGTGCTATATCCGGGTTTATTGGTTTTTTTACTTCGATGCCTAACTCTCGAAAGCGTTCGATTTGACCAATAACATTGCCACGACCTTTTGCTAATTTGTTCATTGAGCTTTGATAGGTCTGTTGTGCTTTATCTAAGCAATTGCCTAATCCTTCCATATCCTCAATAAAGCCTCGCATTTTGTCATATAATTTACTTGCTTTATCGGCAATCAGTTCGGCATTTCGATTTTGATATTCGTATCGCCATAAATTATGGATAGTCCGTAGTGCGACTAACAGCGTTGTTGGGCTAACTATCATTATGTTATTTTTTAGTGCATCGTTGATTAATGCCGGATCGTTATCAATTGCGGATAAAAACGCAGGCTCAACCGGAATAAACATTAAAATGTAATCAAGCGAATTGATACCAATTAATTTATGATAATCTTTTTGACTTAACTGTTTTAAATGATTTCGTACTGCGGTTAAATGTTCGCTCATGGCTTTAGCGCGAGCTACCTCATCGTCACTGTTAAAAAAGCGCTCATAAGCAACCAGCGTTACTTTAGAGTCGATAACCACATCACCTCCTTGAGGAAGGTGAACAATCACATCCGGTTGTAGACGTTGCTTATTTTCATTGGTTAAATTGACTTGAGTTTCATATTCATACCCCATTCGCAATCCGGAATTATCCAAAATTTGGCTTAGAATAAACTCACCCCAATTACCTTGCGTTTTATTATTACCTTTTAGAGCATTGGTAAGATTAGTTGCCTCTTTGGTCATCTGCTCATTAAGTTGTTGCAAGTTACGAATTTCGTGGGTTAAGGTATGGCGCTCTTTGGCTTCTTGTCCAAAACTGTCTTGAACTTGCTTTTTAAACCCTTCTAATTGCTCTTTTAGTGGTGAAAGCAGAAAATCCAAACTTTGCTTATTTTGTTGCTCAATTTTTTTACCACTGCTTTCAAAAATACGATTAGCCAGATTTTCAAATTGGGTGGTTAAACGCTGTTCACTTTGTTCAAGCAGGATTTGCTTTTCATGGGCAGAACTTAACGTCTCTTCTAACCGGGTTTTTAGCTCACTTATTTTGATATTTTGGGCAATATGTTGTTCACGATACTGATTCAATTGCGCATCAAGCTGTTTAACTTGTAAAATTAATGTTTGATTTTCTTGGTTTTTTTGCGTGAATTGCAGCTCAAATATTTGATCTAAATTATTTAAAGATAATTTAAGTTTAATAACCAGAATCAATAAAATCAGTGCTACTGCACTGATTGTTACTAAAATCCAGTCAATTGAGCTTAACGTTTCTAGCATAATTAAGCCCTTTCAAAAGTAAATGACATGACATCATCTAAACTATCAGCGTTGAGTGCTAACATGATTAATCGATCTAAACCGACTGCAACCCCAGCACAATCAGGTAGACCTGATTCCATGGCCGCTAGTAGTTCAATATCAATATTTTGAGGTGGTAAATTTTGATTAGCACGATCAATGTTGTTTTGCTCAAAACGCATTCTTTGTTCTTGTGGATTTGTCAGCTCTTTAAAGCCGTTAGCAAGTTCGACCCCTTTGTAGTAAAACTCAAAACGGCTGGCTACACGATGATCTTCTGAACTAATGGCGGCAAGTGCCGCTTGTGATGCAGGGAAATTAAACACTGCAACAGGCTTATCTTGACCAATGTGAGGTTCAATCCCGAAGGAGAACAAGCATTGTAGTAGTGTATCTCTGTCAAAATTATTAGCATCAATTTCAACATTGAGTTGAGTCAGCGCATTAACTAAAGTTGCATGGTCAGCTTCTAACGGATCGATGTTAAGATGACGTTGAAAAACTTTTTGGTAGCTAATTCGTTCAGCCGGTTCACAATCTAAAACTGTTTGTAGCAGATCATCAACTTCATTGATCATTTGCATCATATCAAACTGAATTCGATACCATTCAAGCATAGTGAATTCCGGATTATGAATTCGGCTAATTTCTTCATGGTTACGAAAACATTTAACCAGCTGATAAATCGGTCCACTACCAGCAGCTAGTAGGCGTTTCATATGGTACTCAGGGCTAGTAATTAATGACATCTTACGCCCTTGTTGCCCTTCATCTTCCCCAGGTTTTAAATATTGTGTATGAAAAGAACTTAAATGAACATCTGTTACTGCATATTGACTTAAAATCGGTGTTTCAACTTCTAATATACAGCGATCGGTAAAAAATTGTCTTATTTGAGAAACAATTTTAGCTCGCTTAAGTAAATTATTTATAGATGCAGTAGGTTGCCAAGTCATAAAAAATATCCATGGAATTGATCAGTTACTAAAAAAGAAGAGAAATAGGGTGTTACTCACCCTATCTCTTATTGTTGGCGTTCATTTTGCCACAATGTGAACAAATTGTCGTATTTTTCTTGTTGTAGCCAAATATGGCGATGTAGTGCAGAAAGTATAATAGGATCTTCTAAAATCATTAATTGCTGTTCTTGACTTATTTTTTCTAAATCAACTTGTTGATAGTGCTCGATAAGTTCGGCGCGTTTTTGTTGATTTTTGCTATTAGGTAAGTGCCTTGATGTCGACAATGCGCAAGTAAGCGCATTATAAACAGGATCGACAAGCGCCATAACAAAACCATGCTCGACAAAAGCAGCTCGAGTTTGGACTAAATATTCGCCAGTTAAACGCACTGCTTTTGCCGGATGAGTTTCTTCCGGTGTTAAAAATAGTCCTGCCTTTTTGGCTTTTATTCCTAAACTTGATAATCCCGATACTCGAATGACTAACGGCGAAATAGTTAGTGGTATAAGTATGGCGATATACCAATAAGTAAATTGCGGATTTAACCAAATAATAATTGCAAGCCAAACGATGCCTAATAGTGATAGTGGCCAGCAGAAATAGAATGATTCACCCCATGTTAACGCATCATCATTTCGTGAAGGCGATTTCCACTGTATTTTGCTGCCAAGCCATGCTTTTAATACAAATTTACTATGGAAAATCATGCGAATAGGCGCAAGAATCATCGACCAAAGCATTTCGATCAGTATTGATAAGGTTAATTTGAAAATGCCACCGACATCTTTTGCCCCTGTTCTGGCGATAATAATGCCGTAACTAAAAAATTTAGGTGCAAACAGTAATACCATTGTTGTCGATAAAAGCTGTATCGCTAATTGTTCATTCCACCGAGGCCAAGTAGGATAAAACTGATTCGATTGGAAAAAATACTGGGGTTCAGAAATATTAAATACCAGCAATAAAAGGGTAGAAAATATTAAAAACACTAACCACAGTAGTGACGAGATATAAGCCATGCCACTGGTTATAAACATCACGCGATGCGTCAGTTTGATACCACTTTTAAAAATTAATCTTAGGTTAATTAAGTTTCCCATACACCAGCGATTATCACGTTTGAGATCTTCTATCATATTGCCGGGTAGTTCTTCATAACTACCGTTAATATTGTAAGCGATCCAAACACCATAGCCGGCACGTCGCATTAAGGTTGCTTCAACCAGATCATGTGACAATATGTGTATTGGGCCTTTGCGTTTTTGGATTGGTGATAAAATGCAGTGCTCAATAAAAGGTTTTAAGCGGATCATCGCATTATGACCCCAATACTGCGCTTCACTTAATTGCCAAAAGTGTGTACCAGAACAGAAAATATCGCTGTAGATCTGGTTAGCAAATTGCTGAATACGACCATAAAGCGTTGTCATTCTGACCGATTTTGGTGGTGATTGTAAAATCCCGGCTTTTGGTGTTATCTCCATCATGGCGATCATTTTTAAAATACAATCGCCGGTCATTATGCTGTCTGCATCGAGGATCATCATATATTCATAAAGATGTCCCCAGCGACGGCAAAAATCATCGATATTGCCACTTTTGCGTTTCACACGGCGTTTACGGTGACGATAGTAGATGTTACACCCGTCATCTTGCTTTTGTGCATTGAACTGCGTCCATGCTTTTAACTCGTTGACATAGAGATCCGGATCGTTAGTATCACTTAAAATATAAAAGTCACAACAGCTCGCATGTCCGGTTTCGGCTAGCGATTGATAAGTAGCTTGTAGACCAGCAAAAACTCGAGCAACATCTTCATTACAAATCGGCATCACCAATGCGGTACGATGATTAGAATTAATGTGCTCGGCTGGGTTTTGGGGAATTGGAATGGTATAACGATCTTTTCTTATCACAGCTAGGATTAAGCCCATTATGCTAGTCCAAAACCCGATAGATATCCAGCAAAATAAAATGGCAAACAGGCCAATTATAAATCCTTGAATGATGTAAGGTATAATGCTGTAAATGGCAAGCTCCGGGTTGATATCCCAGTTAGCCATAAAATTAATTTTTTGCCAGCTTTGATAAGGTAGTAATGAAGATAAGTAAACCGTGCCATAGTAAGTTTGTGTCACAATAAGGGCAAACATGATAAAGCGACGGATTAACGCCATAATATTAATGCCAAGTTTTGATTTGGCTTTAAAACGCTCATTCCATTTTTGAGGTTGGATTGAAACTCGCTCAACTTTAGGGTAACTAGGCTGCTGCTTTCTTTCATCAATAAAAGCTGAAGTGTCACCAACTTGATCCAGACGGTACTTAATAAATTCAACATCGTCAGTTGGTGGAATATTGTTTTCAGATGTCTGACGCCAATTGTCGGCGTCAGGTAGATTCTTAAAGTAATCTTTTTTCATATTTTTTTAAATTATTATAATTATTGTGCAGGGTATTGCCCGCTCCAAGTTTCAGATAAGACCTCATTTGTTGCTTGTGATGCTAATTGAATACGGATATCGGTTGCTTTTTTACTGTCATCAACATTAAACCGCACAATTACACGCCATCCTTTGGTAACCGAATTATATTGGACATCACTGCTTACAATTGAGCCGTTGTTAATGCTTGAAATCACTTTAACTGGCACTTTATCGGATAACTCAGGCCCCTCAAAATCAATAACATAGGCATTAGATCCGTCGAGTTTACGAATTAAATTAGCTTGTTTAATATCCCCAAGTGATAAGCGTGTGCTGGTTGCTCTTGCGACATTATCAGGATAACGCTTGAGCTCATTTAACGTATAATGTAAACGATATTTAAACGATAAGCTATCTCCCGATTTATACTCTTTTTGAGGTACCCAAAAAGCGACAATATTGTCGTTAGTCTCATCAGCAGTTGGAATTTCGACCAATTCTACCCGGCCTTTTTCCCAATTGTTGAGCGTTTCAACCCAGACACTAGGACGTTTTTCGTAGTGATCATCAAGATCTTGATAGTCTTCAAAACCTTTATCACGTTGAATTAAACCAAATGCTTTAGGATTTTCTAAACTGTATGATGAAAAAGATAATCGTTTCGGGTTATTTAATGGTCGCCAAATCCATTCATTATTATTCGCCAAAATCGATAAACCATTCGAATCATGCATTGCAGGACGATAATTTAAGAGTGGCGATGGTTGGTTTGGTCCAAATAAGAACATGCTGGTAAGTGGTGCGATACCCAATTTTTTTACCGAATCACGGAAAAATATTTTTGCTTCAACCGTCACCGTTGTATCAATACTCGGGACGAGTACGATTTTATATGCGCCTGTCACTCGAGGTGAATCAAGAAGGGCATAAATTACCAGATGCTTTTGATTGGCTTCGGGTCTTTCGATCCAATACTCTTTAAAGCGAGGAAACTCTTCGCCAGACATTTCACCCGTGTCAATGGCTAAACCACGCGCCGAAAGTCCATAGCGTTGATCTTTACCGACCGCACGGAAATACGAACCGCCAAGCGCTGTAAAAATTTCGTCATCGGTTTTAGTTGGTGAATTAATTGGGTAGTGAACTTTAAATCCGGCAAAACCAAGATGTTTGTTTTCAATCTTATCTAATTTGAGTTGGCTTAAATCAAAGTAGCTAGGATCATACTGGATTTCATGTACTTCATTATTAACTATTTCATTGATTTTAACAGGTACGTCAAAGTACATACCTTCATGGTAGAACTCTAATTTAAACCGGCTTTTATGGTCGTTCCAATAAGCTTTATCATGGTTGAATAATATTTTCTGATAATCGGCAAATTGTAAAGAGGCTAATTCACTCGGTATATTTTTCGAAGGTTGGACGTAATCTTTTTTTGATAAATTCTCTGCTTTTTCAGCGACGTCATCGAACGAAAAAGCTAACGCAGAAAAACTCACGCAAGTCACAGAAGCCACAAATAGGAGTTTGCAAGTTAATTTTTTACTATATTGACTAATTGAAAATAAATTGTACATAAAAGACTCGCATTAGTATTATCTAAAAATATTAAAATAGTTAATAATGTTACTTTCAGGATCACTTAAGCATTTTTCAACATAGTCAGCCTTTATTTCTTGAAGAATGGTTGGATTTTCACTGATTAAAAATTGTGAATAGTTATCTTTAAGAATTTTATTTTGCAATGTTGAGACGTCTTGTTCAGTCATTTTGAACAATGGTTGATAATAATTTGCTATTTTTGATTTATCTTTGGCATAAATTGCTAAGGTAAAATCAGCTGATCTTTGGCAATAATTGTTAATATTGGTCGGGCTGGCTTTAATTTTGCTTAGTTCAATATTTTGTTGAGCTTGACTCTCTTCAATGACTTTCTTGAGTTGGGCGTCATATTTTAATTTATAATAATGGTTAAGATAAAAGCTCAACACACAAGACGATTGGTTGGTATCACTGGCACAGTTTAATAAACCATGCTTAATCACATAATTATTAAAATATTTATTACCCAACATTTGATGTAATTGGTTTTTCGCAGTTACAACGTAGTCATTATTAGATTCAGTTTGATGCCTGAGTAAAAGCAATTGTTCTGTTGCTGAGGTTTTCCCTTTAACGGTATTGGTTGGCGAGAGATTATTGTTAGCACAACCTGCGACAAGAATAGAAACAATGGCGCATGTAAGGATATTACTTATTTTCATATATCAAATTCCATGAACATATTCTTGAGTTGTAATTTCAAGGTATTTCACCTTGCCACATTGACTTGTATCATAGCAGCGGAAAATTATATACTCATATTCTTCTTAAATACACTAAATGATTAAATTAAATTTATATATAAAAAACAGATTAATTATAATTGGGTATTTAAATTACTAATGTCGGCATATTTTATCAGTATTGACTGTGAATGCAGTTTGTTGAATGTTGGCAGGTTTAAATTTGCCTTTCTGTTTTAGAAATTCGATAAGTTGCTGTGCGTTCATGTCAGTTTCTGAGCAGGTATGAAATTTAGCATCAGCGCCAAATTTTTCAACAATCGCTTTTAATAAAGAAGATTCGGTATAATCATTACCGTTCATCATTTGTAAAACTTCATGTCCGTGAATTGACATCATATTGTTCCTCACAGTAGCTAGTCAAATTAAGCATGAAAGATATCAGATATTATTAATAAAAAAAAGGGTTAATGATTAAAAATATCATCAATTTTTATTTATAGTTTACTCACTTATGTTAGAAAAAAATAAAGATAATTAATCCATTAATTCCGATTAACTATCTTATGTTTTTTTATTTAACTAATTTGGCAATAATTGATTGGTTTTCGCCTTTTATTTGATGAATAACAATTTGCACCGAATCAGCAAGTTTATAACAAACTTGATCGTTAATTTTGATGATACCATCTTCCGGTATTGAAACTATCTCTTCACGCACCGGGTGAATCATCGAAATAGGCACGAAGGCAAAAGCACCAATATCACTCATTCGTACTCTTATACCGCCACGATTAATGTCAATTATTTCAGCTTCAAAAGTTTGCCCAATTTTGTCCGATAGATATTGAGCATAAAGATTATCAGCGATATCACGTTCAGCGTAGCGAAGCATTTTACGGCGATCACTCATGAGTTTTAATTGATCATTATCCGGTTTGTTAAGCGGTTGTGAAAGCAAATAAGCTTTAATCAACCGGTGGTTAATCATATCGCCATATTTACGTATAGGTGAAGTCCATGTTGCGTAAGCTTCGAATCCTAAACCATAATGCGGTTGAGGGGTAATTGAAAAGTCAGCAGGGGTTTGGAACTTACGTAACCGTGTGGCAAGGAAATTATTATCTTCAGTCATGCGACGCAGTTTTACATAACCTTCAAAAGAGAGTAACGACTCTTTGTCAAATTCAGTAATGCCATTGTCGTTCAATACTTTTAAAATTTGTTCAATAAATTTATTGTCAAACCCAAGGTGGATATTAAAAATACCAAAACCGACTTTGTCTTTTAGTTGCATCGTTAACGCTTGATTAGCCAAAATCATCATCTCTTCAACAAGACGATTAGCTGTACGGCGAGGCTCTTTAATAATTGCTTTAACTTGCCGTTCCTCATCAAGCACAAATCGATAATCGTTGCTGTCTTTAAACACCAGTGCATTTTGCTGACGCCAATTTATTCGGATTGAAGCCAGATTGGATAATAATTTAAGTTGATCGACAATATTTTGATTATCAGTTGCCAGTTGGTTAGCGTTTTCTAAAAAGTCAGAAACATTGTGATAAGAAAGTTTGGCTTTTGATTCAATCCATGCTGGTATAAACATCACTTTATTCGGCGCAATATCACCATGCTGATCGATAGTTATTTTGCATACCATAGCAGGGCGTTTTTGATTTGCTTTTAAAGAGCACAGATCATCGGCCAACGCTTTAGGCAGCATCGGAATATTAAAATCGGGCAAATAAGTGGTAAAGTTTCGCTCTTTGGCGATATTATCGATATGACTGTCAGGTAAAATATAGGCAGTCGGATCGGCGATAGCGACATAGAGTTGATAATTGCCATTTTCATCTGTTTCAACGGCAATGGCATCATCCATATCTTGGGTATCTTCACTATCAATGGTGAAAAAGTCGATATCAGTTAAATCTTGTCGATTTTCCAGCTCACTATCGGTGATCGATAAATTGTCTTCTTGTGGTGCTTGTGCTTCTAAAGCATAACGGGCTAAAGTTTTCAACCACAATAGATATTTAGAGGTGCTGCTAGCAATAAATTGAGTGACCTCAGCAAAAAAGTAGCGCTTATCTTCCTCTAATGGATGTGAAGTCAGTGTAGCAACAACCCAATCCCCTTCGGTTAGACTTTCACTCACTTTTTTATTAATTTTACAGCGTATGGCGAAATTGGCAGGCATATTTTCAGGATAGATGACCATGACCTTGTCTTGAAACCCAATTTTACCAATAAATCTTTGTAGTGAACTTTCGATTAACGTTTCTGGTTCAAAAGATTCTTTATCATCATAACTGATGATCGTACCGGATACCTTATCACCGTTACAAACGGTTTTCATTTTTGCTACAGTGATAAAATAGCTGGTTTTATTATCAACATCTAAGAAACCAAATCCTTTTTCATTGGCTCTAACGATTCCTTCCACACGGGGAGTTTGTTGATGCAGTTCTTGTTTTAACTTTGCAAGTAGGGGATTATTTTGGAACATAGTACTTAACGCTATAAAAAAATAAGGCGTAAATTCTATCACATTTATGTGCTTTGGGGTTATTGAATTAATCATCTGTCACTTGCTAAAATTAACATCTAATGCGATTTATCAACATAATGAACAGAGTTAACCGATGAAATTAAATTATAAATTACAAGGGAGTGGACAACCGATATTGTTCATACACGGCGTATTTGGCAGTTTGGATAATTTAAATATGCTAGCTCGGGATTTTTGTTCTGACTATACAACAATTCAAATTGACCTTAGAAATCACGGCTTATCTCCTTGGTCAGATTCAATGAATTTTAAGGATATGGCGGAGGATGTGGCTGAACTTTCTCATCAGTTACACTTAGATAAATTAATCATTGTCGGACACTCTTTGGGCGGCAAGGTGGCTTTTGAGCTAACTCAAATTATGTCTGATAACATTGAAAAATTGGTCGCAATTGATATTGCACCTGTTAAGTATCCCACTTCTTCTAATGCTTTAGTTTTGAAGGCATTAGCACAATGCCTTATGATGCAACTGAATGATAAAAAACAGATTATTGCGATGATGCAGCAACAAGGCTTATCGGATATGACAATTCAGTTTTTATTGAAATCATTCAAAAATGGGCAGTGGCTATTTAATGCCAAAGTCATTATTGAACAGTATCAACAACTTTGTGATTGGCAGCCTCTTGCTACTGCGTGGACAAAACCAGCTTTATTTATTCGTGGTGGCGATTCACCCTATATTACCGATCAAGATTATCCAGCGATATTTGAACAGTTTCCCAATGCAATAATTGAACTTGTTGAAGGTGCCGGGCATAATGTCCACGCCGAAAAAACAGCACAAGTTTTGCAAATTCTTCATAGTTGGCTAATGAAATAACTAATTATAGTTAAAGTCATAAAAAGCTAATTGTTGCAAAAAAGGCGTTGTTGTTTAACTTGTTTTTGGTTGGGTGGCATTATTGTGATGCTAACCATTTTACAAGACGCAAGGTAGGATTCAGTATGAATGTGAAATTGCCAATTATCCGGAACAATATGACTGGCAATTTCGGGATAACTATCAAGTAATTGAAAGGCGATGTGTTGCGCTTGTTTAAAGTTGGATAGATAGTGTTGTTGGTGAAATAACACTTTCTGATAACCAACGAAACTTATCATGATGATTGACATTAATAAGCTAGCTATCATAACTTCGATAAGGCTAAAGCCTGTTTGGTGCGGCTTATTCACAATCGATACTCCTTTTTTCCGGGCAATAATCAAGCCAGTGACCTGGTTGGCTGATAAGTTTATGACTGTCATAATGGGTCAATTGGTAAAGATAAAAATGCTCCGCTTCGCCACGGACTAGAATATAGTCATCAATTTTTAATAGTGATTTTTTAATGCATGCTTTTAGTTGAAATCTTGCTTCAATTAAGCATTGCCATTGATCCGTTGGTGTCGGCCAATTTTGCGTTATAGCCCATTGTAAAGCTGAGCTTGCTTGATTAAATCGTTGATAATATTGCGTCTGACTAATAATTGTTTTTTGTTCGGAAATGATTAACGAATGAAATCCTGTTAATAATAGCAACCCAATAATGGTTAATATAATGACCATTGATATCGTACTGAAACCTGACAGCGAATTAGGGGGATAGTGGATTTTCATTTTTTATAAATTTAGTTATTTGATAATTAATTTTTTTGTTTTGTTTTAATTCTGCCGCAAGGGTAATTTCCAAACCATTTTTTTGCTGTTTAATTGAAAATTGCGTGATTTTCACTTCAGCAGGATCGAACAGTTTTTCCCATTGCGAACTTCGACAATTAAGCTCGCCTGTTTTGTACTCGATGTTTTTTTGATTATAACGATAGCTAAATATGTCTGAATATCGGGTGAAATTGGGGTTATAGATCCAATCATTACGTATTTCGCTATCATAACGTAGCGTTATACAGTAAGGATTTGAGGTAATATCGATCGGTTTTGCTGTCATTTTTGTTGGATCGTTAGCAATAAATCCAGCTCGTCTGATATCCTTTGATAAGCCTACTAGTCCTTGCTCAACAATTGTTTGTAAATGTTTTTTTTGATAATGATGATAAATATTGGTTTGCAATTGTGTGTAAAAAGAGCTTATGCCGAGCACCATTATCGTCGATAATGTTATACTGATTAACGCTTCTAATAATGAAAATCCTGACTGATTTAACATGGCGGCAACCCCGTTAGGTAGCTACTTTTTCGGCAAAATCGGATACGCCCTTGCGATGAAACAAAGATTTTGCTGGTACCGATACGATTACTTAATTCGAAAGAGATATTTTTGGCCATATTACGGCGTCCCCAAAATGTGGCGCTTTGGTTATCATTCAATCCGCTAATAACGACTGAATTGTCGGGCTTGATAAATTGCAATAAACCTTGATGACAAGATTGAGGTTTTTCACCTTGAGTAATACTTATGCACCAAGGTGAAACAAAAAGATAAAGATAGTAATTATCATTATTCGTGTAAGCTTTCACTTGAACTTCGCTCAAAAAAGAAGCTAATTGTTTGGTGGTTATCTCTAATTCATTACGCAACTTTTGGGCTTGCCAATGGTTAATACCCACACTAGCTAATATGGCACTAATACAAACAACAATGAGTAATTCAATTAAAGAAAATCCTAAATTTTGCATAGCTGAATTTGATTATCATAAGGTAGCGCTATGTTAACTGAAAGGAAGATGAGGGCAGATATTTGTTGTTATTTTGGAACAGATGCCACAAATCATTTTTTATTTTTACTTAAAAAAGTTAATGATATGACAAACCACTTAAAAATCACGACATATTATATTATACTGTTTGCCTATTTGAATTTGCTAACGGACTAAAAGTTAAAGGAAACGAGAGATGCAACAACTACAAACTATTATTGAAGCCGCATTTGAACGTCGTGCTGAAATCACCCCATCAAATGTTGATACGGTAACACGTGATGCCATTAATCAATGTATTCATTTACTCGACAGCGGTAAGATGCGTGTCGCAGAAAAAATCAATGGGGACTGGGTGACTCACCAATGGTTAAAAAAAGCTGTATTACTCTCTTTCCGCATTAATGAAAACCAACTTATCGATGGTGGGGCGACTAATTATTATGACAAAGTGCCATTAAAATTTGCCCAATATGATGAAGCTCGATTCCAACAAGAAGGCTTCCGTGTTGTTCCTTCTGCGATTGCTCGTCAAGGAGCCTATATCGCTCGTAATACTGTATTAATGCCGTCTTATGTCAACATTGGTGCATATGTCGATGAAGGTACCATGGTTGATACTTGGGTAACTGTCGGATCGTGTGCGCAAATTGGTAAAAATGTGCATTTATCCGGTGGTGTTGGTATTGGTGGCGTTTTAGAACCATTACAAGCTAACCCGACTATCATAGAAGATAACTGTTTTATCGGTGCACGTAGTGAGATTGTTGAAGGTGTTATTGTCGAAGAAGGCAGTGTTATTTCAATGGGTGTATTTATCGGTCAAAGTACTAAAATTTATGATCGTGCAACCGGTGAAGTGCACTATGGTCGTGTACCGGCTGGTTCTGTGGTGGTTTCAGGTAATTTACCAACAAAAGACGGTAAATATAGCCTTTATTGTGCTGTTATCGTTAAAAAAGTTGATGCTAAAACGTTAGGTAAAGTAGGTATTAACGAATTACTTCGTACCATTGATTAATTTTTACTAATCACTTCTTAATTTGCCGTCAAAGTCGTTTGGCGGCTTTTAACTACATCATTCATCTTTTATATTAATATCATTTATAACCATTAGAAGAGGAAAACTTATGCCTTCTTTTGATATTGTGTCAGAAATCCAAATGCCAGAAGTTAAAAATGGCGTTGAAAACGCAACGCGTGAATTAACTACTCGTTGGGATTTTAAAAATGTTGAAGCTTCATTTGAGCTCAATGAAAAAAATCAAACTATCAAAGCAACAAGTCAATCAGACTTTCAAGTACAACAATTACTGGATATTTTGCGTGATAAGCTAGCTAAACGAGGCATTGACGGCGGTGCTTTAGACATTCCCGAAGAGCTGGAACATAGTGGTAAATTCTATAGTATTACCGTTAAGTTAAAACAGGGGATTGATAAAGAATTAGCTAAAAAAATTGTCAAGTTGATAAAAGATAGCAAACTTAAAGTGCAAGCCCAAGTTCAAGGTGAACAAGTGCGTGTAACGGGTAAATCTCGGGACGATTTACAAGCGACCATGGCATTAGTGAAAAATGGTGAATTAGGCCAACCGTTCCAATTTACTAACTTTAGAGATTAATTATTTATCTTTGCCGATATTATTCGGCAAAGTTGCTTATTACCCATTTATATGGGTATTTTTTTGTCAAAAGATTTCAGATTTACTATACGTTTAAGTATAAAAATTTTCGATAGTAAATGCTGCCTTTCCTCCTTTCCTCTAATAAACTTCCTAAAAAACAAGATTTTTTGTAGTGGATACGTTATGCTATTGATCTGTCTAACTGCTTAATGATTGTACGACTTATTATGATGAAAAGAATCGTTCTTTTTTTAGTCTTATTTATATTTTCCGGATCGTTGATTGCGCAAACTCCTGATGAAGAAAAGAAAGTTTTTATTGATAACCTTTTATCGAAAATGACGATTAAGGAAAAAGTCGGTCAATTACGATTGATCAGTGTTGGTGGAGAATTAACTTTAAGTAAAGTTCTCGATCAAATTGAAGCAGGTGAAATTGGTGGTATTTTTAACACTGTTGTTGAACCTGATTTATCTCAAATGCAAGAACGTGCTTTGAAATCTCACAACCAAATTCCACTTTATTTTGGTTTTGATATTATTCATGGTCATCGCACGATATTTCCAATCAATTTAGCTATAGCATCGACATGGGATCGTTCAGCAATAGGTAAAGTTGCCGAAGTATCTGCTGATGAAGCAACCAGTGACGGTTTAAACATGACTTGGGCGCCAATGGTTGATATTACTCGAGATCCACGTTGGGGTAGGGTATCAGAAGGGTTTGGTGAAGATCCTTATCTGGTATCAGAAGCCGGTCGTATTTTTGTTGAAAAAATGCAAAAACAGTCTTTGCAAGATAAAAAATCTTTAGTGACCACGGTGAAGCATTTTGCTTTATATGGCGCTGTTGAGGGTGGGCGTGAATATAATAGTACTGATATGAGTGAACGCAAGATGTTTCAAGAGTATCTGGTTCCTTATAAAGCGGCCATTGATGCCGGCAGCCGTGCGGTAATGGTATCTTTGGTCAGTGTCAATGGTATTCCGGCAAGTGCTAATCACTGGTTATTAACAGAAGTATTACGTGACAAATGGCATTTTGACGGTGTTGTTGTCAGTGATCATGGTGCAATTCGGGAACTGATTAATCATGGTGTAGCCAGCGATCCTAAAGATGCGGTGCGTGTTGCGATCAAAGCCGGTATTGATATTAGTATGAACGATGAGTATTTTTTACGATTTTTACCGGAACTTGTTGATCAAGGGGTGATTTCTGAAAATGAAATAGATCGGGCTTGTCGTCGAGTTTTAGAATTAAAATATGATATGGGATTATTTAAAAATCCTTATCGTAATTTAGATCCGAATTTAGATATCGACACAATGTTTGCTGATAATCGCTTACATAGACAAGAAGCTAGAGATGTTGCCCGCCGTAGTATTGTATTGTTAAAAAATAACGATCATCTTTTACCACTGACAAAAGATATGAAAATTGCAGTCATTGGGCCTTTAGCGGATTCTAAACGAGATATTTTAGGTAGTTGGTCTGGGGCAGGGCGAGCTAATTTAGCCGTCACACCACTAGAAGGTATTAAAAATGCCGTAAAAGATCCTAAACAGATTAGTTATGCTTTTGGAGCAAATCTATCTGATGATCCGAACTTATTTAAATTTTTAAATTTATACGGAATGAGTAGCAAATTTGATGAAAGGCCGGCGGATGAGATGTTAGCACAAGCGGTTGCTGCCGCTAAAGAATCTGATGTTGTTGTGGTTTTTGTGGGTGAAGCACAAGGTATGGCGCATGAGTCTTCAAGCCGTACAGATCTTGCGTTGCAAGACAGTCAGAAACGGTTGATTAAAGCATTGAAGGCAACGGGGAAACCGGTTGTGATTACATTAATGAATGGACGCCCTCTGACATTGCCAGAAGAGTATGACCAAGCCGATGCAATGCTCGAAACGTGGTTTTTAGGTACAGAAGGTGGAAATGCCATTGCAGATGTCTTGTTTGGTGATTATAACCCTTCAGGTAAATTGCCAATGTCTTTCCCTATGAATGTAGGGCAAATACCTGTCTATTATAGCCATTTAAATACCGGACGCCCACGTGGTACCCAGAACATGGGTAAATATACCACTTCATATTTTGATAGCCCAAATGAACCTTTATTCCCCTTTGGTTTTGGTTTAAGTTACACCGATTTTACCATTGATTTTGCTTTATCAAGTGATCAGATGTTGCCGGGCGGTGAAATTGTGGTGACTGCCAATGTGGAAAATGTTGGTGATAAAACCGGTATGCAAACTGTTCAGTTTTATCTTCAAGATGTAACCGCGTCAGTAAGCAGACCTGTCAAACAGTTAATCGGCTTTGAAAATATTACTTTAAAGCCACATGAAAAAGGACAAGTTAAGTTTGTTATCAAATATGACATGTTAAAATTTTGGAACGATAAAATGCAATATGTTGCCGAACCCGGAAAGTTTAATGTGTATGTTGGTGATGACTCAACTACAAAAAATAAGCAAACGTTCACTTTGCTTGATAAATAAGTTAACAATCAACCGTCGATAGTTATCGACGGTTTGCATCTATGGTCAGCATCATGTTCGAATTTGATCTTGTATTACAGCTTTTACAACAAATGTGTATTTATTTAGTCATTGCTTATTTGCTAAGTAAAACACCCATTGTCATTCCGCTTATGCAAGTTACCGTTCACTTACCTCACAAATTAATCTGTTATTTAATTTTTTCACTATTTTGTATTATGGGTAGCTATTTTGGCTTACACATTGAAGACACTATTGCTAATACTCGAGCAATTGGCGCTATTTTAGGGGGGTTACTCGGTGGACCCATGGTTGGTCTGTTAGTGGGGATAACCGGTGGTGTGCATCGTTATACTTTAGGGGGGATCACCGCTGAAAGTTGCATGCTATCAACCATTTTAACCGGATTAATCAGTGGATTACTTCACTATATTTTAATGAAAAAAGGGCGAGTTGATCTTATCTACAACCCGTTATTAGTTGGGATATTAGGCTTAATTGTTGAATCGATTGAAATGATTATGGTGTTATTAATCTCTCGACCGTTTGATGTGGTTTTACATGCAGTTGGTAGCATAGCTGCACCGATGATTGTGGCTAACAGCATTGGGGCGGCAATGTTTATGCGAATCTTGTTAGATAGACGAGCTATTTTTGAACGTTATACATCGGCTTTTTCGGCTAAAGCGTTAAAAATTGCTGTTAGTACTGAAGGTTTATTGCGTGAAGGGTTTAATCAGATCAATAGTACAAAAGTTGCCGAAATTATCTATCAAGAACTCGATATTGGCGCTGTTTCTATCACAGACAGAGAAAAAATATTAGCTTTTATTGGTATTGGTGATGATCATCACTTGCCCGGCACGCCGATTACGTCAGATATTACCTTAAAAGCAATTGAAGAAAATGATGTGAAATATCTTGACGGCGTACATCAGCCTTATCAGTGCTCAATTAATAAAAATTGCCGTTTAGGCTCAACGCTCGTTATTCCCTTACGCGGTGAAAATAATACTGTAGTGGGTACCATTAAACTCTATGAAGCCAAAAATACCTTATTTAGTTCGATAAATTGTACTTTGGGCGAAGGGATAGCCAGTTTATTATCAGCCCAGATTCTTGCCGGTCAAAATGAGCGCTATAAGCAACTATTATCGAAAACCGAAATTAAACTTTTACATGCGCAAGTTAATCCTCACTTCTTATTTAATGCCTTAAATACTTTACTTGCTGTTATTCGTCGGGATCAAACTCAAGCTTCGCAATTAGTTCAAAATCTCTCGACTTTTTTCCGCAAAAATCTTAAACGAACCGAAGAAATGGTATCGCTAAAAGACGAGATAGAGCATGTCAATGCTTACTTACAAATCGAAAAAATGCGATTTATGGAACAGTTAACCGTCGAAATCGATATTCCGAGTGAATTAGAATATGTTCAACTTCCGGCTTTTTCATTGCAACCTATAGTTGAAAATGCGATAAAACATGGGACTTCTCAATTAATTGGCAAAGGAAAGGTAATTATCAAAGCCTACCAACAAGCTCAAACGCTAATATTAGAAGTCATTGATAATGCGGGTAATTATCGGGAAAATAGAAAAGATATTAATGGTCTTGGTTTGAATTTAGTTGATAAACGGATTAATATTCGCTATGGGGAGAAGTATGGGATAACAATTGATTGTATACCCGACAGTTGTACTAAAGTTCGACTGATCATACCGTTGCAAGAGGATGTGACTGTTCAATGCTAAATGTAATTATTGTTGATGATGAGCTACCTGCACGTGAAAATTTACGGTGTTTACTGCAAAACGATCCTGAAATTACCATTGTTGCTGAGTGTCAAAATGCTATGGAAGCGATTCGAGAAATTCATCGTCTACAACCTGACGTCGTGTTTTTAGATATACAAATGCCGAAAATAAACGGTATTGAAATGCTTTCAATGCTGGATCCTGATACGATGCCGCATATTGTTTTTTTAACGGCTTATAGTGAATTTGCTGTTAAAGCATTTGAAGAACAAGCTTTTGATTATTTGTTAAAACCTGTTGAGCAAGGGCGATTAAATAAGACATTAACCCGGCTTCATCAGCAATGCCCGTCAAATATTGAACAATTAGCGTCAATTGAGCAAGAATTTAATTATATTCCTTGTGTTGGTCACAATCGGATTTATTTATTAAATATGGATGATGTGTTTTATATCGCCTCAAAAGTCAGTGGTATTTATGTTTTTAATCATGAAAATAGTGCGTATTTCACCGAATTAACATTAAAAACATTAGAGGACAAAACCCCTTTGATTCGTTGCCACAGACAATATCTGATCAATCCTAAAAAATTAAAAGAGATTCGTTTTAATGATGCTGGCGGTGTTGATATCATTCTAATAAACGATATTTCAGTACCGGTAAGTCGTCGGTATCTTAAACCTTTCAAAGAGACTATTGGATTATAACAATTGAAATAATTCGACCGTTCATTGGCTAAATTTAACCACTTATCAGCTTGATTTAGCCTATAACTAAAATACTAATTTCTTTCAAATCAATAAAAAATTACTATACGCTTGGATATAAAGGAACCTTTAGTAAGCACTTAGGTCGCTAACTGTTAAAAGTTATCTTTTATGATGTACTTTTGATTTTTAACCAATTTTTAACTGGTTAAGGGTGGCTAAGTTTCTTACTAATTAATATAAACCCACAAAGAGAATCATTATGAATAATAAAGTTTTCAAACATATTCCATGGTTGATCCTAGCTTTTGTCGGTGCATGCTGTCTGGCGGTAGTTGCATTACGACGTGGAGAACATGTCAGTGCACTATGGATAGTTGCCGCTGCTGTTTCAATCTATCTTGTCGCATACCGTTATTACAGTATGTATATTGCAAAGAAGGTGATGCAATTAGATCCTACTCGAGCAACACCTGCTGTCATAAATAATGACGGTTTGAATTATGTACCAACCAATAAATATGTCTTATTTGGTCACCATTTTGCTGCTATTGCCGGAGCCGGACCGCTTGTTGGCCCTGTTTTAGCTGCTCAAGTTGGTTATTTGCCTGGTACCCTTTGGCTACTTGCCGGGGTTGTGTTGGCGGGTGCTGTACAAGACTTTATGGTGTTATTTTTGTCTTCTCGCCGTAATGGTTCTTCATTAGGTGAAATGATTAAAGAAGAGATGGGATCTATTCCCGGCACTATCGCATTATTTGGCTGTTTCCTGATTATGCTTATTATCCTTGCGGTATTAGCATTGATTGTAGTTAAAGCCTTAGCTGAAAGCCCGTGGGGGGTATTTACGGTTTGTTCAACCGTACCTATTGCCTTATTTATGGGAATATATATGCGATTTATCAGACCAGGTCGTGTTCTTGAGGTCTCGGTTATAGGGATTGTTTTATTAATTCTCTCAATTTGGTTTGGTGGTGTAATTGCTCATGATGCATATTGGGGACCAGCTTTAACTTTTAAAGCAACCACGATTACTTATGCACTAGTTGGTTATGCATTAGTTTCTGCCATGTTACCTGTATGGTTAATTTTAGCGCCTCGTGATTATCTTGCTACTTTCTTAAAAATTGGTGTTATTGTTGGGCTAGCCATTGGTATCGTTATTTTAAATCCTGATCTTAAAATGCCTGATATCACACAATATGTCGACGGAACAGGTCCGGTATGGAAAGGCGCATTATTTCCATTCCTATTTATTACTATTGCTTGTGGTGCGGTTTCCGGATTCCATGCATTAATTGCATCGGGTACTACGCCAAAATTACTGGCAAATGAAAACGATGCCCGTTTTATTGGTTACGGTGCAATGCTAATGGAATCATTTGTCGCTATGATGGCTTTAGTTGCGGCATCGATCATTGAGCCGGGACTTTATTTTGCCATGAATACGCCTCCGGCAGCTTTAGGTATTACTATGCCCGATCTTCATAAATTAGGTACCGATCAAGCTCCGATGATTATTGAACAGTTGAAAGAGGTAACCGTTCATGCCGCTGCAACGGTCAGTTCTTGGGGATTTGTGATCTCACCTGAAGAGATACTACAGACCGCAAAAGATATTGGTGAACCTTCAGTCTTAAATCGTGCAGGCGGTGCGCCAACTTTAGCTGTTGGGATTGCTCATGTATTTCATCAGATTATTCCTGGTGCTGATATGGGCTTTTGGTATCACTTTGGTATTTTATTTGAGGCTTTATTTATTTTAACAGCCTTAGATGCAGGTACCCGCTCAGGTCGCTTTATGCTTCAAGATTTGTTAGGCAATTTTGTGCCATTCTTGAAAAAAACTGATTC
This sequence comes from Gilliamella sp. ESL0405, assembly GCF_019469205.1. Classification (NCBI taxonomy): domain Bacteria; kingdom Pseudomonadati; phylum Pseudomonadota; class Gammaproteobacteria; order Orbales; family Orbaceae; genus Gilliamella; species Gilliamella sp. ESL0405. Next base: position 1,966,743 of record NZ_CP048265.1, on the reverse strand, counting down.
ATTAGTTGCTGGTTTCATTGGTACGCTAGGTTGTGTTGGCTTATGGGGTTATCTGTTATATCAAGGTGTTGTCGATCCATTAGGCGGTGTTAAGAGTTTGTGGCCATTGTTTGGTATTTCTAATCAAATGTTAGCCGCAGTAGCCTTAGTATTAGCAACAGTTGTGTTAATTAAGATGAAACGTGCTCAATATGTTTGGGTAACGATTATTCCTGCTATATGGTTATTAATTTGTACAACATGGGCACTAGGATTGAAACTATTTAGCAACAATCCACAACTTGAAGGATTCTTCTATTTAGCGAATGAATATAATCGTCGTATTGCCGAAGGTAGCGATTTAACACCACAACAAATTGATAATATGCACCACATTGTAATAAACAACTACACCAATGCGGGATTAAGTATTCTGTTCTTAGTTGTTGTTTATGGTATTATCTTTTTTGGTATTAAAACGGCAATCAAAGCCTTCAAAAATAAACAAAGAACAGATAAAGAAAGAATGTATATACCAATTCCTAAAGGTGGTGTAAAAACATCAATGTCACATTAGTTTGAGCTAATTAGGATGTAGTAGCGATATTGCATCTCAACAGTAAACTCAAATTATTTTAGCTAAAGCCTAACAATCGAGCATTGTTGGGCTTTTTTATTTTGGCTTTAAAAAAGTGCTTCAACTATTGAAAATAACGAGCGCCAAATCAGGTAATTTAGCGATGCGCCTTAACTATCTATTTGTCATTTTGAGATTGATAGCAAGTAGCATGGATAGGTAAAAAGAATGTGAATAATTTATTTTTACTGATATGGCAAATATTTGCAGTTTATTCATTAAAAAATCAGCCAATAATTAATATTGGCTAATAAAATAAATTAATGTAAAAGTTAGTAGTATCTAATCAATGATTCTGCTTTGTTACACAATAACGATTGCATAAATTTTGGTGCATTTTTAGTATCATCAGTCCAAAAAGGGATTTTATTTTCTTTACAAATTTTAATCATTTTCTCAATGTCGGTTTTCTCATATTTGTTTTTCAATACAGATAGAGGCGTATATTGCCATTCATCGGCTGTGATATCCGGAAGTGGAAAATCGGGTATATCTTTAAACACTGGCGTGATCCATGCTTCACTATAGGCTGGATCAGGTGTAGTAGAAGTTTCATCTTGAGATATATGATAAAGTTTACTCATTATTTTTGCTTTGTTGCATATTTTGGTTTTCACCAATAATGTCTGATCACCATTTTCACTATAATCAGGGATTTTCTCTTTTTTACAAATATCGACTACTTTATCAATATCTTCTTCTTTGTATTTTAAAAGAAAGATATTGTTTTCAATATTCCATTCTTTAAGCGTAATATCAGGAAACGGAAAACCCGCTATATCTTTAAATACAGGTGTGACATAAGCCTCTTTATAATCATCTTTTGGATCCGCTTGAATATTAATGGAAATTAACAGCGCTAAAATTGGTGTGAATCTTTTCATCATTCTTTATTTTCCTACATGATTAAATATTGAAACCTTTTAAAGGATAGGTTCAACATTTAATGTTATTCCATCCACTGAAGTCACAATCACGACTTGTCCTACTGGTAAATCTTTATCACAGGTAGCTGACCATGTACCGTCTTTTATTTTAACTCGACCAGAACCATTAACAATGGCTTTTGTAACAACGGTTTTAGTACCAATTAAGTCTTGTTGTGGTTGATTAATCTCACCTTTACTCGATTTATCCTGTCCCTTCTTTTTGAGCCAACCCCACCAAATATAAGCTGAAACTAAAGTAAAAATAGAGAATAAAATCCAAAGGATAGGCCAAGAAAGAGGTAAACACCATGCGATTAAACCAACGATGATGGCTGCAATACCGCTCCAAAGTAAATATCCGCCAGAGCAAAGTAATTCAGCGATCAACAAAATACCGCCTAAAATAAAAAATACCCAATGAGGTGAATTATAGATAATTAGTGCAAAATCTGTCATGATCGATTTCCTACAAGACTTATTTGATTAAAAACTAATAATTATCTCCTTACATCAAGTCAATGATGTCAAGGAGATAGATTTTCTAAATCTTACGATAATTATTTAGTATTTTTGATAAGTTCAGCAATGCCGCCAATGCTACCCATTAAGCTTGCTGCATCGAGTGGCATCATGATAACTTTACTATTATCTGATGAGCCGATATTTTGTAGCGCTTCGGTATATTTTTGTGCAACAAAGTAATTAATTGCATTGATATTACCTGCGGCAATCGCTTCAGAAACCATTTGAGTTGCTTTCGCTTCAGCTTCAGCAGCACGTTCACGGGCTTCAGCTTGTAAAAATGCAGCTTGTCTTTCACCTTCAGCTTTTAATATTTCTGATTGTTTTTCACCTTCAGAACGTAAAATTGCTGCTTGACGAACACCTTCTGCTTCAAGAATTTCCGCACGTTTATTACGTTCAGCTTTCATCTGCGCATTCATGGCAGCGATTAGCTCAGCTGGCGGGCGAACATCTCGAATCTCAATACGAGTAATTTTAATTCCCCAAGGGCTTGTTGCGTCATCAACAATACTCAATAATTTTGAGTTAATATGATCACGTTGTGATAACATTTCATCCAGCTCCATACTACCAAGAACGGTACGAATGTTAGTCATCATTAAGTTTATTACTGCGCGCTCTAATTGGTTAACTTGATAAGCTGCTCTGGCTGCTTCTTGAACTTGTATAAAGCACACTGCATCAATTTGTACGTTGGCATTATCTTTAGAGATAACTTCTTGCGACGGAATATCAAGTACTTGTTCCATCATATTAATTTTACGACCCACACCATCCATAAATGGAATAATAATATTTAAACCAGGTTCTAGAGTGTGCGTATATTTTCCAAAACGTTCAATAGTATATTGAAAACCTTGTGGAACGATAGTAATGGCTTTTAGTACTGTTACAACTGCAAGTAAAACAATGATACCGATAAGAATATAAAACATTGGCATATATCTAAATCTCTCAAAATTTATGGTTGGTTTAGTAAGTGAGTCATTCTAATCGTTCTTACCCTATTTGACTAGTTTTAATTAACAATGTAAGTATATTTTTAATAATCTGTTAAATTAACGTTTGATTGGCATAAAATTATTCATCTACTAATAAAAATAAACCAATAAAGTTAAAGCGGCTTTATCGTGTAATTGATTGAAATATCTGTCAAAGGTTATACCATTGTGCCTAACTAACGTTAGACCTCCTTAAGCCTTGTTGAAACAAGATAATTTTTATTAGCAAAGCACGATTTTAATGAGTATCTTTGACTATATCATTTGGTTAGTTAAATCGATTAAAGTTAATTTTTATGCTGCACACAAAATATCCTCTTGACAATAAACCAATGAACTAGTTTAATAGTACAAAATTTATTTAAAACTGATAACTAAAATGAAAACACAATATTTACGCTTAACTACCCGTATGTTCACTAGCTTTGATTGGTGGCGCATTACTTATTTGCGGGTGATGTGATGAATTATTGTTTTTTCTTAAACCCGCTAACTGCGGGTTTTTTAGTTTCTGATAAGTTAAAAAATAAATTCTAAATAAAAATTTGCATAATAGGAGAGTCAACAATGAATAAGCCAACGTTAACCCAGATAACCAAGACTATTGATTATCTAAAAGATCCGACTCAAGTGTTTAATCAATTATGTGATAATCGACCAGCAACATTGTTGTTAGAATCAGCGGAAATTGATAACAAGCAAGGTATTAAAAGTGTGATGATTGTCGATAGTGCGATGCGCATATCGGCGTTAAATAACGAAGTGACTTTCGAGGCATTGACAACCAATGGTGAAAAACTGCTGCCTTTATTGCAAAATACTTTTTCAGATAGTGTCGAACAAAAGCTTGTTACTCCCCAAAAATTAACGTTGGTTTTTCCTGCTGTAGATGATCTGCAAGATGAGGATTCTCGCTTAAAATCACAATCCATTTTTGATGCATTACGGGCTTTGCTAAATCTGGTTAACATTCCACAACACAGCCATGCCGATGCCGTTTTTGTTGGTGGACTATTTAGTTATGACTTAGTTGCAGGTTTTGAAAACTTACCGATTTTACCAACGGAACAACATTGTGAAGATTTCTGCTTTTACTTAGCAGAAACCCTATTAGAAATTAATCACCAATCCCATGTATCAATTTTCAAAGCTACCGCTTTTACTTCTGACGACAAAGAAATTTCACGATTAACTGATAGATTTTCCGAATTACAGGCAATGTTGAATCAACCCGTTAAACCGATTAAGACCCAATCACTGGCAAATGTTAAAGTAATGTGTAATAAAAGTGATGATGATTTCAATACAGCGGTTAAAAAAATGCAGGATGCGATTGAGCAAGGTGAAATCTTTCAGGCTGTGCCATCCAGACGTTTTTCATTACCTTGTCCGGCACCATTATCGGCTTATCAAGTTTTAAAAGCCAGTAACCCAAGTCCATACATGTTCTATATGCAAGATAAGGATTTTGTGTTATTTGGTGCATCTCCTGAAAGTGCACTTAAATATACTAAGGCGACTAATCAAGTTGAAATCTATCCAACTGCCGGTACTCGCCCTCGAGGCTTAAAACAGAACGGCGAAGTCGATCATGATCTTGATAGTCGATTAGAGCTTGAGATGCGAACAGATAAAAAAGAACTGGCTGAACATTTAATGTTAGTTGATTTAGCACGGAACGATTTAGCGAGAATTTGCCAGCCCGGCACGCGTTACACCAAGGAACTATTAAAAGTAGACCGTTACTCTTTTGTTATGCACTTAGTGTCAAGAGTTGTGGGTCAACTGCGTCATGATTTAGATGCCTTACATGCTTATAGAGCTACGATGAATATGGGAACTTTGACCGGTGCTCCAAAAGTTCGGGCAATGCAGTTGATAGCTGAATTGGAGAAAGTTAAACGAGGGAGTTATGCCGGTGCTGTAGGTTATTTTACCGCTAATGGCGATCTTGATACTTGTATTGTTATTCGAAGTGCCTATGTTGAAAACGGAATTGCAACCGTTCAAGCTGGGGTTGGTGTGGTTTTAGATTCTGAACCTCAATTAGAGTCCGATGAGTCCCGTAACAAAGCACGTGCAGTCGTGCGAGCAATTATGGCAGCACATAATGTAGAAGGAGTATTTTAATGGCTAATATTTTATTTATTGATAATGTGGATTCATTCACTTATAACTTAGTCGATCAATTACGTAATAGCAAACATTGTGTGACGATTTATCGTAATACGATACCTGCCGATGTTATTATCGAAAAATTATCTCAAATGCATAACCCTATTTTAATGTTATCCCCTGGACCTGGTGCGCCCAGCGAAGCAGGCTGTATGCCAGAACTGCTTAAACGTTTAAAAGGGCAGTTACCAATCATTGGTATTTGTCTAGGTCATCAAGCCATTGTTGAGTCTTACGGTGGTACTATCGTGCCTGCTGGTGATATTTTGCATGGTAAAGCTTCGCTGATAGAACACGATGAACAAGCAATGTTTAAAGGGTTACCTAATCCATTACCGGTTGCTCGTTATCATTCATTAAAAGGGGAAAATATTCCTAAGACATTAACGATTAATGCCCTTTGCAATAATATTGTTATGGCTGTACGTAACGATCAAGACCGAGTTTGCGGTTTTCAGTTTCATCCCGAATCAATTTTAACTATTCAAGGTGTAAAACTATTAGAACAGACGATTGAATGGGCACTTAATCCGCCACAACCTCAAGTACAACCAAAACAAGAAGCGATAGTTAATAAACAAGAATACAATATTCAACCAATCCTTAATAAATTGTATTTAGGACAAGTATTAACTCAAGAAGAGAGTAAAATGCTGTTTAATCTGATTATTCAAGGGAAAATTGAGCCTACAGTACTTGCCACCGCAGTGATTAGTATGAAAGTTCGTGGTGAAAAACCCGATGAGATAGCGGGAGCGGCTCAAGCATTACTTGAAAATGCTGATAGTTTCGATATTCCGGATTATGATTTTACCGATATTGTGGGAACTGGCGGTGACGGAACTAATAGTATTAATATTTCAACAGCCAGCGCTTTTGTTGCCGCTGCCTTAGGCTATAAAGTGGCAAAACATGGTAATCGTGGGGTATCGAGTAAATCCGGTTCATCAGATGTCTTATCGGCTTTAGGGATTAAATTAAATATGCCAGCCGAAGCGTCACGAAAGGCGTTAGATGAGCTTGGTGTCTGTTTCTTATTTGCGCAACAATATCACACCGGTTTTCGCCATGCAGCCCCTGTTCGTCAACAGTTAAAAACAAGAACAATCTTTAATGTATTGGGACCGTTGATTAATCCGTCCAGACCAAAACGTATTTTATTAGGTGTTTATCATCCGGATTTGATTAAACCGATTGCCGAAACGTTAAAAATGCTAGGTTATACTCATGCTTATGTGGTTCATGGCGCAGGTATGGACGAGGTTGCTATTCATGGTGAGACTCAAGTTGCCGAAGTTAAAAATGGTGAAATCCGTTATTTTACGTTGACGCCACAAGATTTTGGACTCAATACGTATGCCTTAAAAGATATTGAAGGTGGCACTCCAGAGATGAATCGTGATATGTTAATCGCAATTTTACAAGGGCACGGCAAACCAGCTCACGAAGCGGCTATTGCAGCTAATGTCGCAATGTTAATGAGTTTGTTTGGTCAAACAGATTTAAAACAAAACGCTAAACAGGCCATTGATATGATGCGTAGTGGCAAAGCTTATTCGCTTTTACAACAATTAGCGGCGAGATAGGAAGGGAGAGTGTTATGGCAATTGCAGCATTGACCAAAAATGTTGAAATGGCGACGGTATTAAAAAAGATCATCGATGATAAACAGGTATGGTTAACCGAGCAACAAGCAATAAAGCCGTTAGAAACATTTAAATCGGCTATAAAACCGAGCGATCGTAATTTTTATCAAGCATTAAGTCAGCCTGAAACCGTGTTTATTTTAGAGTGCAAAAAAGCGTCGCCGTCTAAAGGATTGATTCGTGATGATTTTGATCCCGCTAATATTGCTAAAGTTTATAAAGATTATGCTTCGGCTATTTCGGTGCTAACAGATGAAAAATATTTTCAGGGTAGTTTTGAGTTTTTGCCAATAGTCCGCAATGAAGTTACTCAACCCGTTCTTTGTAAAGACTTTATTATCGATGAATACCAAATCTATTTAGCCCGTCATTATCAAGCCGATGCAATTTTATTAATGTTGTCTGTTTTATCTGATGATGAGTATCGTTATTTAAGTGAAATTGCGCTTCAACTCAATATGGGGATATTAACTGAGGCGAGTTGCGAACAAGAGGTCGAACGGGCAATTGCGCTTGGTGCTAAGGTGATTGGAATCAATAATCGGAATTTGCGTGATTTGAGTGTTGATCTAAATCGGGTAAAAACTCTTGCTAAAACTATTCCTGATGATCGTATTATTATCAGCGAATCGGGTATTTACACGCATAATCAAGTCAAGGAATTAAGTGCCTATGCCCATGGTTTTTTGATTGGTAGTGCCTTAATGTCTGAATCAAATTTAACATTAGCGATTAGAAAAGTAATGTTTGGTGAAAATAAAGTATGCGGTTTAACCCGAGCTGAAGATGCTGTCGCTGCTTATCAGTCGGGTGCGGTATATGGTGGTTTAATTTTTGCACCTACATCACCACGCTATATTTCACCAATAAAAGCTCGTTCTGTCATCGCAGCAGCACCACTTAATTGGGTTGGGGTCTTTAAAAACGAGAGCGTTAGTCAAGTTAGCCAAATAGCCCAGCAGTTATCGCTTTATGCTGTTCAGTTGCATGGTGGTGAAGATGATAACTATCTACAAGCTTTACGCCAACAACTGCCTCAATCGTGCCAAATTTGGCAGGCAATAAGCATTAGTAGCGTGATTCCTCAGCATCATAATCCTTTGGTGAGTCGCTATATTTTTGATAATGGTGCGGGTGGAACAGGTGAGTGTTTTGATTGGTCTTTGTTAAATGGTCACAATTTAGATAATGTGATTTTAGCTGGTGGCATTAATCCTCAAAATATAAAATCTGCCTTAGCAACAAATGTCATTGGTGTTGATCTTAACTCTGGTGTAGAAGTGTCACCCGGCATTAAAGACAAACAAAAAATTACAGCCGTATTTGAACAAATTAAATTAAATTAAAAAAGGAATGGTTATGTCTAAATTAAATCCTTACTTTGGTGAATTTGGTGGGCAATATGTTCCCCAAATATTAATGCCAGTGCTTGAGCAACTTGAGGATGCCTTTATATCAGCAATTAATGATCCCGGTTTCCAAAAAGAGTTTAATGATCTTTTAGTAAATTATGCCGGTCGGCCTACTGCACTGACCTTATGTAAAAATTTAACTGCCGGCAGTAAAACTAAACTTTATTTAAAGCGAGAAGATCTGGTGCATGGTGGGGCGCATAAAACAAATCAAGTTTTAGGGCAGGCGTTACTGGCTAAAAGAATGGGAAAAACGGAAATTATTGCCGAAACGGGCGCAGGACAACATGGCGTGGCTTCAGCTTTGGCTTGTGCTTTACTGGGCTTAAAGTGTCGAATTTATATGGGTGCAAAAGATGTAAAACGTCAAGCGCCTAATGTGTTTAGAATGCGATTAATGGGGGCGACAGTGATTCCGGTTGAAACTGGCTCAGCGACGTTAAAAGATGCCTGTAATGAGGCTTTGCGTGACTGGTCTGGCAGCTACGAAAAAGCACACTATATGTTAGGTACTGCCGCAGGCCCACACCCTTTCCCAACTATTGTACGTGAATTTCAACAAATGATTAGCCGTGAAGCAAAACAGCAAATCCTTGAAAAAGAAGGGCGGTTACCTGATGCGGTTATTGCTTGTGTTGGCGGTGGCTCGAATGCTATAGGCATGTTTGCGAATTTTATCGAAGATAAATCGGTTAGATTAATTGGTGTAGAGCCGGGTGGTCATGGTATTGAAAGTGGTGAGCATGGCGCATCGTTAAAACATGGAAAATTGGGTATCTACTTTGGAATGAAATCCCCAATGATGCAAACAGATGAAGGGCAAATTGAAGAATCATACTCGATTTCAGCCGGGTTGGATTTTCCGTCTGTCGGGCCACAGCATGCTTATTTAGATAGTATTGGCCGAGCAGATTATGTGTCGATTACTGATGATGAAGCTTTAGATGCGTTCAAAGCATTATCACGTAGTGAAGGTATTATTCCGGCGTTAGAATCGTCTCATGCATTAGCTTATGCACTTAAGATGATCAAAGAAAATCCAAATAAAGAGCAATTATTGATTGTCAATCTCTCTGGTCGAGGGGATAAAGATATCTTTACTGTTTATGATATTTTAAAAGCAAAAGGAGAAGTCGAATGAACCGTTATCAAAAACTATTTGATAAATTAAAACAAGATAAAAGAGGTGCATTTGTTCCTTTTGTGCCAGTTGGTGATCCTAATCCTGAGCTTTCATTAAAAATTATACAGACTCTAATCGATGCCGGCGCGGATGCGTTGGAGCTAGGAATACCATTTTCTGATCCTATGGCCGATGGACCAACCATTCAAAATGCCAATATTCGGGCTTTTCATGGTGGAATCACTGTGGATAAATGTTTTGCTATATTAACTCAAATCAGAAAAGATAATGCCGATATTCCTATCGGACTATTGATTTATGCAAATTTAGTTTTCAAACAAGGCATTGATAACTTCTATGCCAAATGCGCCCAAGCAGGTGTCGACTCAGTTTTAATTGCTGATTTACCGGTGGAATATGCTTCAGAATTCACTCAGTATGCAGAAAAACATGGCATTGCCCCAATATTTATCTGTCCACCGAATGCTGATGATGAAGTCATGAAAAAAATTGCCCAACAAGGTAAGGGTTATACTTATTTAGTGTCTCGTGCTGGTGTGACCGGCACAGAAAACAGAGCCAATAAACCGCTCACCCATTTATTAAAAAAATTGGTTGAATTTAATGCACCGCCGGCTATACAAGGATTTGGTATCTCCGATCCTAATCAAGTAAGCGAAGCGATTCAATCCGGTGCAGCAGGCGCCATTGCCGGCTCAGCTACTGTAAAACTAATTGAGAAAAATTTAGATAATCCTGAAAAAATGCTTGATGAGTTAGCCCACTTTGTTAAAAGTATGAAAATGGCAACCGCTCAGTAGTTTTTTAGCGAATTGGTCAGCTATGCCTGCTGACTTGAAAAGTGGAAAATAGCACCCATAATGAGATTCAGATATTGTTCAGTTATGGTTAAAATAGCAACAAAATTTGGGGTGCTATTTTTCACTTAGTTTAAGCGTAATTACCAAAATCACTGTGATTTTGGGTTGCATTTTTTGGAAAATACAGTATAATCTTCAGCCATCTATCGCGGGGTGGAGCAGCTTGGTAGCTCGTCGGGCTCATAACCCGAAGGTCGTTGGTTCAAATCCAGCCCCCGCAACCACTTTAAATTTTCATTCATATATTAACTATCCTATTATTGTCTGAAAGTTCATATCAAGTGGCTTCATTATAGTTTGTTTTGAATGTAGCCTCGCTTGTCGAGGCTTTTTTGTATGTAATAATTTAAGCGTAAGTTTAAAAGGAATGTTGGGCTTTATGCCCTTTTTTATTTTCTGCAGTGGAGGTTTGTTTGGCTAATATAGAACAGCAATTGACCGATATCATTCAAGAACCAGTCAATGCACTTGGTTTTGAACTGGTCGGTATTGAATACATTCGTGGCCGTTACCCAGTGTTACGAGTTTATATTGATAGTGAAAATGGTATTACTGTTGATGATTGTGCTGATGTTAGTCGACAAATTAGCGCAGTACTTGATGTCGAAGATCCTATCAAAGATGCCTACAATCTTGAAGTGTCATCGCCGGGTATGGATAGACCACTGTTTACAATTGAACATTATCAACGTTTTATCGGCGAAGAAATCACGGTTAGTTTGCGTATTGCAGTTGCAAATCGTCGTAAGTGGAAAGGACGAATTAAGTCTATCGAAAATGAAATGATTACATTGACCGTGGATGGTAGTGATGAAGTATTTGCTTTTAGTAATATTCAAAAAGCAAATATTGTACCGAATTTTAACCTTAAATAGAGTACGGGTGTAAAGGATGAATAAAGAAATTTTAGCTGTTGTTGAAGCGGTATCAAATGAAAAAGCACTAACGCGAGATAAAATTTTTGAAGCGCTAGAGACAGCATTAGCGACAGCAACCAAAAAGAAACATGCGGTAGATATTGATGTTGTTGTTAAAATTGATCACAAAACAGGTGATTATGACACGTTTCGCCGTTGGCAAGTGGTTAATGAAGTCACACAACCGACTAAAGAAATGACACTCGAAGCTGCGCAGTATGAAGACCCAACAGTGCAAGTTGGTGACTATGTGCAGGAACAAATTGAGTCTGTAGCATTTGACCGTATAACAACGCAAACGGCTAAACAAGTCATCGTACAAAAAGTCCGTGAAGCTGAACGTGCAATGGTAATTGACATGTTCAGAAATCGAATTGGTGATATTGTTACAGGTATAGTTAAAAAGACAAATCGCGATAGCGTTATTCTTGATTTAGGTAACAATGCTGATGCTATGATGTCACGTCATGATATGTTACCACGTGAAAATTTCCGAATTGGTGACCGTGTTCGAGGTATTTTATATCTTGTTGAACAAGATAATAAGCCAGCCCAACTATGTGTGAGCCGTTCTAATCCTCAAATGATGGAAGAACTTTTCCGCATCGAAGTGCCAGAAATTGGCGAAGAGATGATCGATATTAAAGGTGTGGCACGTGATCCTGGTTCGCGCGCTAAAATCGCTGTTAGCAGCAATGATCGCCGTATCGATCCGGTTGGTGCTTGTGTTGGGATGCGTGGTGCACGTGTTCAAGCGGTATCAAATGAGTTTGGTGGTGAGCGTATCGATATCGTTTTATGGGATGATAACCCGGCACAGTATGTCATTAATGCTATGGCACCTGCTGATGTTGTGTCTATCGTTGTTGATGAAGATAAACATACCATGGATGTTGCAGTTAATGCTGATACATTACCTCAAGCCATTGGTCGTAATGGTCAAAACATTCGTTTAGCTTCACAACTTACCGGTTGGACATTAAATGTGATGAGCACCGAAGATTTGCAAGAAAAACATCATGCAGAATCGTTTGCCGCTATCAGTAATTTAATGAAACATTTAGATATTGACGAAGGTTTAGCCCAACTTTTAGTAGAAGAAGGCTTTACCTCGTTAGAAGAACTTGCTTATGTGCCAGTTGATGAGTTACTTGAAATTGAAGAACTTGATGAAGAGCTGGTTGAAGCATTAAGAAACCGAGCAAAAGATGCACTAACAACTATTGCGCTTGCTCATAGTGGTGATAAAAGACCTGCTCAAGATTTATTAGATCTATCAGGTATGACACAAGAATTAGCCTATCAATTAGCCCAACATGATGTTATTACGTTGGAAGATTTAGCTGAACAAGGTACAGATGATCTTGCTGATATTGAAGGTTTAACAAGCAAACAAGCTGGCGATTTTATTATGGCTGCACGTAATATTTGTTGGTTTGCAAATGAATAATTGAGGGAAAGTAATACATGACCAAAGTATCAATCGAAACACTGGCTCAAGAAATAAATACTCCAGTGCAAACACTTTTGCAACAGTTTGCCGATGCAGGGATGAAAAAAACTGCATCTGATACTGTTACTCAAAAGGAAAAAGAGGCTTTGCTTGCGCACTTAAATCCTCAGCAAGGCCCAACTAAATTAACGTTGCAACGTAAAACGCATTCCACTTTGAATGTGTCAAGTGGCGGTGGAAAGAGTAAAGAAATTAAAGTAGAAGTCCGTAAAAAACGCACTTTTGTTAAACGTGACCCTGCTGAACTTGCCGCCGAGCAAGAAAAGGCTCGCCTTGAAGCTGAACAAAAAGCAAAACAAGAAGCGGAATTAAAAGCACGCAAAGAAGCTGAAGAAAAAGAAAAGCTAGCCGCACAAGAGGCGAAAAAGCGTGAAGAAGCAGAAGCTAAAAAACGCAGCCAGGAACAAAAGGCGAAAGTAGCACAAGAACAGCCAATTGATCCGAAAGTGAAAAAAGCACAAGAAGAAAAAGCACGTTTAGAAGCCGAAGCGAACGAAATCAAACGTAAAGCCGAGGAAGAAAATCGTCGTAAGCTCGAAGAAGAAGCTAAACGTATGGCTGAAGAAGCACGTAAATTAGCTGAGCAATATAGTGATGTTGAGGAAAGTGATAATGGTGATGAAGAAGATTATCATGTCACCACTTCTAAATATGCACGTGCGGCAGAAGATGATACTGATCGCGAAGTTGAAAGTGCTCGTGGCCGTGGTCGCAATACCAAGCAAACTAAACAGAAAAAAGGCAGTAAATTATCTGAAGGCAAAGCTGAGCGTGAAGAAGCTCGAGCGGTTACTCGTGGTAATAATAAAAAGAAAGGGAAAAGCACTTTACAACAAGGCTTTAATAAACCCGTTCAAGCTGTCAATCGTGATGTCATTATTGGTGAAACCATTACCGTTGCTGAACTTGCTAACAAAATGGCCGTAAAAGGTTCAGAAGTGATCAAAACTATGATGAAAATGGGTGCTATGGCAACTATCAATCAAGTTATTGATCAAGAAACCGCACAATTAGTTGCGGAAGAAATGGGACATAAAGTGGTTCTGCGTCGTGAAAATGAGCTTGAAGAATCATTGATGAGCGATCGTGATACAGGTGCTGAAAAAGTATCTCGTGCGCCGGTTGTGACAATTATGGGTCACGTTGACCATGGTAAGACCTCATTGCTTGACTATATCCGAAAAGCTAAAGTGGCATCTGGCGAAGCTGGTGGTATTACCCAGCACATTGGTGCTTATCATGTTAAAACAGCCAATGGCGAAATTACCTTTTTAGATACACCAGGCCATGCCGCATTTACTTCAATGCGTGCTCGTGGTGCAAAAGCAACCGATATTGTGGTATTAGTTGTCGCTGCTGACGATGGTGTGATGCCACAAACTATTGAGGCTATTCAACATGCGAAAGCTGCCAATGTACCTATCGTTGTTGCCGTAAACAAAATTGATAAGCCTGAAGCTGATCCCGAAAGAGTAAAAGGCGAACTTGCTCAATATGGCGTTATGTCTGAAGATTGGGGCGGCGATACGCAATTTGTCCATGTTTCGGCTAAAGCTGGAACAGGTATTGACCAGTTACTTGAAGCAATCTTATTGCAAGCCGAAGTTCTTGAGCTAACTGCATACGAATCGGGTATGGCAAGTGGTGTTGTAATCGAATCTTTCCTTGATAAAGGTCGTGGTTCTGTGGCAACGGTGCTTGTTCAATCCGGTACGTTACGCAAAGGTGATATTGTTCTTTGTGGATTTGAATATGGACGTATTCGTGCAATGCGTAATGAACTAGGTAAAGAAGTTACCGAAGCTGGACCATCTATTCCTGTTGAGATATTAGGTCTATCTGGTGTACCGTCTGCCGGTGATGAAGCAACTGTTGTTCGTGATGAGAAAAAAGCGCGTGAAGTTGCCCTTTATCGTCAAGGTAAATTCCGTGATGTTAAATTAGCTCGCCAACAAAAAGCGAAACTGGAAAACATGTTTACTAACATGACCGAAGGTGACGTTTCTGAGCTTAACATCGTACTTAAAGCCGACGTTCAAGGCTCAGTTGAAGCGATTTCTGATTCATTACTTAAACTTTCAACCGATGAAGTTAAAGTTAAAATTATTGGTTCAGGCGTAGGTGGGATCACCGAAACCGACGCATCACTTGCTGCTGCATCAAACGCCATTATTTTAGGATTTAACGTTCGTGCCGATGCATCAGCACGTAAAGTTGTTGAATCTGAAAACTTGGATCTTCGTTATTACTCTGTCATTTATGATTTGATTGACGAAGTGAAACAAGCAATGAGCGGTATGCTTGCACCAGAATACAAACAAGAAATTATTGGTCTTGCTGAAGTGCGTGATGTGTTTAAATCACCTAAATTTGGCGCGATTGCTGGTTGTATGGTAACTGAAGGTGTCGTTAAACGTCATAACCCTATTCGTGTATTACGTGACAACGTGGTTATCTATGAAGGCGAACTTGAGTCACTACGTCGCTTTAAAGATGATGTCAATGAAGTCCGTAATGGTATGGAATGTGGTATTGGGGTACGTAACTATAACGATGTTCGTGTTGGCGATACTATCGAAGTATTTGAAACTATCGAAATCAAGCGTACGATTTAATCATTACGCTATCATGTTATAAGCAAGGTTTACGCCTTGCTTATTCATATTTTAAGGAATATAGATATGGCAAAAACTTTTAATCGCTCATCTCGGGTAGGACATGAATTGCAAAAAGAGATTGCAATTATTCTTCAACGAGAAATCAAAGATCCTCGTTTAGGTATGGTAACTGTATCTGGCGTAGATATCTCTCGTGATCTCTCCTATGCTAAGATTTTTGTGACTTTTTTGAATGATGACGATCCGCAGGTTATTGAGCAAGGTTTAAAGGTTCTAAATGATGCTAAAGGATACATTCGGTCATTAATTGGCAAAGCAATGCGTTTACGAATTATTCCTGAGATTAAGTTTTTTTATGATGAATCACTTGTTAAAGGTATGCAGATGTCGAATTTGGTATCTGATGTGATCAAACAAGACAATGAACGTCATAAAGATTAACCGTTAAAGTATAGAATCTGAATTTTGTCAAAAGATTTCAGATTTACTATACGTTTCAGTATAAAAATAACATGAAAAATATAAAAAACACTCGCCGTGATCTTCACGGCGTTTTATTGTTAGACAAATCGCAAGGTATGACATCGAACGATGCTTTGCAAAAAGTGAAACGACTGTTGAATGCTAAAAAAGCCGGGCATACTGGTGCACTCGATCCTTTAGCAACTGGCATGTTGCCGATCTGTTTTGGTGAAGCAACTAAATTTTCTCAATATCTATTAGATTCAGATAAACGTTATAAAGTCATTGCTAAATTAGGTGAACGAACTGATACATCTGATGCTGACGGGCAGATTATTTGTACTAAACCGGTGTTAATCGATCAAGCACAAATCGAACAGGCGCTGACTCATTTTCGTGGTGATATTCTACAAGTTCCGACGATGTTTTCAGCTTTGAAGTATCAAGGTAAACCGCTTTATGAATATGCTCGCCAAGGCATTGTGATTGAACGTGAAGCAAGGCCTATTACGATTTATGAAAATCAATTTATTGAATTTGACGCAACGACTAACCAGTTAACGTTAGAAATACATTGCTCTAAAGGGACTTATATTCGAACGATTATTGATGATTTAGGTGAATTACTCGGCTGTGGTGCACATGTGATTTATTTAAGACGATTACAAGTTTCTAATTACCCTCTTGATAAAATGGTGACACTCGAGGCACTGGAAAATATAGTCGACAAAGATCAATTACTCTTGCCAGTTGATAGCCCATTGCAAGATCGCCCTAAGATTACATTAAACGCTGCGCAAGGTAGTGATATATTACTCGGCCGAACTATTATTATAGATAATAATACGCCAGTTGAAACATTGGTGAGGATTTATCAAGACAATCATTTTATTGGTGCCGGTATTTGGCAGTTCAATAAATTGTCTCCAAAACGGTTAATATCGACATCTTAGTTTCTTAAGCTGTTTATTATCTTGCTATTTGCATATTTGTTTAGTGTATAAATATTTTTTCGGTATCAATAATATGGCATTGCTGCGGTGATGCTATATTTTTTTTGATAGTTTCACACATTAGCAACGCAGCTTTTTCGCCCATTTTCAATAATGGTTTATTGATTCTACTTAATGTATCTAATTCATTATATTGCAACTCTTTAAAATGACTTATATAAGTTATAGCCAAAGGTTTTGCCAATTGAGATTGGCTCTCCTTTGCTTGATGTAATGCGCCAAAAACGGCACGATAATTTGATAGATAATTTTGGTTATGAATATATTTTTTATCCAGATAGTTCAGACTGAGCATATCATCACAAATAATAGCAGTAGGCGGATTGGTACTGTTAAGCAATGACTTTATCGCTAATCGGCCGTGTTCATAGGTAAAACAGTCTTGAATCAGATAATTAGGATCAAATGAGATGTTACCTCGATATAAAGCCTGTTGATAGCCTTGTAAAAGTAAACTTGTATTAAATTTGTTTTTATCATTAACTAAAATAGCGATTTTTTTATGATAATGATTAATCAAATATTGGGTGAGCTGATAACCTATCATTAAATGATCAAAGTAAACACATGAAAAATCACGGACAAAGTGGTTAATGAAAATTATGGGTGGTAACGCTTTTTTAAATGGATATAAAATTTCTAAATAGGGTGCATCATTAATAATAATAATCCCGGCAAACGCGTGTTGAGTTATATATTGTACTAAGTGATAAATATCTGCCTTACCATAATAAGAAAATCTTAAATACTCAAGTTGGTAATTTTCTTTTTGTAATAGGCTTTCTAAGCCAAAATTTATTAAACTTTTACTGATAAGCTGGTTATCAAGTATGAGTATTTTATTACTTTTAATCTCAGTTGTTTGAGCGGTAATGCGGTTAGATGCATCAATATTTAACTCTTCTATTGCTTGGTAAACTCGTGATTGTGTCTGAGCTGATGTGATGCTCGGCGTTCTTAAAACTCGAGAAACAGAAGCAATCGATAGACTCGCTTTTTTAGCAATAGCCGATAAAGTGACTTTGGACATGATAGATTGTTTAGATTGTTTTTTATTCCTATTACTTTAATAATGATTTGTTTTTTTGTAATGTTTAGAAAATTATTTTTTCGATCTTTGTTCCAAAATATTGGCACATCTTTTTTCCATTATCTTTAGTAATATAGTGGTATAATTACCACAAATTTTTTTTAATTTAGGTTTGATTATGTCTGCATGGAACATTGCCATTGTTGGGGCGACAGGACAAGTTGGTTCTGCGCTAATAGCGTTACTACAACAACGTAGTAGCCAAAACAATAGTTTTGAAATTGAAAATCTTTATGTCGTCGGTAGCGATAATAGCGCTGGCGAAATTATCCGTTTTGCGGGTAAAAATCTAACGGTTATTGATAGTGCGCAAATGGACTTTAGCCAATGCCATTTTGCCTTTTTTGTGGCTGGTAGTAAAACCAGTGAAAAATATGCACAAATTGCAGCAGAGTCAGGCTGTATAGTTATTGATGCCAGTGGTTATTTTGCTCAGCAAGATCATATTCCATTAGTGGTACCTAAAGTTAATAATAGTGTGTTAACTGAATACCGTAATGAAAATATTGTTGCTGTTGCCAGTGCAACAGTATGCCAACTTTTACGCTGCGTAGCATCGTTAACTGAGATTGAATTATTGACCAATCTGCATGCGACCAGTTTTATTCCTGCTTCGCTTTATGGTAAACCAGGTGTCGATGAACTTGCCGGACAAAGTGCTCGTTTGTTAAATGGTATGCCAGTTGATAATGAGTTATTTGACAAGCAACTCGCTTTCAATTTATTGCCTGTATCGCATGAGCATCAGGATTTAATGTTAGGTGAGAAAACACAAGTTGATCAAATTCGTAAAGTACTGAGTAACTATGATTTACCTGTTTCGATTGAGTCAGTTATCGTGCCAGTGTTTTATGGATTAGCACAAGCGATTAACGTTTCAAGCAGTTTACCTATTGAGTTAGATGTCGCTCGTTTTAATGAGTTTGGTGTAGAAGTGCAAGAAGATAATTTACCTACGCCAGTAACTGAGGTCAGTCCGGAATCTGAAGATCATTTGGCGATTAAAATTGCAAACTTAAGGCATAGCTACGGTCATTATGAACAAATTCAATTTTGGTCTGTGGCCGATAATGTACGTTATTTAGGTGCATTAATGCTAATTGAGACGCTTGAGATACTAATTAATGACTATCTCTAAAATTGCACTTGGTATACAGTACGACGGAAGTCACTATTTTGGTTGGCAACGCCAGCAGTCTGTAGATTCAGTTCAAGCAAGATTGGAGTCGGCTTTATCTGTTGTCGCTAATGAACCTATCTCGGTTTTTTGTGCTGGACGAACTGACGCCGGTGTTCATGCTACCGGGCAAGTTATTCACTTTGAAACACAAGCGCAGCGTTCAGATAGTGCATGGACAATGGGGGTAAATTCTCATTTACCCGCCAATATTGCAGTACGTTGGGCACTACCTGTTGAAGCAAGTTTTCATGCGCGTTTTAGTGCGACAGCCCGACGTTATCGGTATGTGATTTATAATCATCGTTACCGACCAGCGATTTTGGCTAAAGGTATATCGCATTACCATTTACCGTTGAATGAAAATTTAATGCATCAGGCGGCTCAATATTTACTGGGTGAAAATGATTTTTCATCGTTTAGAGCTGCTCAGTGTCAATCTTTAACACCTTGGCGTAATATTCATCATATCGAAGTTAGTCGACAAGGCGAATATGTAATTGTCGACATTAAAGCTAATGCTTTTGTGCATCATATGGTGCGAAATATCGTTGGTAGTTTGTTAGAAGTAGGGGTGGGTAATCAACCTCCACAATGGATTGATGATTTATTAAAAGCGAAAGATCGAACGCAAGCTGCTGCTACGGCTAAACCCGAAGGGTTGTATTTAGTACAAGTGGACTATCCACTAGAATATCAAATACCGAAATGTGATTTAGGACCGTTATTTTTACAGTAAGCTTACTGGCTTAATACGAATTAAATTTAAACAAAAAGATGAATGCAATGAATACTGATGAAACAATTTCCAGTAAAGATTCGAAAAATCAAGAAGCAAAGAAATCTAAGCTACATAATATAAAATTACCGCCTCATTCTATTGAGGCAGAACAAGCTGTGCTTGGTAGCTTAATGCTCGATAACCAGCGTTGGGATTTAGTTGCTGAAATGATTACTGAACGGGATTTTTATTCTCGTCATCACCAGTTGATTTTTTCCGAAATGCATACTTTAGTCGGTAAAGGTACACCGATTGATTTAATTACCCTTTCTGAAAGTTTGGAAAGTAAAGATTTACTGGCTGATGTGGGTGGTTTTGCTTATTTAGCTGAACTTTCGAAAAATACACCTAGTGCAATTAATGTCATTGCTTATAGTGACATTATTCGTCAGCAAGCTATTTTACGAGAACTAATTAGCGCCTCAAATGATATTGCTGACAACTGTTATGCAACTGAAGGGCGTGATAGTACTGAAATTTTAGATTTGGCTGAAAGTAAGATATTCCAAATAGCGGAAAGTCGAACTAAACAAGGCGAAGGTCCTAAAAGTATTACAGAAGTGCTAGAGGCCACCGTTGCCAAAATTGAAGAGCTGTTTCAACGTCCTCATGACGGTGTGACAGGGGTTTCAACCGGTTTCTTAGATTTGGATAAAAAAACGGCTGGTTTACAACGTTCTGACTTAATTATTATTGCCGCAAGACCGTCAATGGGGAAAACAACCTTTGCGATGAATTTATGCGAAAATGCTGCAATGATGCAAGAAAAGCCAGTGTTAATATTTAGTTTAGAGATGCCTTCAGAACAAATTATGATGCGTATGTTGTCTTCGCTTTCTCGCGTTGATCAAACCCGCATCCGTACCGGTCAATTGCAAGATGATGATTGGGCTAGAATTTCAAGTACGATGGGACTACTGCTTGAGAAAAAAAATATCTATATCGATGATTCATCCGGATTAACGCCAATGGAGTTACGTTCCCGGGCAAGACGTATTTATCGTGAGCATAAAGGTTTGAGTATGATTATGGTCGATTATTTGCAGTTAATGCGAGTACCGAACATGTCAGAAAATCGAACGTTAGAAATTGCTGAAATATCACGTTCATTAAAAGCATTAGCTAAAGAGTTACAAATTCCTGTCGTTGCACTTTCTCAGCTTAATCGTAGCCTTGAACAGCGTGCAGATAAAAGACCGGTTAACTCTGATTTACGTGAATCAGGCTCTATAGAGCAAGATGCCGATGTTATTATGTTTATCTATCGTGATGAAGTTTATAATGAAGCTTCCGAACATAAAGGCATTGCCGAAATTATTTTAGGAAAACAGCGTAATGGTCCGATAGGTAAAGTTCGCTTGAAATTCCAAGGGCAATTTTCACGTTTTGATAATTATGCTGACTCCAGTAAATATATGGATGATGAGTAATTTTTTATACTAAATTAGTAAGTGCTGCGTAAAGGTAAAAAAAGATAATCTTTTACCTTTACGCAATTTTATTATGATTTGGATTTGCGGTTAACCATTAACGAATAGCACTGAGCAGTGACAAAAATTGCCGCTTGTAAAATGACGATACAAGCACTGGTTGAAGCATCTAAATGATAACTAATTAATGTCCCGACAACCGTTGAAAAAACGGAAACCAACAATGCGATAATTAACATTTTTTCAAAACGTTTAGTCATTAAAAATGCCGTAATACCCGGCGCAATCAGCATAGCAATAACCAAGATAACTCCAGCAGCTTTTAGCGATCCGACAATGGTTAAGGCTAAAATACTCAAAAGCCCATAATGTAAAAGCCTCACCGGTAAGCCAACGACTCTGGCTTGCACCGGATCGAAGCAGTAGAGCATAAGATCACGGCGCTTGACAATAATGATTATTGAAACAATTGCAGAAATTAAAATAATTTGCTTAAGCTCATCATAACTTGTACCTAGTACACTACCAAATAGAATGTGGTTTAAGTGTTGTGAGGTATCGACTTTAGAAAATAGGACTAAGCCAAATGCAAACATACCGGAAAACACTATTCCCATTACAGTATCTTCTTTGATTCGACTGTTTTGTTTAATATAACCGGTTGCAACTGAACAAAAAAGACCCGATAAAAATGCTCCAATAATAATCGGAATACCAGCCAAAAATGCAAGAACAATACCGGGTAAAACCGCATGTGAAATTGCATCGCCCATTAATGACCAACCTTTCAAAACTAAAAAGCAAGACAATAGTGCACAAACAATGCCGGTAGCCATAGCAGCTAAGATTGCTCGTTGAATAAGCGGAATAGTTAAAGGGTGACAAAAAAATTGCCATAATAGATCTGTCATATTTTCACCCCACTATTTAGTTTACTTTGTCTGATTTTTCGACGGTTTGAAATTAATCCTTGTTGCGGTGCGAATAAAAATGCGGTGATAAAGATTAATGTTTGTAGAGTAACAATTACCCCACCTGTTTCACCGTCTAAAAAGTAACTGATATAAGCACCAATTGCACTGGTTAATGTTCCAATAACAACCGCAATTATCAATAAATGTGAAAATCGATTAGTTAGTAGATATGCGGTTGCGCCGGGAGTGACAACCATTGCAATAACTAAAATGGCTCCTACAGTTTGTAAAGCCGCTACAGTACAAGCGCTTAAAATAGTGAAAAAAAGGATTTTAAGTGGCAATGGTTTGAGGCCGATAGATCTGGCATGCGTTTCATCAAAAAAAACGACTAATAAGTCTTTCCAGCAAAATAGAAGCAAGGTAAATGATACTAGGATAATAATCTGAACTTGCCACATATCGTTATCATCAATACCTAAAATATTACCAAAGATAATGGTTTGAGCATTCACTGAAGTAGGATTTAACGAAATAATTAATAAACCGATTGCAAAAAACGTCGAAAAGATAAAACCAATAATGGCATCTTCTTTTAATCGGGTAATTGCTCTTACAATGGTTATGGATAACGCTGCCAGTAAGCCCGTAAAAAATGCACCAACAGAGTAGGGTAAACCTAGTGCATAAGCCCCGGCAACCCCAGGTACTACCGAGTGTGAAAGTGCATCCCCCATAAGTGACCAACCTTTTAACATTAAAAAGGCCGACAAAAATGCACAAGCACCACCAACAATACTACTAACCCAAATGGCTTTCAACATAAAACCATAGGTGAATGGTTCAAGGAGTAGTTCCATTTATTGTTGTCCTTTAGGTTCATGATCGTGATGTTCGATAAGTAAATCTTGATGAGGTGAATCATTTTTTCCTTCACCATAGAAAATTGCCGCTCGTTCATCATCTGTTAATATTGATACCTTGCGCGGGTCTTGATCATCATGTAATTTATCCCCTGATAAACTTAAATAACGTAAGGCACCACCAAAGGTTGTCATTAAATTTTGTGGCGTGAAAGTTGATTCAGTTGATCCAAACGCAAGTACAGTTTGGTTGATCAATACCACTTGATCACAAAACTCCGGCACACTGCCTAAATTGTGCGTTGAAACTAATATTAAATGCCCATCGTTGCGAAGATCTTTTAGTAAGTCGATAATTGCGTTTTCAGTTTTCACATCTACACCGGTAAACGGCTCATCTAATAATAAGACTTTTCCTTGTTGGGCTAATGCTCTGGCTAAAAATACTCGCTTTTTTTGCCCACCGGAAAGCTCACCAATTTGGCGATGCTTAAAATCCAACATATTGACACGATCAAGGGCAAGATCGACCTGTTTTTTGTCTTCTTGACTGGCGATGCGTAAAAAAGACATGTGCCCATAGCGTCCCATCATAACCACATCGGAAACTAATACCGGAAAATCCCAATCAACTTCTTCTGTTTGCGGCACGTAAGCAATAATATTTTGTTTTAAAGCCTGTTTGACCGGGATATCATTAAATGTCACTTTTCCTTTAGTTGGTCGTATCATTCCCATGATGCTTTTAAACAGTGTTGATTTTCCGCTACCATTAACGCCCACTAAAGCGCATATGGTACCGCCAGTTAAGCTAAAACTAGCATCATGAATCGCTGTGTGACCATTGTTATATGTCACAGTTATGTCTTGAACGTTTAGGCTGATTGGCGTCATTAGTTTTCAAACCCCTTAGCAATAGTTTCAACTGTAACTTTCAGTAAATCAATATATGTGGGTACCGGACCGTCTTGAGTTGAAAGCGAATCAACATATAATACGCCACCATATTTGGCACCGGTTTCTTTACTAACTTGTTTGGCAGGTTTATCTGAGATAGTGCTTTCACTAAATACAACCGGAATCTGATTTGCTCTAACGAGATCAATTAAATTTTTTACTTGTTTTGGTGTGCCTTGTTGTTCTGCATTGATTGGCCATAAATAGGCTTCTTTAAGATTATAATCCCTTGCCAAATAACTAAATGCCCCTTCACTGGTGACTAACCAACGTTGTGATTCCGGAATTTTGGCTAAACGTTCACGCAGTGGCGCATCAAGAGCTTTTATTTTTGCAATATATTCTGCGGCATTTTTATTGTAAGTTTCGGCATTTTTTGGATCATATTTAACCAAAGCTGCACGAATATTTTCGATATAAGTTAGCGCTAAAGTTGGCGACATCCATGCATGTGGGTTGGGATTGCCTTTATAGCTACCTTCTTGGATCGGCATTGGCTCGATACCTTCAGTTACAACAACCGATGGAACATCTTTGATATCGACATAAAATCGTTTAAACCAAAGTTCTAAATTAAGCCCGTTCCATAAAACGAGGTCGGCAGAAAGCACCTTAGTAATATCTTGAGGTGTGGGATCGTATTCATGAATTTCAGCGCCGACTTTGGTAATTGATTCGACATCCGCTGCATCGCCAGCCACATTTTGTGCAATATCTTGAATAACGGTAAATGTGGTAACAACTTTAAACTTTCTTTCTTCTGCGGTGGCTGAACCCGTGAACCCTGTAAGGATGATTAAAGAGCTAAGTAGCATCTTTAATAAAGATGCACGGCTTCTTAGAAAATTGAATTTCATTAGCGACTCCTTTTGTATAATATATTCTTGAGGTTAATCAAGATACAAAAAAACAGTAATTGAATTGAAGGAATAGGTAAAGT
Organism: Gilliamella sp. ESL0405; assembly: GCF_019469205.1. NCBI lineage: Bacteria > Pseudomonadati > Pseudomonadota > Gammaproteobacteria > Orbales > Orbaceae > Gilliamella > Gilliamella sp. ESL0405. The sequence continues at coordinate 1,941,760 of NZ_CP048265.1, read as the reverse complement.
GAAATCCTTTTCATTACTACTCCAACATAACTATTTTAAAAAGTTAAAGCAATTGCTTTAAATGCTAATGAGAATTATTATCATTTAAGATATAAAAGTCAATTTATTTTGACTAAATGTGTGAAGCGCTTAATAAATTACTTCTTTTACTTATTATAAATTAATGTTTTAAAAAAAGAGAGATAGTTATGTCTATTTTAATGATAGATAATGCTTTGATTTATTTAATCACATTCCCGATAAATGGGAATGTGATTGATAATTATAACAGTGGTTTTATTTAGAAAGAGTAACGATATCCACCGTTAATTTGTAAAAGATCGAATCGATTTCCTTTTGAACTTTCTAAATCAAAATAAATAGTGTGTTGTTGATTGAGTTGCGCACTCATACCGACACTATTATTCCACCAGTTTCCTTTAAAAGAGTGGCTCTGTTTACTGGTATTGAGTTTATAGTAAGTATCACCATCAAATTCACGGATTATGCCTGTTTTGGCATAGAGATTGATTTTACTATTATCAGTATTAATTTCATAACCAAAAAGTGCCGATGCTCTGCCCATTAAAGAGTTATAGTTGCCCAACTTAACATTAAGTCCATTTGATGCATGAATTAATTTACCATTTTGATGACTATATGATAGTTGTGACTGTGGTTCAATATAAAAATTGTTGAATCTAAATTTCTTACCAAACTCAATCGATGCACTTAATCCATTGGTACGACCTGAACCTTGTATCACATCATTGGCAGTATCTTTTACTTTAAAATGATTCTTTTGACGAGCATATTTTGCAATACCATCAATATACCAGCCGTTATTATCTAAATAAGTTGCATACAAACCAGTGTTAAACGATCTTAAAGAGCCATCGCCTTTACGATAATTTGGATCTCCGTAAGTTTGACCGACAAAAGCACCAATTACAAAAGGAGATTGTTCAGATAATTGTTTATCAATACCAAATTGGAATCCATGATAATTCATATCAAATTTACTTAAATTACCACCGGCGAAAGAGTCTAATTTACCTGAAAAAGCTCTTAACCACACATCACCAAATTCGCCACTATTACGCATATCCCCTAAACGTTTAAGTAAGGTTTGGGTTTCTACATAACTCATTAAATAATTTGCATTAAGAAAATTTGCACTCGCATCAGCACTTGAGCTAATTTGCGGTTTTTGATTTATGTTTTTATCATCTTTTTTGCCCGTGCTGGCTAAGATCCACTCATTTTCTTGTTTATTTAACTGATAAACGTAACCACCCAATTCAATTGCGTGATTGGTTTTAAAAGTCGCAGTATTGGTTACGGCATTATTATCTATTTCAACTAAGGTTAATTTTTCCTTTCCGGTTGTTTCACTTGCACCATTATTCGTTAAGATTAAGGTGTGCACACCTTCGGCTGATGTATTGCGAGATATGGCTTCTGGGATTTTTGTAATGATAATTTTGTCGCCTTTTTGTGCCACAATATCGGTACGTAAATGAAAAGTTGTTTCCCCTTTTAAGCTCTCAATTTTTAGCTCACCATAGCGATCATCTGCACTATCATTATTGATAAATTTTACATCACCGCGACCGGATAATTCTGTTATTTCGGAAATTTTGTCATTAATCTCCCAAAAGGCGCCTTTGGCTAGATTCATTTTTATGATTCCGGTTCTATCTTCACCTTCCTCCGGTTCATCATCATCTGGATCGCCAAAACTTAAAACGGTGCCAGTAATTTTTGACCCTTTGGCTAAATCTAAGATGATAGTTCCGCCATATTCCGCAAGAATAGTGCCATTTATTATTGATTTATTATTTATTTTTGCTAAACCAGAACTAATTACATAAATGCTACCATCAATAACTGAATCGTCATTTAATGTTATAAAAGAGTTTCTAACAAACATTGCAGTATGGTCTTCATGGTTATTGCTAAAACTTATATTTGTTTTGCCATTAACAGTTAGCGAGGCTTGATTATCCAAATGAATTGTTGCAAATTCTTGATTAGATGAGTTAATTGTTAAATTTCCATTAACGGTTAAGTCACCTCCTTCCAAATCTATTGGAAAATTTTCAAACCCTTGCATATCAATTAAAAGATTACCTTTAATTAATGTTGAACTGATTTCTTCGGAATAATGTGAGCGTATGCCTATAAAAGTAGATTGATCCGGTAGATCATCTTGCTCCGTTTTTTTGATGGTGACATCTTTTTCAAAAATAGTGTTACTATTTTTGATTAAATCAATACCTATATGAGTACCATAATTGTTTACATCGTAATTATGCGTAATGGGAATATTTACATTTTCAGAAAAGGTTTGAGTTCCTTGCAAAGTTAAAGCCGTAGACGTGACTGGTAGGGTTATAGCTAATCCTGCTAATAATTTATATTTCATTGTTTCATCCTTTTTGTAAATCGGATAAATATTAACAAATGATCAAATAATTTACAAAAATATGATGTATGATGAATTAATTATTTATTTATAATAGATCATTATAAATTAGTTATTTTCTATCGTTTGTCATATCAAAAATATCCATTTTGAATCAGTATTAGTCGATAATTTAGTCATTTGCATTTCAATTTTTTTCTTAACTCCTTGGAGGTTAGCATGAAACTACGTAAAGTCATGATTATTGGCGTTGGTAATGTAGGTTCAACCACCGCATATACATTAATTAACCGTGGTATTTGTGAAGAAATTGTACTGGTTGATATAAATAAAGAGAGAACTTATGGCCATGCGCAAGATTTGTTGGATGCAGCTGCTTATCGACAAAATATGATTAAAGTTAGTTTACGTGAGTCAACTGATTGTGCGGATATTGATATCGCTATAATTACTGTAACATCAGGTTTAGCGCAAAAAAGCCGAGCTGAAGAGTTAGCTGGTACGTCTAAAATTGTTGCAACAATAGTACCGGATATGATGAAAAATGGTTTTAAAGGTATTTTTTTAGTGGCGACTAATCCTTGTGATGCGATCACTTACCAAGTTTGGCAATTATCGGGGGTGCCACGTCATCGGGTTATTGGTACGGGTGTTTGGCTTGATACAGTGAGGTTACGCCGTTTGTTAGGCGAACAAATGGATATTGGTCCACAAAGTATTGATGCTTTTATTGTGGGCGAGCATGGTGATTCACAATTTCCCGTTTGGTCGCATTCATCTGTTTATGGCATTAACCTTAATCATGTAGAAAAAAACCGAATCGATTTTAATGATATTGGCAGTAAAGCAAAAAATAAAGGTTTTGAAATTGCCAAATTTAAACATTGTACCGAATATGGTATAGCCAGCACGATTACTGAAATTTGCCAACATATTTTTACCAATAGTCATAGAGCGTTAGCGCTAAGTTGTATATTGAATGGTGAGTATGGTTACAAAGATGTGGCAATTGGTGTGCCGGCTATTTTAGATCAGCATGGTATCAAAAAAATTATCGAATTAGATTTTTCAGATAATGAAAAGCAGCTATTTAAAAATAGTGTCGAGATTATTAAAGGCTATATTGCGCATATTAAATAGTCGTGATTGAGGCATTGTCTATTTTATACTAAGTAAACGGCTTACTTGCTAAGAACGCTAATAACATTTAGCGTTCTTTAAAATAAACTTGTGGTAACGTTTCAGTCGTAAAAGGTATCGTCAATGTGGGCAGGCTCAGGTAAAGTTCATCACATAATGTAGTACTTTCGTTGTTGAGTTTCTGTCGATCAGTTTGTTTTTGAACTTAAAAGTAATTTGAATTGTAACAGATCAATATAAGCAAAATTGTGACTAGAAACGGTATTTTTAATTTTTTAATTTTTTAATTTTATTAAATGAGTAAATCTTGATCAGCAGGGAACACCACTCCCGTTTGTTTTCTTATTTCGATCAAAATTTTTGATGATAGTAACGAGTAGACTAAACCGTTATGATCTAATTTTCGTTGTCGGTAGAGTTTAGCGAATTCTTCCGCTTCATAATACATATCATTACTGTGTTGTTTTAGTGTGATTTCCTTTTTTTCACCTATTCTTGGTTGATAAATAATATTTTCACAACAGGAAAGGTTTTTAATAATGAGCGATCCCTTTTCACCTTGAATCTCACTTGGAAGGTAAGAGTTGCTCACTTTTGAATGCCAAATGATGACATCAAAATCGTCATAATTAAGTAAAACACTACCATGCGCATCGACGCCTGATTCGAGTTTTACCGCACTGGCACATATTCTATTTGGGCTTCCCCATAATCCAAGCCCAAAATTGAGTGGGTAAACACCAATATCCATTATGGAGCCATTTGAGAAGTTGGGGTTAAACGTATTTGGATTGTTGCCATTTAAATAACTGTCATAACGACTGGAGTATTGGCAATAATTCAATAGTGCTTTGCGAATTCTGCCTAATTTTGGCAGGTAATGCGCAATTAATTGATAATTGGGTAAATAAATGGTTTTGAGGGCTTCAAAAATCAGTTGTTGGTTTTGTTGCGCTATTTCAATTAAGAGCTCAGTTTGGGACAAGTTAGAGGTTAATGGTTTTTCACAAATTACATCTTTATTGTTTTCTAACATCAGTTTAGCTTGTTCAAAATGAAGCGAATTAGGGCTTGCAATATAAACGACATCGACATTTGAATATTGGGCAAGTTGAGTTAGTTGATCAAAAACCGTCTTTACTTGATATTTTTTTGCCAGTGCATCGGCTTTATGGATATCGCGGGAATAGATAGCGGTTAATTGGTATTGTTGAGTTTGTAATGCCGCATCGATAAATTTTTCAGTGATCCAATTGGTGCCAATCGTTGCTAATCTAATCATAGTTAATCTATCTATTATTCTTAATTGCTTAAAATATCCGACTTTTTAGTGACTATTCACTTTAACTGATAATGATTAAAGTGAATAGTTATCCTGAGTTAACGCTAATTGGTTAAAAACAGTTTTAACGATGGGTTTGCCGTTTCATTATGGTAACCGTAGCCTAAGTCGGTAAGATGTTTATCGAAATCATGACTATTGGTTTGGTCAATTTCAAATGCGGCAAGAACTCGACCATAATCAGTGCCATGGCTGCGATAATGGAACATTGAAATATTCCAGTTGGTACCCAGTGTTTGTAAGAATTTTAGTAACGCACCTTGCGATTCGGGAAATTCAAAGCTGTAAACTTGTTCTGCAATTGGCTTACATGGTTTACCGCCAATCATATAACGAACATGTAACTTAGCCATTTCATCTTCGGTAAGATCAACCACTTGATAACCAGCAGCAGCTAACTCTTGCATAATTTCGTCTTTTTCATTGGTTTTTGAAATTTTCACACCAACGAAAACGCAGGCTAAATTATCATCATGGTAGCGATAGTTGAATTCGGTGACTGAGCGTCCGCCTAAAAGCTGGCAAAATTTCAAGAAACTGCCTTTTTGTTCCGGAATCGTCACAGCTAGCAGAACTTCACGTTTCTCGCCAAGTTCACAGCGTTCAGATACATAGCGTAAGCTGTGAAAATTCAAATTTGCTCCGGATAAAATATGAGCAAGATTTTCACCGCTAATATTGTGTTGCTCGATGTATTTTTTCATTCCGGCAAGCGCAACAGCGCCGGACGGTTCAGCTATCGCCCGCACGTCATCAAACAAATCTTTTACCGCAGCGCAAATCTCATCACTATCAACAGTAACAATATCATCGATATATTGTTGGCAAAGTCTGAATGTTTCATCACCAATACGTTTTACCGCAACCCCTTCAGCAAACAGACCTACTCGATTTAAATCAACGGGTTTGCCAGCATCTAATGCGGCTTTTAAGCAAGCTGCATCGGCTGGTTCAACTGCGATCACTTTAATTGACGGCATAATTTGTTTGATTAATACCGCCACCCCAGCTGCCAGACCACCGCCACCGACTGGCACAAAAATGCGATCGAGTTTGGCATTTTGTTGTAACAGTTCCATAGCAATACTGCCTTGTCCGGCAATAACCAGTGGATGATCAAACGGGGGAATAAAGATGCGTTTTTGCTCTTTTGCTAATTCGAGTGCTTTTGCTTTTGCTTCATCAAAGTTAGCACCGTAAAGCAGTACATCGCCACCAAATCCTTTTACCGCGTCAACTTTGATATCAGCAGTCGTTAGTGGCATTACAATCAGTGATTTTATCCCTAATTTGTTGGCACAATAGGCAACGCCTTGAGCATGGTTACCGGCGGATGCCGCAATAACCCCGCATTGACGTTCTTCCGGGCTAAGGCTGGCAATCATCGCTTGTGCTCCACGTATTTTAAAGCTATGCACGAGCTGTCTGTCTTCACGTTTAACGTAAATTTGATTGTTTAATCTCGATGATATTTTATCCATTTTTTCTAATGGTGTGACTTGAGCCACATCATAGACAGCGCTACAAAGTGTGGCTTTTAAGTAGTCAGCGCCGGAAAGTTGAGTATTTTGTTGTTTCACATTAACCACCTAATTTACTTTTATCTCGAACTGCCCCTTTATCTGCACTGGTTGCTAAACTGGCATAAGCTTTAAGTGCATAAGATACGTATCGGTCTCGTTGATGTGGTGTAAATGCTTTATCCCCCCTTGCAAGTTCGGCAACACGGCGACGCTCAAGCTCATCTGCCGGGACATCTAACACTAATTTACGGTTTGGAATATCAATATCAATAATATCGCCATTGCGTACCAATCCGATAACCCCACCATTAGCCGCTTCGGGGGAAATATGTCCAATCGATAAGCCTGAAGAGCCACCGGAAAAGCGACCGTCGGTGATGAGAGCACAAGCTTTACCCAATCCCATTGATTTTAGATAACTTGTAGGGTAGAGCATCTCTTGCATACCGGGTCCACCCTTAGGTCCTTCATAAATAATCACAACCACATCGCCGGCAACCACTTGTCCACCTAAGATTGCATCAACAGCGTCTTCTTGACTTTCAAACACTTTGGCGGGGCCTCTAAATACAAGATTTTCAGCTGCAACGCTAGCGGTTTTAACAATGGCGCCATCTTGTGCGACATTGCCATATAAAGTAGCAAGTCCGCCGTCTTGGCTATAGGCATGAGCTTTGTCACGAATACAGCCATTTTCACGGTCATCATCTAGCGTATCCCAATAACAGTCTTGTGAAAATGCTTTGGTTGTGCGAATCCCTGCTGGACCACTACGGTACATTTTTTTTACTGATTCATCTGTCGTTTGGGTAATATCATATTTTGCAAAAGTTTCTTGCAAGTTAAGACCCAGCACATTGTGTACATTACGATTTAGTAGTCCTGCTTTGTCCAGTTCAGACATGATTGACACAACCCCACCAGCTCTATGCACATCTTCCATATGATATTTAGCAGTACTTGGCGCCACTTTACATAAATGAGGAACTTTGCGAGATAATCTGTCAATATCGGACATAGTAAAATCAATTTCGCCTTCTTGTGCCGTTGCTAGTAAATGCAATACGGTATTGGTTGAACCACCCATTGCAATATCTAGTGACATGGCATTTTCATAAGCCGCTTTTGTGGCAATTGAACGCGGGAGATAAGATTCATCGTCATGTTCATAGTAGCGTTTAGTGATCTCAACTATTCGTTTAGCGGCATTTAAAAATAGCTGCTCACGTTGCTTATGGGTGGCAACTAATGAGCCATTACCCGGAAGTGAAAGTCCTAATGCTTCAGTCAAACAGTTCATCGAGTTTGCGGTAAACATTCCGGAGCACGAACCACAGGTTGGGCAAGCAGATTCTTCAATCGCCTCACTGTCAGCATCACTTACATTCGGGTTAGCGCTTTGAATCATGGCATCGACAAGATCTAATTTGATAATTTGATCAGAAAGTTTGGTTTTACCCGCTTCCATTGGGCCGCCAGAAACAAATACGGTTGGGATATTTAATCGAAGTGATGCCATTAGCATACCGGGGGTGATTTTGTCACAATTGGAGATACAGATCATAGCGTCAGCACAATGTGCATTGACCATATATTCGACCGAATCAGCGATCAGTTCACGTGACGGTAGTGAGTAGAGCATACCACCATGCCCCATGGCAATGCCATCATCAACAGCGATAGTATTAAATTCTTTGGCAATCCCACCGGACTCTTGAATCTGTTTTGCAACTAACTGTCCAATATCTTTTAAATGAACATGTCCCGGTACAAATTGAGTAAACGAGTTAACCACTGCAATAATGGGTTTACCAAAGTCTTCATTTTTTACGCCCGTTGCACGCCATAAAGCGCGGGCTCCTGCCATATTCCGCCCTTCGACGGAGGTTGCTGAACGATATTTAGGCATTTCTTGCTCCCAAGTTTTTATTACGCAAGCGACCGATTTTTAACGGTACTTAATTTTGTATATTCAATCTAACTCTTTATGTCATCCGCTGACTTTACCAGCGGATTTTAAACAAACACATCTTAATTAATTGGATCTAACCAACCGTATTTATCTTCAGTTTTGCCATTGAATAAACCAAAGAATGCTTGTTGGATCTGTTTAGTTATAGGACCACAACGACCAATACCTACTTGAATGCGGTCAACACTGCGCACTGGGGTAATTTCAGCAGCAGTACCGGTCATAAATACTTCGTCAGCAAGATAGAGAGCTTCACGGGATAAGGTTTGTTCACGTACTTCAATACCTAAATCACGAGCAAGCGTTAATACCGCATCCCGAGTAATACCCGGAAGTGCCGATGATGATAAAACTGGGGTAAATAAAACGCCGTCTTTAATAATAAAGAGATTTTCACCGGCACCTTCAGATAGGTGACCATGTACATCTAAAGCAATGCCTTCTTGAAAACCATTAGCACGTGCTTCAGAACCAATTAATAATGATGATAAATAGTTACCGCCTGCTTTTGCCGCTGCAGGGATTGTATTTGAGGCAACGCGATTCCATGATGAGACCATTGCATCGATACCTTGATCTAAAGCATCTTCGCCAAGATAAGCTCCCCACGGGAAGGCAGCAATCATCACATCGGTTTTATAACCGGCTGGCGGGTTGACGCCCATACCAACATCGCCGATAAACACCAATGGGCGGATATAAGCACTTTCCAGTTTGTTTTTCTTGATAGTTTGACGAGTCGCTTCCATGATCTCTTCAAGCGTGTAAGGAACAGGAAAACGGTAGATTTTGGCTGAATTTAATAGTCTTTGTGCATGCTCTTTGTGACGGAAAATAGCTGGTCCTTTATGCGTGTTATAACAACGAACACCTTCAAATACCGATGTACCATAATGTAAAGCGTGGGACATGACATGTATTTTCGCTTCCGCCCATGGAACCATTTCACCATTTAACCAAATAAACTCAGATTTTGCTGTAGAACCCATTTTGTTTTCCTCTTAAATTTTACTATATTAAGTCTATGTACTGCTTAATGTTTTATCTTTCAACGGTTAAGCATTATACAATACTTTCAATTACGTTTAACTATATAAAATTGTTAATAATGTTAATTTAACTACTTGTTTCAACGAAACAAATCACTAAAAATTGTTATTCAACCGCAATGACATCGGCTAATTTTGCAACTTGATTTTGTAAAGTTGAAAGTGAACGTTCGGTTGTTAATAGTAAAGATAGAATTAACTGCTCATTTTCAACTGTCTGCATCTGCATTTTTTCAATATGTCCACCTCGATGACGAACTACGCGTAAAATACGTTCAAGTGAGCCCAATTTATCATAAGCTTTTATGGTGACTTGATACTGTGTTTTTGTGTTCATCACTTACTCCTTAGCACTTTTTTCAAGCATATTTTCATTAGCTGCGCCCGGTGGAACTAACGGCCAAACGTTTTCCAGTTCATCAATGCAAACATGTAAAAGGTAAGCGCCCGGCGCATTAAACATGGTATCGAGCGCAGGCTCAATTTCAGATTTTTTACTGATCGTTTGACCGGGAATATCAAACGCTTTAGCCAGCATTAAAAAGTCCGGATTGTCTGATAGATTCGTTTCACTGTATCTTTCATTAAAAAATAGCTCTTGCCATTGACGAACCATACCTAAGCGTTGATTATCAATTAGTACAATTTTAACGGGTAACTTTTTGCGTTTAATCGTGGTCAACTCTTGAACATTCATCATAAAAGAGCCGTCGCCCGATATACAGATAACTAAGTCATCAGGTCTAGCCATTTGTGCGCCGACAGCTGCCGGCAAACCAAATCCCATTGTCCCAAGCCCACTTGACGTAATAAAGTTTTGCGGGTGAGTAAAACGCATGTGCTGTGCAGTCCACATTTGATGTTGTCCAACATCGGTGGTGATAATGGTGTTTTGCGGTTTACGTTCTGAAATCCTTTTTAATAATGCAGGCGCATAAATTGCCTCACCGGGATGATCATAGCGAGTAGGGTGTAATGTTTTTAATTCTTCAACTCTTTTATGCCAATTGGCTATTGATACGGTAACCTCGAGTTGAGGTAAAACTTGTTTGATATCGCCTTGTAATCCTAAATGTGTTTGGCGTAATTTGTTTATTTCAGACTGGTCAATATCAACATGGATCACTTTGGCATGGCGAGCAAATTCATTTAATTTGCCTGTCACTCTGTCATCAAAGCGTACTCCCAACGCAATTAATAAATCGCACTCTTGTACCGCTAAATTAGCGGCTTTTGCTCCATGCATGCCGACCAACCCTAAATAGTAAGGATTAGTGAGATCAGCAACGCCAAGCCCTTTTAAGGTTGAGACACTCGGTATTTGTGTCAGTGACATAAAGTCTCTTAACTCGGTTATTGCGCCAGAAAGCCCCACGCCGCCACCAATATATAACATAGGTTTTTTGGCGTCGGTGATCATTTGTTTAGCAAGTTTTATCTCATCTTGAGAAATTGGGAATAATTGAGCATTATTAACAGAAGAATTTTTATTGGCAGGCGTTAAATAGTGTTGATAGTCAAGGTCGGCAAGCTGGATATCTTTCGGAACATCGATTAATATTGGTCCCGGCCTGCCTGAGTTGGCTAAAGTGAAAGCCTCCTGCAAAATATTGGGTAAATTTTGCGGATTATCGATTAAATAACTATGTTTAGTGCAGGCAAGCGATAAACCCAAAACATCAACTTCCTGAAAGGCGTCGGTGCCAATTAAATTGGTAGGAACTTGACCGGTTATTGCAATCACTGGGACAGAATCAATAAGTGCATCAGCAAGCCCAGTAATAATATTGGTCGCTCCGGGGCCCGATGTGGCAATACATACGCCAATTTTACCGGTAGAACGTGCATAACCAATTGCGGCCATTGCGGCACCTTGTTCGTGACGGCATAACACATGTTCAATACCGCCGTCATAAAGCGCATCATATAGAGGCATAATTTGCCCACCGGGATAACCAAAAACGGTGGTCACGCCTTTTTCTTTTAAGGTTTTTACTATCCACTGTGTTCCTAACATTTCTTCCTCACTTGTCATATTTTGCTCATCCATTGTTCATAAAAAAACCCCCGCTTTTAGGGGCGGGGGTTTTTGATTTAATGTATGAACATATTTTAATTCAAAAAACGCCCCCGCGCTGGAATAATGACCACGCTGACAATAATGTTGATGAGGACGATTTTGAGTGAAAATTTCATGATGTTAAATATTAATTTTTTGTCATTTTCTAAAATTATTTTTAAACAAAATACTCGATTTAAAAAAAAGTGCAACTGTTTTTTAACGCTTTTGTCATGTACCCACAAATGTTTGTCAAGAAGTTTCAGAAAATACCTACGTTTAAGTATAAAAATAACTATTTTTACTGTTTTTTTGGTAATTTGTCTAATATTGGTGTATAAATATTAATCAAAATAAGAAGCTGAGCAATGAGCTATTTTAAATTATTGCTTCTTAATGCTGGTAATAACATGAATAATAAATAACGAATAAGAGATATCAGTATGAAAAGTATTAAAATAATTTTCTTTTTGATGATCAATTTAGTTTTATTTAGTTGTGATAATGCTAAGCAATCTTCTGATAATAAAGCCAGTAATCATCCAAATGCCGCATTACAAGACTCGGTGATCGATCCGATAAAAAGTGCATTGCCTATCGAGATTGATAGCCTTACAACACTGTTTGGTGTATATAAGGATAAAGATACCATTAATTATCAATATCGAGTCATCAATACACCCGAACAAGCTTTATTACTCACCACCACACTTAGTACAATTCGTATGGAATTACTTAAGGCATATTGTGAAAATAACAAGGATATGCAAGATTTGAAAATAGCCTTTCCGCAAGGTGCAAATTATCATTATTTTATTGATGATAAAGAAGTTGTGATTATCGAGCTAACACCGGCAGATTGTCAGCTAAATTAACGCACATATATTTATCATTTATAATCGCTAGTTTAGTTAAACTTTATTTGATAAACTAAAGTGACTACATCGCGTAGCAACACCAATGGATCGACCATAATTATCCTAAGCATTACGGGATTAATTGTGAAAAGCCGTCTTTATTGTGGATTGAATTTCTACTTTATCTCTACCTATGATTTACAGCGTTTTTAAACTTTAAAAATAGATGATCTTTAATTATTAATAAATATAATTACTTGAATTAATTAAATATTTTAAAGATATAAAATATGCTTAGCAATAGGATTTTGTGATTATTAATTGATTTCATTTAAGTTATATTGAATTTGTCAACAAATACAAGCCTAACTTAGGAGAAAATTATGACTGAACAAACCTATGACCCAACCAAAAAATATCATCACACTAAATTCCCAAAACAAAAACAGACACCGCCGGGATTACAATGTGAAATGAAACCAATCCCCGATTGTGGTGAAAAGAGCTATCATGGTCACGGTCGCTTAGCTGGACGTAAAATGCTTGTCACTGGGGGAGATTCCGGTATCGGACGCGCAGCCGCAATTGCTTATGCCAAAGAGGGTGCAGATGTGGCAATTAACTATCTGCCATATGAAGAAAAAGATGCGAAAGAGGTTGCTAAAGTTATTGAGTCTGTAGGACGTAAAGCAGTTTTAATTCCCGGTGACTTAAGTGATGAAGATTTTTGTAAAAAGCTGGTTAAGCAAGCACATACTAAACTGGGTGGTTTAGATAATTTAACTTTAGTTGCAGGTAAACAAACTGCGGTTGAAGATATTATGAAATTGACTACAGAACAAGTTAAGAAAACTTTTGAGATCAATGTCTTTTCATTATTTTGGGTCACTAAAGCGGCGTTAGGCTATTTAAAACCAGGATCGACTATTATTACAACGTCATCTGTTCAAGCCTTCCAACCTAGTGCTAATTTATTAGATTATGCATCAACTAAATCAGCAATCATTGCTTTTACTCGAGGATTAGCTAAACAGTTAGGTAGTAAAGGTATTCGTGTCAATTGTGTGGCACCAGGTCCGGTTTGGACTCCATTACAAGTCTGTGGTGGTCAGCCAAGTGATGTTATCCCTGAATTTGGTATGCAAACGCCGTTAAAACGTGCAGGACAACCGGTTGAACTTGCTGGTGTTTATGTTCATTTAGCTTCTGAAGAATCTAGCTATACTACGGCTGAAACTTACGGTGTTACTGGTGGTATGCATACTAACTAATCATCATTTTAACAGCAAAATAACTTATGGTCATTTTGCTGTTATGTTGTGCTAGGAAGTTAACTTATTTCAATCGAGGGGCGATAGTGAGTCATATCATCATCGCCACAGTCAAAAATAAAAACAAGGGCAATAAAATGAAACTTTTTAAAGTAATCTCCTTAGCTGTATTGGGTCTTTTCTTAGTTAACTGTGATAATTCAAAATCAACTGTTAATGACCTTCAACAAAAAGCTGAACAAGCTGGTGCTGAAATTAGTGATAAAGCCAAAGATCTCTATCAACAAACCAAATCACAAACGCAAGATATTTTAGATAAAGTAAAAGAAGGTAATTATAATTTAGCGCAAGATTTAGCAATCAAAGGTATTAAGCAAGAATTACCACTGACGATCGATCAAAATACGGCATTAGTGGATGTATCAAAAGATGATAAAACAATTAGCTATAAATATGCCGTTAATGGGATAGCTAAAGAAGCATTTGACTCAGATAGTAATCAAAAAATGGTATTTAATAAATTACTTGATGTATATTGCAGTAAAGATGTTACGGTAAATGCGATAAAATTAGCATTCCCTAATGGCGCTAATCATAATTATTATATCAATGATGACAAAGTATTATCACTCAATGTTAAACCAAGTGATTGTGATAATAGATAGTTTCCAATATTTGATCGAAGAAAAAGGGCTGATAGTAGCCCTTTTTTTATTTGCGAAACATCAGCTATTATTCAAAGCCAACATTTTATTGCATGGCTGGTTTATATAAACTCATTAAGTTGATTTGAATAAACACTTTAAGGTATTGATCATTTTTAAGATGAGTTAATCGCTATTTTAATATTATTGATTGATACCTTGTATAAGTGATTACAGATAGCGATATTCAATCTATACTTACCTACAGATGATACTAAGCGTACTTTTTGCAAACAATATTAATTGTGCTCAAATTAATCATTGTAAAATCATGTTATAAGATTAAAATTGCATTGAGCACCATTGGTTTTAATCAACAATAAGTTAATCGTTAATTTCAATTGTAAGGTAATGAAATGAAATGAAATATTTAAAATTAGCCATAATAATGGCTAGCAGTTTGGTCTTATTTAGTTGTGATAATTTTCAAAAAAAGAACGCTCAACAACAATTAGCCATTAAAATGATAAGAAAAGAACTGCCGATAAAATATGACGAACATACAACACTGACAGATGTAGACGCAATTGATGATATATTAGTTTATAAGTATGATTTTGAAGGATTAGATGAAGAAACGTTGAAATCAAAAGCGTATCAAGATGATATCCGTGTAGAAACACTTGTAGAGTATTGTAAAGTTGATTCGGAATTGAATGCTTTTAAAGAAAATTTTCCAAACGGTCTAAGGTTCAGCTATTTTCTTAATAATAAAGAAGTATCATCTGTATCGATTAAACCCAGTGAATGCGATAAGTGATGACCCAAAAATTTGTTAGTTTATTTTTCTGGTAGCAAATTATTTGTTTATAAAAGGTTAGCCCTGTTAACACAGGGCAACAGTATTGTATTTGTATTAAATAATTAATCTAATTGTTTACCTTTGGTTTCGGGTATTAAAAACACAAATGCGGCAGCTGACAATAAGTAAGCGGCAGAAAGTAATGCCAGAGCATAACTAATAGAATATACCGTGGCAAAATAAGCAATAAGCACTTGCGAGACGCCGGCAATTCCACGTCCTACATTAAAAATAATATTTTCAGCGCTTGAACGAGCATCTGTTGGGTAATGTTCAGCGAGTAAAGCACCATATCCGCCCATCATACCATTAACAAAAAAGCCGATAACAGCACCGAAAATGATAAGTACCAGCATATCCGTTTGTTGAAAATAGAACCAGATAGATATCGCGGAAACGAGAAGAAATATAATATAGGAAGGACGCCGTCCGACTTTATCGCAAAGCCAACCAAAGATAATAATACCTAACGACATACCAATGGTGGTGGAAATAGTCCAAAACATCGTGTTTTTAAATGGTAATTGAAGTTCGGTGGCTATCATATTTGGCATCCAAACCATTAATCCATAAAAGCCAAAATTTTGTACGGCACACGCTATAGTTAATCCAATTGTGGTTGCGGTTGTTTTTGGGCTTTTAAAAAGTTTATGAATGGCAATTTTATTTTTATTTTGATCTTTTAAATTTTGCCAAATTTGTGGCTCTTTTAACCCTTTACGTGTCCAAGCAACAAATAATGCGGGCAAAACACCAATGGCAAAAACCCAGCGCCAGCCATAGATTTCGCCGACAAAATTAACTGATAATGCGGCTAAAATAATACCTAGTTGAAAGCCTAAGGCAACAATTGCTGTTGCTCGTGAACGTTTCTTTTTAGGCCAGCTTTCTGAAACAAGTGTCATGCCGATACCAAATTCGCCACCAAGGCCTAGCCCACTTAAAAATCGGAAAACTAAAAAGCATTCATAATTAGGTGAAATTGCGCAAAGACCGGTAAAAAAGGAGAAGATTAAAATAGTCCAGGAAAATACTCTTACCCGTCCATATTTATCTGCAAGGACGCCAAATAAGATCCCACCAAGCACAGCCCCTAATAGGGTAACAGACGTCAATGTACCTAAATCGGTATTTGTCAAATTAAAGGTAGCACCAATTAGGCTAAAACAGACGCCTAATATCATCATATCCATGCCATCTAATGCGTAACCTACAGTTGATGCAAAAAGTGTTCTTTTTTGATAAGGCGTTGTTTCAATGCTTTCATTTTCAGCTTGCGTGACTATGTCTGCTTGAGTTTTCATGAGTACCTCTAATTATTAAAAGATAGATGCTAAATATCAGCATTTTGGTGATGTTCTATTCGTCTTTAGACGGAGGGTGTTGTTAAGCGAGGCAAGTATATACTCAAAACATTTAAAAATCCAAATTAAAAAGCGAAAATAGTGATATTTATTCGACAATAAAGACTAAAAAGTACAATTATTATTAAAATCCAATTTAGAAAGACTCTTTTTGTTTTTTTACGTCAGTTTTTTAAGATAATGGAAAACAATATTTTCCGCCGATAGTCCATTCGGCGGAATTATGGTTTTATTCCTGATCTTGAAAATACCAGAATCCACAATTAACAAAATGAAGCATTACTTTAAGCGTTTCTTCATGGTGCAGTTGATCATAGCTCAGTGTTTCTGATTGACAAAGCAGATCAATTACTTCTATCGGTAGTGGGATTTTCTTGCCATGGATATAACCGGCATTTTCAATTTTAACTATCCGTATACTTGGTACTCGGTGTAGTTTTGCGCCTGATTTAAGTAGCGCTTTAAACTCATCTAAGTCATAAGTTGGTTCAACCGGTAGAATGTTAAGCTCGTGCATTGGTATGGTAATATGTTTTCCAAACCAATCGTTAAATAGCTGTGGATTTTTGATTAAATCAATCATCTGATTTTGTAATTTTTCCAGCTCATAAGGCTGAACTCGATAAGGATCTTTTGGTAGTTTCAAATCAGGGTCTTGATAAAAAATTCCATTGGGTAAATTATCAATAACATAATCGGCAAAACCACTGAGTAATTCTTGCGATGTTTGCGTTCTAAATCCAACTGAATAGCTTAACGATTCTCCGATTGATACGCCATTATGTGGAAAACCTATCGGGATATATAAGATATCGCCAGCAGTAATTTCTTCATCAATAATAGGTTGATAGCTTTCTACATGCAATAGGGCTTTATGGGCGCTAAATTGTTTATAGTTTGGATTACGATCACCAACTTGCCAACGGCGACATCCCATACCTTGAATAATAAATACATCGTAATTATCGATATGGGGACCCACACCAGCGCCTTGTGTTGCATAAGATATCATTAAATCTTCAAACTGCCATTGCGGTATACATTTAAAAGGTTCCACTAAGGTTGCTGCTTGTTCATGCCAATGATCGACTGCTTGCACCAATAAACTCCAGTGATCTTCGCCTAAATTGCTAAAATCAATAAAAGGTCCAAATTTGGCGTCCCATTTACCGTCTTTATTGGTCACAATTCGGCTGTCAATTTCTTCTTCCATTGCCAAACCGGCCAACTCATCCGGTGTGATTGGATCAACAAAGTGGCTAAAAGCATCTCGTAAGATAACCGGCTTTTTTTGCCAATAGTTGGTTAAAAAATCATTCCAATCAATGTTTAACTTGTTACTCATTTAATGCCCCTTGTAAATTAAATAATTGACAAAAGTTATGCGTTGTTTGCTTTGCAATTTCTTGTAGAGAGACCCCTCTAAGTATTGCTAAATATTGTGCAACTTCCCGAACATAAGCAGGTTGGTTTTCTTTACCTCGATAGGGAACAGGTGCCAAATATGGTGAATCGGTTTCAATTAATAGGCGATCGAGTGGAACAAATTTAGCGACTTGACGAAGTGACTCTGCATTTTTAAACGTAATAATGCCGGAGAACGAAATGTAAAAGCCTAAGTCCAATAGTTGTTTTGCTGTTGCTGTATCTTCAGTGAAACAATGTAGAACACCAGAATGGACATGCTCATCTTTCAATATTCTCAGTGTATCTTCTCGAGCATTACGGGTATGGACAATAATTGGTTTACTGAGTTTTCTTCCAAGTTCGATATGCGCTTTGAAGTTGGCTTGCTGTAATTCGATGTTATCTTGTTGGTAGTAGTAATCCAATCCTGTCTCACCTAATGCCACCACATTGTCTTGTTGGGCTAAGCTTAAAAATCGGTTGGCATCATAGGGCTCATCATCTAAATTTAGAGGATGAATACCACAGGAAAAAGAGCATTGAGACCGATACGGCATCAATAAATTTTTCATCGATTCATAGCCAGAAAGTGTGGTCGCTACACTTAAGCAGTGTTTAACATCGTTGTCAGTAGCGTGTTGTAAAACATCTTCAATGGACTTGTTGCTCAAGTCCAAGCTGTCCAAATGACAGTGCGAATCTATTAAAAACATAAGAAAACTCTTTTAATTATCAGAATATTGTTCAAAATCACGGACAGGTTTAATCGTTGACCAAGAGCGGCATGCAGGGCATAACCAATAGATTGAATTGACAGTAAATCCACATTTTTGGCAACGATAATTAGGCACAGCTTTAATTTGTTCGCCAACCATGTTACGTAAAAGTAATAAACTTTCTTTCGCTTTACCTTGCTCAGCATCAGCAACATGATAATTCATCAGTCGGTAAAAACCTTTTAAATTGGGGTGTTTTAATAAAATTCGATACAGATAATATTGAGCAGCATCTAAGCCATTTTTCTGTTCGATAAGATCTGCAAGCATTAACTCTGCAATATTGCCGGAATCTTGTTCGACACAAACTTCTAAAAACTGTTGGAATTCATATAAATTATTAATATTTATATAACACTCTTTAAGTAAAGGTAAAGCTTCACCAATAAAGGCTTTATCTTGATATAAAATACGTTTAAATGATTCGATAGCTTGCTCAGTTTTATCTTGAACCATTAAAACCCGACCTAGCATTAATGACGTTCGTGCACAGTTGGCATCGGCTAAAGCCGATTTTTGTAATAAATTATAGGCTCGATCGAGATCATCATTGGCTATCGCTAATGAAGCTAATTCACAATAAAACTGCGCAATATAGGTTTTATATTGGGTATAACCTAATTTAACTAGTTTAGTTGCGGCGTTGATAGCATTAATCCATTCACTGGTAGCTTGATAGATGATTATCAGTTGCTGTAAGGCATTTTGCTGAAAATCTTCTTCTTCAACCAGCTGCAAAAACATCTCTTCTGCTCGATCATAAAGCCCGGCAACCATATAATCACGCCCTAATTGCTGAATGGCTAATAAACGTTGATCAAATGATAGCGATGAACTTTCCATTAATGCTTGGTGTATTCGTATAGCTCGATCAACTTCGCCTCTGGAACGAAATAAATTACCTAAAGTAAGATGCGCTTCAAGCGTGCCGTCATCTTCTTTTAACATATCGAGGAAGAGATCAACGGCTTTATCTTTTTGATTCGACAAAAGGAAGTTAAGACCATCGACATATTCGCGCGATAATCGGTTAGATTGGTTTAAAAATTTTTGCTTTGCATTTCTATCCCCCATATACCAACCATAAGCGGCGGCAATCGGTAGTAATAGAAATAACAGTTCAAACATAATCGTTTATTCTAATTGATTTTAGTTAAGTTGGTTTGTTGCAAATTTGACATCTGTTCGTCATATTTCTTCTGTAAATTTATCAGTTTTCGATTCGTTGCCATATGTTTTATTTTATATTTTATAAGAAAATAGCCGGTTAATATCCAACCAACAATAAATCCAGAACCGAATACAATGGCGAGTAAAACAGAAAGTCGCATTTCTGATTTTGCAATAAGGTAGTTAAATGACACAACTTGATCATTGGCAGAACCAATAGCAATAGATAAGGCGAAAATAACAATTATCAAGATAATTGATATGATAAATTTCATAATGTTGACCTTTGTTTATATTTATTTTTACTTAAACGTCTATAGAATCTGAAACTTCTTTACAAAATTAATAATTTATAAATTATCTATCTAATATATGCCATTTTCTAGCATAAAAACAGCAGATTAATGAAATTAACCAAGCAAGTAGTAATCCACAGATCAAATCAATTGGGCAATGCATCCCTAACAATATTCGACTTAATTCAATGATTAAAGCCCAAATACCCAGCAAAGAAACAATAATGTAATGGCGTCTAAAGCTAAGCAGACTAATGGCTAAAAATGCCCATGTTGCTGAAAATAACGTATGTCCGGAAGGAAAAGAGTAACCCGTTTCACTTTGCCAATGTTTTGCTAACCAGTTTGGTATGGGGTGTGAATTGGCTAATAAATTTTGGATAACTGCTTTTCTTTCTGATTTTGGTAATGAGTAAAATTGTTTATCATTCAGATTATATTCTTTACCCAGCCATAAGACATAAGGTCTGCTTTGTGCTGTTTGCGATTTTATGATTGTTTTAACTATCTGACCGCCTAACATAGCCATGACTAATAGTAACCACAATAGTATAACATTTTTTTTCGTTTTTCTTGGAATTAACAAGCAAAACATAACAAAGAGCATAATCGAAGTGATGATCGCCCACGGGTAACTTGCAGTTTCAGTAATCCAAAAAAAATATTTGGAGGTATTATCTAATGACTCTGGTTGCCAATGCCAATTTGTGGCTATAATAGCAAAAGGAACTATTAAGAAAATAGTCAGTGCTGCTATTGTTTTTTTAATTACTAACCCCATTTAAGAACTCAACTAAGCATAAATTGCTATCTATTTTAGCATGGAAGGTAAGTTTTTTAAAAAATCTTATCTGTGTTTTATTTTATACGGAGACAATAATGCAATTAAAAAAGGTTGCCCAAGCTAAACTGCCAACACCATGGGGATGTTTTACGCTTATCGGATTTGAGGAAATTGCAACCGGAAAGGAACATGCAGCTTTAGTATTTGGTGATATTACCGACCAAACGCCAATCTTAACCCGAATTCACTCCGAGTGTTTAACGGGCGATGCCTTATTTAGTTTACGATGTGATTGTGGTTTTCAGTTAGAAGCTGCTTTAAAGCAAATAGCAAAACAAGGGCAGGGTATTTTAATTTATCATCGTCAGGAAGGACGTAATATCGGTTTACTCAACAAAATAAGAGCTTATGCGTTACAAGATCAAGGGCTTGATACTGTTGAAGCGAATGAGCAGTTAGGTTTTGCGGCTGATGAACGTGATTTTACGCTTTGTGCCGATATGTTAACTTTACTGGGGGTATCCCAGATTCGGCTATTAACAAATAATCCGCAAAAAATTAAAGTTCTTGAACAATCTGGCATTAAAATCACCGAGAGAGTTCCGTTAGAAGTGGGTGAAAATCCAAATAATGAACACTATTTAGAAACCAAAGCCAATAAAATGGGGCATTTGCTTCATCTACATCATTGTAATCATTAAATTCTGACCAGCGTGATTAATCACAATTCAATGTAAATTTAAGGTCAAAATGTTTTTAAAATGATATACCTCAAAAGTGTTTTAAAACATTTTTGAGGTTATTATTATCCAACGTGATTAGGGAAACCCAAACGACTTTGCAAACTAGCAAACTTAATTAACCAGGAAATCAACGAAGGAATTGACTGAGTTAATCATTGTCGCAACGTAACTGACCACCATTAGCCCATTGATCTTTTGACAACTCATGAATAATGATTTGTACCGCTTCGGGTTTACAATTTAACGTTTCAGCAATAGCTGCGGTTACTCGTTTTACCATTTCTCTTTTTTGTTCAATTGTACGACCTTCTAAAAAGTCTATCACGACATTTGGCATTGTTTTCTCCTACTGATTAAACGATGCAAGTTGTGCATCAGATAATGCGATTTCTTGATTGTGACAAATGCCAATACCAGATTGAATAATCTGTTCTGCTATCGCTTTGGCTTCATCTAGTGAATGCATTTTATAAGTACCACACTGAAATTCATTAAGCTCGGGGATCTGCGCTTGCGATGCAACGTTTAACACATCATGCATCGATTTTAACCATGCATCGACTACTAACGATTCATCAGGTTGGCCAATCAAGCTCATGTAAAATCCTGTACGGCATCCCATTGGTGAAATATCGATAATTTCAACTTTGTCACTATTTAGATGATCTCGCATAAAACCAGCAAATAGATGTTCGAGAGTATGGATGCCTTTTTCAGGTAATAGCGCTTTGTTTGGAACAGTAAAGCGAAGATCAAATACGGTAATGTTGTCACCTTTAGGCGTTACCATAACTTTAGCAACACGTACAAAAGGTGCTTTCATTTTAGTATGATCGACTTTAAAACTATCTAATAAAGGCATATTTTTCTCCTTGAGTTACTTTGTTTAGCTATTTTGATTCAATAGCTAAAGATATTCCAGCTTATTTTATCTTGATTCATTCAATAAATTTAACATTTCTTGTTCGTCAATAACTTTAACGCCTAGCGCTTGTGCTTTTTCTAATTTAGAGCCTGCTGCATCACCGGCGATAACCAAATCGGTATTTTTTGATACGCTACCGGTTACTTTTGCCCCAAGTTGTTTCAATTTATTTTTCGCTTCATCACGTGTTAATACCGATAAGGTACCGGTTAACACAACCGTTTTGCCGGAAAATGGTGAATCGGTGGTTACGGTTTGAGCTTGTGGGTTAACATCTTGCCAATGAATACCAATCTCATCACTGGTTAATTGCTCAATGACGTTGCGGTTATGAGGTTCTTGAAAAAAGTCGATAATACTTTCCGCGATAATCGCCCCAACATCGTTGACTGTTTGTAGTTGTTCCAGCGAAGCATCTTCAATCGCTTTTAAGTTACCCAGTTGATTGACTAAATTTTCAGCCGTCACTTCCCCAACATTTGGAATACCAAGCGCAAAAATAAATCGGCTTAAGGTTGTGGCTTTTGATACATCTAAGGCATTTAATAAATTTTTGGCAGATTTTTCCCCAACTTTATCTAAGCTGCATAAGGTTGGGACATTGAGTTTATAAAGATCTACCGGTGTTTTAACATAATCTTTATCAACTAATTGTTCGATTAATCTATCGCCCATACCATCTACATTCATAGCTCGACGGGAAACGAAATGTTTTAAGGCTTCTTTGCGTTGTGCCGGGCAAATTAATCCACCAGCACATCGTGAAACGGCTTGCCCTTCATCCCGTACAATTAATGAGCCACAGATAGGGCAGTGGGTTGGAAACACAATCGCTTTGGTATCATTCGGTCTACGGTCTTTAACCACAGCGACTATTTTAGGTATGACATCACCTGCACGGCGAACGGTAACATAGTCACCTTCACGGACGCCTAATCGCTCAATTTCATCACTATTATGTAGTGTAGCATTACTGACAATAACGCCAGCAACTGATACCGGTTCTAGCCTTGCAACCGGGGTGATTGCGCCAGTTCGCCCAACCTGAAAATCAACTTTATTCAGTCTGGTTACTTCTTCTTGAGCCGGAAACTTAAATGCGGTTGCCCAACGTGGTGCTCGGGCAACAAAACCAAGCTCTTCTTGTAATGCAATACTGTTAACTTTTATAACAACGCCGTCAATATCAAAACCTAACGACATGCGTTGTTCGCCGATTTGGTTAAAATAGTCTAACGCCGCTTGTGCGCCTAGGCGTTTTTCGACTTTATCGCTAACAGGTAGTCCCCATGCCTTTAATTGCATTAAACGTTGGTAATGGGTATCGGGTAACTGAGCGCCTTCAACAATCCCAACACCATAACAAAAAAAGGTTAATGGTCTTTTGGCTGTAATTTTGGGATCTAATTGTCTGAGTGAACCTGCGGCAGCATTACGAGGGTTTGCAAAGACTTTTTCATTACGTTTTTCTGCATCGCTATTGAGTTTAGCAAAGCCTTTATGTGTCATAAATACTTCGCCTCGCACTTCCAAACGTGCAGGAATATTCTCACCAAGTAATACTAGCGGAATGGTTTTAATGGTTTTGACATTAGCCGTAATATCTTCGCCTGTAGTGCCATCACCACGAGTTGCAGCTTGTACAAATTGACCATTTTCATAGAGCAAACTGACCGCCAAGCCGTCAAGTTTAAGTTCACAGCAATACTCGACTTCATGATTATCATCAAGATGTAAGCGATCTTTGACTCTTTTGTTAAATGCG
Organism: Gilliamella sp. ESL0405; assembly: GCF_019469205.1. NCBI lineage: Bacteria > Pseudomonadati > Pseudomonadota > Gammaproteobacteria > Orbales > Orbaceae > Gilliamella > Gilliamella sp. ESL0405. The sequence goes on along the minus strand of NZ_CP048265.1, from coordinate 1,917,404 downwards.
ATAAAGCTTGCTTCGTCAAACACATTATCCAATGACAGCATCGGTAATTCATGTTTAATAGAGGCAAACTGCGATAACGGTGTGCCGCCTACTCGTTGAGTTGGTGAGTCAGCTGTAATTAAATCCGGGTGCAGCTGTTCTAAAGATTGTAATTGTTTAAATAATTTATCATATTCTACGTCAGGAATTTGAGGGTCATCGAGCACATAGTAACAGTATTCATGATGTCTGATCAGATTACGTAAAGATGTTAACTGTGCAACGACATCCTGTGTTGATCCAGATTGATTTGATGAATGTTCAGTTCTATTTGATTGTGACATGATTGTTGGCTCTTAAATTGAAACGCAGGTTTTAAGGATTATCATTTAATTTGTATTAATATCAATAATATTAGATACAATAACGATTTATTATTAAAGGTTCTATAAAAGATTAATTAATAAGTTTCACTCCATGCACCAACATCAGTTGGTGGCATGGTAGTATTTTAGAATTGCTATTTTTTAAACGATTAACTTTCGTTACAGGCTTTTTTAATACGTTCTTTATAACTATCAATTTTCTGTGGTGTCATCATATGATGTTCATCATCTAATACCACGCCATTGACATCATCAGCGATACGTTGGGCTGTTTGTAGCATTAACTTGAAATTTTGTTGATTATTGCCGTGTGTTGGTGCAACCATAAAAATTGACACACCGGGTGTAGTAAATTCATGCATGGTTTCCGGATCTAAATAACCCGGGCTAACCATATTAGCTAAACTAAACAAGATAGGGCCATTACCTGCCGGGTCAAGGTGACGGTGGAATATTTTCATATCGCCAAATTGAAATCCTGATTGCATTATACTGGCAAGTAGGACATCGCCTTGTAATAATTGTCCTTTTAGACCTGTCACGTTTAATACAATAATCTCCATTGGATTTTCTTCGGTATAATCCACATTGAGTTTTTCTTGTTTATAGCTTTGTTCATTTGCCTTAGCCGTGTTTACTTCACTGCTAACACGCTGTTCAGCTTGCTTATTGAGTTTTGGTTCAGTTACCGGTGAGTCTTCAAATATCTCTTCTTTAAAGTTTACTGTAGATTGAGTTTGCTCGTCATCTTGTTCTTTATCTTCTTGAATATCATCAATAAATAAATCGACTTGCTGAGGTGTATTTTCGATTCTTTCTTCTTTTGGCGTCTCTTCTTGAGCCGTTTCTTCAACCGTTTTATTTTTCGGATTAAGTAAAATCACATCATCTTCTTCATTATTGTAAATATCTTCGAGTGCTTGAGTATTTTGCGGGACTTTATCCTTTTGGTCCGATTTAAATAGGGAAGAACGTTCTTTTTTATTGATCCAAAATCCATGAATCAATAGAGCAATAATGACCAAGGACGCAACAACAATTAGAACAATACGTAAATTATCCATAATACCCATCTCAGATTTAAATTAAATATAGACTCAAATTATTCAATAATGTTATTGAATAAAACTGATTTCAGAGTTTAACAATGTTAAATTTTTTACTTTTTATTAGTAAGCTATATTCGTACAAACTATAGCAGCTATAGTTATTAGTATAACATTTTATTTAAAATACTTTAATAGCACGAAAAATCAATAAATATATTACTTTATTTCTAGAAATAATGATAATAGATAAAATAATTTTTTTATTCCCTGTTTTTCTAATGCTAATTTTTAGAACTCTGTGCTATTAACTTGTAAAGATACTTACAATCTATGCATATTTTTTGTAAAATCCTCGGCTACTTTTAAATAAGATTTATTGTTATTAAAAAAATAATTATTAAGTTTACTGAGGTCATTTTTATATGAGATTTAACAAACTATTATTAACCGTACCAGTTGCAATAACTAGTCTGTTTCTACTAACCAGTTGTGATAATGGTAAATCGCAGGGCGGTAATAATCAAATTCCAAAGGTAACCGTTTTTAAAGTGGAACCGCTAAACTACACCTTAAAAATAAATTTACCAGGCCGCGTTGTTGCATCTCAAATCGCTGAAATTCGACCTCAAGTCAGTGGGATTGTATTAAAACGTGAGTTTGATGAAAGTTCTAATGTGAAAGCCGGACAGTCGCTTTATCAAATCGATCCTGCCATTTATCAAGCCAATTATGATAGCGCAGTTGCAAACGTTGCCAGCGCAAAAGCTAATGCCAAAATTGCTCAACTTACTTTAAAGCGTTATGCAGGTCTATTGACCAGTAAGTCAATCAGTCAGCAAGAATACGATAAAGCAAATGCTGATGCTCAACAAGCAGAAGCAAGTGTATTGGTCGCACAAGCTGCTGAGCATGCTGCTAAAGTGAACTTAGATTATACTAAAGTTTACTCGCCAATTGATGGTTATATCGGTCGCTCAAGTGTCACTGAGGGGGCTTTAGTTTCTGCGGGACAATCAGCGCCCTTAGCTTTAGTTCAGCAACTTGACCCAATTTATGTTGATATGACAGAAGCGGCGACTCGTTATAACAAATATCTTCAAGACCAAAACGTGATCTATGAACCGGCTAAAGGCAATAATGTTGAATTATTTTTTAATGACGGTTCTAAATATGCAGAGCCGGGAAGCATTAAATTTTCAGACATGACGGTTAATGAAACTACTGGTACCGTAACGTTACGTTCTCAATTCCCTAACCGTGAAGGCAAAATCTTACCGGGCATGTTTGTTAAACCACAAATGACGCTAGGGTATATACGAAATGCAGTACTGGTACCGCAACAAGGTATTACCAGTAACGCTAAAGGTCAGTACACAGCTAAAATCTTAAAACCAGATTATACAATTGAATACCGTCAAGGTATTAAAGTTTACACCGGTATCGGCGGATACTGGATCGTGACCGAAGGAATTAATATTGGTGAACAAGTCATTACAACCGGATTATTAAATTTAACCGCAGTTGAATCTGGTAAACCAATGCAAGGTTTAGTTGTTGGTACGCCGGCTACACTCACTCAAGAACAGTTAGATAATATCATCGAAAACAGCGTGAAATAAAACAGGGGTAGATTTAATTATGGCTAAGTTTTTTATTGATAGACCTGTTTTTGCATGGGTAATTGCTATCATGATGATGCTCGGCGGCGCTTTATGTATAAAGCTGTTAGCTGTTGAACAATATCCCGATATCGCACCACCAGCTGTTACTGTCTCTGCTGTATATCCGGGCGCTGATGCTCAAACAATTGAAAATACCGTTACTCAGTTAATTGAACAGAATTTAACGGGATTAGATAATTTAATTTATATGAAATCAACCAGTAGTGCTCAAGGGGTTGTGCAAACTACCCTTACTTTTGCGCCTGGTACTAGCCCTGACTTTGCGCAGGTGCAAGTGTTAAATAAAGTTGAAAGTATTAAATCACGGCTACCTGAAAGTGTGCAGAAAAATGGTGTGTCAGTTGCTAAAAATAATACTAACTTCCTAAAAGTTATCGGTTTTTATTCAACCAACCCACAAAAAACACAAGCAGATATCGCAGACTTTGTTTATTCAACCGTACAAGATCCTATACGACGGGTACAAGGTGTAGGTGATACCCAGTTATTTGGCTCTGAATATGCGATGCGTATTTGGCTTGATCCGAATAAATTGACCTATTTTAATTTATCAATTGAAGAGATCACTGCGGCCATTCAAGCGCAAAATGCGCAAGTAACAGCAGGTCAGCTAGGTGCTTTACCGGCAACTGACGGTCAAGAACTTAATGCTACTATTACAGCTCAATCACGGTTAAAAACACCTGAACAGTTCCAAAACATTCTTGTTCGTGTTAATACTGATGGCTCGAATGTGTTGTTAAAAGATGTGGCAAAAGTTGAAATCGGTGCTGCTGATTATAATTTTATTTCTCGTTATGACGGTAAACCGTCTGCTGGTTTAGGTATCTATTTAGCAACAGGTGCGAACCAATTAGATACTTCCGAACAAGTTGATAAGAAAATTGAAGAATTATCGAAAATTTTCCCTGAAGATATTAAATTTGCTTATCCGTACGATACAACACCTTTTGTTAAGTTATCTATCAGTAACGTAATCCATACATTAATCGAAGCAATAGTTCTCGTTGTTATTGTAATGTATGTATTTTTGCAAAACCTTCGCTCAACGCTGATACCGACAATTACTGTACCGGTTGTGTTGTTAGGTACTTTCGCAATCTTGTATATTTGTGGATTTACCATAAATACTTTATCCATGTTCGCCATGGTGTTGGCAATCGGTCTATTGGTCGATGATGCTATCGTCGTTATCGAAAACGTTGAACGTATTATGCATGATGAGGGACTTTCTCCTTATGCAGCAACGGTTAAATCAATGGAACAGATTACGTCTGCTTTAGTCGGGATAGCGGTCGTATTATCTGCGGTATTTGTGCCAATGGCATTTTATGGTGGTGCTGCTGGGGGAATTTACCGTCAGTTCTCAATTACCATTGTAACGTCAATGTCGTTATCTGTTTTAATGGCAATTGTGTTAACGCCAGCGCTTTGTGCTCAAATCTTAAAAGCGCCAAATAAAAGTAAGAATAAAAAAGCGACATTCGGTGAAAAATTATCAAATATCCCGCCATTTAGTTGGTGTGCACTTGCCACTAAATGGTTTTTTGAGCGTTTCAACCGAGTTTATAGTTTCAGCCTGCACTATTATGAAAAAGGCGTAATTAAATTCATTCGTTTCCCGCTGGTATCGTTTGTTTGTTATATTTTAATTATTGTAGGTTTATTCTTCGGATTTAATCGATTACCTACAGGATTTTTACCTAACGAAGACCAAGGTGTATTGATTGTCATGGTTGAATTACCACCGGGGTCAACATTAGAACAGACAATGGGCGTTTTGAATAAAACATCTAAATTCTATATGGAACAAAAAGCCGATTCAGTGAAAGAAATATTTACCGTTGCGGGCTTTAGTATGGTTGGTCGTGGCCAAAATATGGGACTCGGATTTGTTCGATTAAAAGACTGGGATGAGCGTAAACGTCCGGATCAAAAAGTTGATGCTTTAGTTGGAAGTGGTTGGCAATTTGCCTCTACCATTACTGAAGGGCGTGTAATTGTAGCAAATCTACCTGCGGTACCGTCTTTAGGTATGGCAAATGGTTTTTCTTATATGCTAAAAGATTCAGCTGGACTAGGTCATGATGCTTTAATGGGAGCTTTTTACCAAATATTAGGGCAAGCGTCTCATAATCCTCAACTACAGCAAGTCCGTCCGGGCAGTATGTTAGATGTGCCACAATACAAAATTAACGTTGATTTTGAAACAGCGCAGGCGCTTGGTGTTTCAGTAGGTAGTGTTAATACCGTATTATCAACGGCTTTAGGTTCAGCTTATATCGATGACTTTGTTTATAACAACCGAGTTAAAAAAGTCTACTTACAATCAGATGCACCTTATCGTATGCTGCCAGATGACTTTAGTTATTGGCATGTTAAAAATCAAAAAGGTGAAATGGTTCCTTATGATGCATTTGCAACAACCTCGAAAAGCTATGGTTCACCTTCATTAGTTCGCTATGACGGTGTGGCAGCAATGGGCATCAGTGGATCAGCAGCGCCGGGCTTAAGTTCTGGTCAAGCAATGGCAATTATGGAAGAGTTATCTCAACAGTTACCAAAAGGCTTCTCTTTCGACTGGACTGATATCTCTTATCAAGAGCGTCAAACCGGTTCACAAACCACGACTCTTTACATTATTTCTATTATTGTGGTGTTCTTGTCATTAGCCGCATTATATGAAAGTTGGACAGTACCAATCTCAATATTATTTGTTATACCATTAGGTATCTTAGGTACAGTATTTGCAACGATGTTTAGAGGACTTGATAATGATATTTACTTCATCGTTGGTCTATTAACAACCATGGGGTTATCGGCTAAAAATGCAATATTGATCGTAGAATTTGCTAAAGATGCATTAGAAAAAGAAGGGAAATCGCTTATCGATGCAACTCTTGAAGCATGTCGGTTACGTTTGCGACCAATTTTAATGACTTCTTTCGCCTTTATTTTAGGTGTATTACCATTAGCATTAAACACCGGAGCCGGTTCGGCAAGCCAAAATGCGGTTGGTACCGGGGTAATTGGTGGTATGTTAACGGCAACATTCTTAGCAATATTCTATGTTCCGTTATTCTTCTTGTTTATTACCAAACTATTTACTAAACATAAAAATAAGGTGGTATTACCAAGTAACCTATCAAAATCAGCAGATAAAAGTAATTAATCAATAAATGCATTCCCAGCTTAAAGTAGGGAGTGCATTTAACAAGTTAATTGTGATTTTATTTTTATTAATCTAATTGAAAAGCACCAATAATATTGGTGCTTTTTTTATTTCATTTTTTTTAGTAATCAAATAAATTGAAAATAAGTTATAGCCATAAAGTCTAAGCTCAACAAATTGTATGCGTAAATGGTAGAGTATGTAAAATAAGCGTTGATTTGAATAACAAGAAAAAGATCTAGTATTGTTGTGATGAGATAAATTGAAAATCACCAGCGTTAAATGTTAAATAATAAGGCATTACTTGAGTGATTTTATTAAGTGTTGTCCCATATGCGCATGAGTGATGGCTATTGCTAAAGCATCGGCCGCATCTGCTTGCGGGCTAGCGGGTAGTTTTAGTAATAATTTGACCATATGTTGTACTTGCTTTTTATCGGCAGCGCCGGTGCCAACCACACTTTGTTTGACTAAACGAGCCGCATATTCAAAAACCGGTAAATCATGATTTACCGCAGCGACAATCGCTGAGCCTCTTGCTTGTCCTAACTTTAAAGCCGAGTCTGCATTGCGAGCCATAAAAACTTGCTCGATTGCAAACATATCCGGTTGGAATTGAAGGATAATTTCGCTTACACCCGCATAAACGCGTTTTAAGCGAGTAGGTAAGTCATCGACAGCAGTACGAATACAGCCACTGCCAAGATAAGTTAATTGTCGTCCCGTTTGACGGATTACACCGTAACCGGTCAAACGAGAGCCGGGATCGATGCCAAGAATAATGGCCATTAGAGCGTAGCTGCAACCTCGTCAGATACTTCACCATTATGATACACTTCTTGAACATCATCACAATCTTCAAGCATATCAATTAAGCGAAGTAATTTAGGCGCAGAGTCGACATCAAGATCTACTTTAGTCGCTGGAATCATTGATACTTCTGCCGATTCAGCTACTAATCCTGCTGCATCTAACGCATCTTTTACTTCACCAAAAGATTCAGGTGTTGTAAATACATCAATTGCACCATCATCATAAGTTACAACATCATCAGCACCAGCTTCAAGCGCTGCGTCCATAACTTGATCTTCATCAGTACCACTAGGATAAGAAATTACCCCTTTTTTAGTAAATAGATAAGATACTGAACCGTCAGTTCCAAGATTGCCACCTGTTTTAGTAAATGCATGACGCACTTCTGATACTGTGCGATTACGGTTGTCACTTAAACATTCAACCATAACAGCTGTACCCGCTGGGCCATAACCTTCATAAATAATGGTTTCCATGTTGGTGTCATCTTCACCACCTACACCACGAGCAACAGCACGATTCATCGTGTCACGTGTCATATTATTTGAAAGTGCTTTGTCCATTGCGGCACGTAAGCGAGGGTTAGACGCTGGATCGCCACCACCGATTTTGGCTGCGGTTACAAGTTCACGAATAATTTTTGTAAAGATTTTACCGCGCTTAGCATCTTGTGCCGCTTTGCGGTGTTTGGTATTGGCCCATTTACTATGACCTGCCATAAAATTCTCCAGATTAAAATATTTAAAAATCGCTACATTTTAACAAACTTTTGTCTAAAATTCATTATCATTATGTTCATTCCTTTTTAACAGTCAAACATAGAACTATTTTTAATCAAAATTTAATTAAAAACGCGATATTTTGGTGGGATAACAATTAAATAGCCGATGCTAATTATTAGTTTACCCTCATAACTAAACCTATTTTATCGTGTTTATTCATGATTTTTTCTATAACTGAATCCATTCAGATTGATCCAGATCACAAGTTTGAATTTTTTACTATTGCCATAAACAATTTTTACAAGGATGATGTGTTATCGAAACGTTTCGATAGCAACTAAACGGATTATTTAAAGGATTATATTATGCATAAAGGGCAATTATTTAACTCAGAAATTGTTCAGGCTCTTTCCAAAATGGGGCATACCGATCAAATAGCCATTGGTGATGCGGGTTTACCCATTCCTAACGCAGTTCAACGAATTGATTTAGCATTGACCTATGGTATACCAACGTTTATGCAAGTTTTCGAATCATTATCAAAAGAGATGCAAATTGAAAAAGTCATTTTGGCGCAGGAAGTTATTGCCCAAAACCCAACTATTCATAACAAAATATTAAAGCAACTAAAAAAGATCAAACAGACTCAACAAAGCAGTGTTGAGATCGTTTATGTCTCACATGAAGAGCTAAAACAACAAACTCATCATTGTAAAGCGGTTATTAGAACAGGTGAATGCACCCCCTACGCTAATATAGTTTTACAATCAGGTGTAATTTTTTAATTTTAAATAGTCAAACATTGATGAGTGCGTTATGAACGACAACCTATTAGAGCTTACCAATATTCATAAATCTTTTCCGGGCGTTAAAGCATTATCTGGGGCGAGCTTAACTGTTAAAGCCGGTCAGGTTATGGCTTTGATTGGTGAAAATGGTGCGGGTAAGTCAACACTGATGAAAGTGTTAACAGGAATATATAAAAAAGATGCTGGTGACATTATCTATTTAGGCAAAGCAACTAATTTTAATGGACCAAAATCGTCACAAGAAGCCGGAATCGGTATTATTCATCAAGAACTCAACTTAATACCGGAACTCACCATTGCTGAGAATATATTTCTAGGGCGAGAATTTACCAATAAATTTGGTTGTATTGACTGGAACAAAACCTACGCCCAAGCCGATAAATTATTAGCGGAGCTACATCTAAAATATGATAGTCGACGTTTGATAAGTGATTTATCTATTGGTGAACAACAAATGGTTGAAATAGCCAAAGTGCTAAGCTTCAATTCTAAAGTTATTATCATGGATGAACCGACTGATGCCTTAACGGATACTGAAACGGCATCGCTATTTGAAGTCATCAGAAAATTAAAACAGCAAAATTGCGGTGTAGTCTATATTTCGCATCGGCTACAAGAGATTTTTGAAATTTGTGATGCAGTAACGGTGTTACGTGACGGCCAATTTATTGGCGAAAAAAAGGTGAGTGAATTAACTGAAGATACCTTAATTGAGATGATGGTTGGGCGAAAACTTCAAGATCAGTATCCTCGAATCGATATTCAACGTGGAAAAGAGACACTATCCGTTAAAAACTTAATCGGTAATGGTGTAAATGATGTCAGTTTTTCGCTGCATGAAGGTGAAATACTCGGTATTTCCGGACTTATGGGCGCCGGGCGAACAGAGTTAATGAAAATGATTTATGGCGCTAATCCGGCAAAATCGGGAACGATTGTTTTAAATGGTAAAACAATTAAGACTCAAACACCTAAAGACGGATTAAATCATGGGATTGTCTATATATCAGAAGATCGTAAAAAAGATGGATTAATCTTAGGTATGTCGGTGAAGGACAATATGTCACTTAATGCTTTAAGCTATTTTGTTAACCCCTTTAAAAAACTGCGATTGATAGATGAACAACAAGCGGTAGATGATTTTGTTGGCTTATTTAACATCAAAACCCCGTCAACTAATCAAATCATCGGCTTTTTATCCGGTGGTAATCAGCAGAAAGTTGCCATTGCTAAAGGGCTAATGACCCGTCCAAGTATATTAATTCTCGATGAACCAACTCGTGGGGTAGATGTTGGCGCCAAAAAAGAGATATACCAACTGATTAACCAATTTAAACAACAAGGATTAAGTGTCATTTTGGTTTCATCTGATATGCCCGAAGTGCTCGGTATGAGCGATCGTATATTAGTAATCTACGAAGGAAAAGTAACAGGTGACTTTTCAATAAGTGATGCAACACAAGAAAAACTTATGGCAGCTGCCGTTGGAAAAAATATAGGAGAGAACTGATGCTGCAAAATAAAACGCTCAAGAATTTTTTAGTTGAGCAAAAGTCATTAATTACTTTACTAGTGCTAATTGCGATTGTGTCGTGTTTAAGTGATAACTTTTTTACCTTAAACAATTTTTTTAATATTTTACAACAGACATCAATCAACGCCATTATTGCAGTTGGAATGACATTAGTTATCTTAACCTCAGGTATTGATTTGGCGGTCGGGTCAATTTTTGCTTTAGCCGGCGCTTTAACCGCTTCGATGATTAGTTCGGATATTTCACCCTTTATAGCTATCTCAGCATCATTAATTATCAGTGCGCTATTAGGTGCTTTTTCTGGTGTGATTATTGCTAAAGGGAAATTACAAGCCTTTATTGCTACATTAGTCATGATGCTTATTTTACGAGGCGTAACACAGGTTTATACCAAAGGAAGCCCAATCTCTACCGGCACCAATGATAATTCAGAAATATTTGAATCTATTGCCTTTGGTCGCATTTTTGGTATTCCTGTGCCAATATTGATAATGGCATTAGTATTTATTGCGGCATGGTATTTACTCAAATATACCCGTTTAGGTCGTTACATATATGCATTGGGCGGCAATGAGGCGGCAACACGGTTATCTGGCATTAATGTTGATCGTGTGAAAATTATTGTCTATGCGCTTAGTGGATTATTGTGTGCACTAGCAAGTACTATTGAAGTATCCAGACTCTCTTCGGCTCAGCCTACTGCTGGTACTGGTTATGAAATGGATGCTATTGCTGCTGTCGTACTTGGTGGGACAAGTATGTCAGGTGGACGAGGTAAAATTTTCGGTACATTAATTGGGGCACTCATATTAGGTTTCTTAAATAATGGACTAAATATGTTAGGCGTCGATGCTTACTATCAAATGATTGTAAAAGGCGTGGTTATTTTATTAGCGGTTTTGGTGGATAAAAAAACCAATAAGTAGTTGTGTTAAAAAAGAAGTAAATTTTAGGAGAATGTGATGAGTTTAAGAAAGATTTTGGCGACCGTTGTCGGCGTGGCTATGAGCTTTAGTTTAGTTTCTCAAGTATGGGCTAAAGAAAATATAGCATTGATTGTTTCAACACTTAATAATCCGTTTTTTGTTACCTTAAAAGAGGGTGCCGTTCAAAAAGCGAATGAATTAGGTTATGATTTAGTCGTGTTAAATTCGCAAAATAATCCGGCAAAAGAGCTGGCAAATGTAGAAGATACCCTAGTTAAAGGCACCAAATTAATCTTAATCAATCCTACCGATTCTGAGGCGGTTGGTAATGCTGTTCTTGCTGCAAATAAAGCCGGAATACCCGTTATCACGCTTGATCGTACGGCAAGTAAAGGCGAAGTTGTTAGTCACATTGCGTCTGATAATGTCGCTGGTGGTAAAATGGCGGGTAATTTTATCTTTGAAAAGTTAGGCGCTAGTGCAAAAGTGATTCAACTACAAGGCATTGTAGGCACTTCAGCATCACGTGAAAGAGGGGAAGGATTCACTCAATCAATCCAAGAAAACAACCTGACTTTGTTAACAGCGCAACCGGCAGATTTTGATCGTGCTAAAGGGATGAATGTCATGCAAAATCTATTAACAGCTTATCCGAATGTTCAAGCGGTGTTTGCTGAAAATGATGAAATGGCTTTAGGAGCGATGCGTGCTATTCAAACCGCCGGAAGAAACGATATTTTAGTTGTTGGCTTTGACGGCACCGAAGACGGTATTAAGTCAGTTTCACGTGGCAAACTCGGTGCGACGGTGGCTCAACAGCCGAACGAGATAGGGGCTATGGGCATTGAAATTGCTGATAAAGTGATAAAAGGCGAAAAAGTAGCAACTCAAGTTCCGGTTGAACTCAGACTTGTTACTCATATAAATGATTAAAAGGCAAATTAATGTGTCCTTTGGTTATAGCATTAGGAAAATACGAATGAAGGGTAAAAAATTAATTGTTTTAGGTAGTGTTAACGTTGACCATATCTTAAATGTACCTGCATTTCCACAACCGGGTGAAACTTTATCTGGTTCAAACTACCAAATATCATTTGGTGGTAAAGGGGCGAATCAAGCGGTAGCAGCAGGGCGCTTGGGAGCAAACATTCAGTTTATTGCCGCGGTCGGTAATGACCAATTAGGTAAGCAGATTAAACAGCAGTTACAAGAGGATAATATTGAGACTTGTTCGGTTTCAACTATTAATGGTGAAAATACCGGTGTTGCTTTAATATTAGTTAATCAACAAGGTGAAAACCAAATAGCGATTTATGCTGGTGCTAATTCTGCGGTAACGCCAGAATATTTACTTGAATTTAAAGATGATATCATTCATGCTGATGCGATTTTAATGCAACTTGAAACACCTTTAGCTACCATTAAACAAGCCGCTAAACTAGCTAGGGCGCATAACACGCAAGTGATTTTAAATCCGGCTCCGGCACAAAAATTATCTGATGATCTGCTTAAGCACATCGATATTATTACGCCAAATGAAACTGAAGCTGAACATTTAACCGGTATTAAAATTGTGACTGAGCAAGATGCTCATCAAGCGGCCAATATATTGCATGATAAGGGCGTTACTACCGTTATTATTACGTTAGGTAGCAAAGGGGCTTGGGTCAGTTCATCTGGTGTTGGTGAATTAGTCGCAGGCTTTAAGGTTGATGCAGTCGATACCATTGGTGCCGGCGACACATTTAATGGCATGCTTGTGACCGCACTTTTAGACGGCAAGCGTTTAAATGAAGCAGTTATATCTGCCCATGCTGCTGCGGCATTATCTGTCACTAAACCTGGAGCACAAACATCCGTTCCAACCCGTAAACAGGTAGATGAGTTTCTTCAATTACAAGGTAAATAACTGATGAGAATAAAAAATTGGCAACAATGAAAGATATCGCAAAACTTGCGAAAGTATCAACATCAACTGTCTCTCATGTTATCAATAACGATCGCTATGTAAGCCCGGCTGTTCGGGAAAAAGTTGAACAGGCTATCGCACAGTTAAATTACACGCCATGTGCGATAGCTCGCAGTTTGAAAAGCAATAAAACGTATACTATTGGTATGTTAGTGACCAGTAGTAATAACCCATTTTATTCCGAAGTAGTACAAGGCGTTGAACGAAGTTGCTATGAACTGGGTTACAACTTGATATTATGCCACACAGAGGGCGATCATCAACGTATGCTCGATAACATAGAACATTTACTGCAAAAGCGGGTTGATGGTCTATTGGCGATGTGTACGGAAACCCACTCAATTCCACAGCAGATATTTGCACGTTATCCGAAACTCGCTATGGTTATGATGGACTGGACGCCTTTTAGTGGTATTTGCGATACCATTCAAGACAACTCTTTTTATGGTGCAACTCTTGCTACCGAGTTTTTAATATCAAAGCAATATCAACGCATTGCTTGTATCACTGGCCCTTTGAATAATACCCAAGCTCAGTCACGGTTGCAAGGTTACCGAAAAGCGATGCACGACGCTAACTTAGCTGTTTTGGCGGGGTATGAAGCTCAAGGGGATTTTCAGTTTGCTTCGGGCATTGTTGCGATGCAAAGCTTGTTAGATCTTGCCACTCGCCCGCAGGCGGTATTTTGTTGTAATGATGCAATGGCAATCGGGGCTTATCAAACACTTTATCGTAATGGTTTGGTGGCGGGTAAAGATATTGCCATTATTGGCTATGATGATATTGAAATCGCCCAATACATGACACCGCCATTAACAACCATTCATCAACCTAAAGAAGAGCTTGGACAATTAGCGGTTGAAACCTTATTAAACCGGCTACATAACCCTACCGAACTTCCGCATAAACTGACATTGACGCCAACTTTAATCTTGCGTTCATCGGTTTGATATTTATTTTCCAATATTGAGCCATAGAATGATTAAGGCTCATAAATAATAAGTGACAAAAAAAGCGCCTTTTGACAGACGCTTTTAATTCATAATTTAATTTCAATATGCTAAAAGTATCGACTAACTCATACCATATTGTTTTAATTTTTTACGTAAAGTACCACGGTTGATACCAAGCATATTGGCAGCTCGGGTTTGATTGCCACGTGTGTATTGCATAACCATATCAAGGAATGGGTGTTCAACTTCCGCTAGCACTAATTCATATAGATCAGTAGGATCTTCACCATTTAATTGAGATAAATAGTTTTTCAAAGCTTGTTTTACTGAATCTCGCAAAGGTTTTTGTGTTATTTGGTCTTGAGAGTTTACAGTTGTAAATTTAAGTGCTGCAGCTGTAACGCGTTGTTCTGACATAGTATTTTTAACTCTTTTGTTTGTTTCTAATTTGACTAAAAAATGCTTTTAGTGTAGCTACTTGCTCACTTGTATTGCTAAGTACACTAAATAAGCGCCTGAATTGATCGCTATCAGCATAATTCTTGGTATACCAATTTACATGCTTTCTGGCAATCCGTAATCCTTTGTATTCTCCGTAAAACTGATAAAGATCTTCAAGATGTGTTAATACAATCTGTTCTACTTCTTCAATCGTTTTATCTTTTTGTAACTGTCCATGTGTTAAATAGAATGCAATTTCTTCAAATATCCAAGGTCGCCCCTGTGCCGCTCGGCCGATCATTATAGCATCAGCTTGCGTATATTTAAAAACTTCTTTTGCTTGTTCGGGAGTACAAATATCACCATTAGCAATGACAGGAATCGTTACATTTTCTTTCACTGCTTTAATAGATTCATATTCTGCCACTCCATTGAACAAACAAGCACGTGTTCTGCCATGAATAGTAATAGCCTTTACGCCACAATCCTGGGCAATTTGTGCGATTTCAATGCAATTTCTATGATTTTTATCCCATCCAGTCCGAGTTTTTAAAGTTACTGGTACATCGACTGCACCAACAACTTTTTGCAAAATCGTTTTAATTAGTGCCGGATTCTGCATTAACGCAGAACCTGCTAATTTTTTATTTACTTTTTTAGCCGGGCACCCCATATTGATATCAATAAGTTGTGCGCCATGTTTGACATTAAATTCTGCTGCTCTTGCCATTTCGTCAGGATCTGAACCGACAATTTGAACAGCCCGTATCCCAACATCATCCGATGAAATCATGCGTAATGAAGATTTATCTGTATGCCAAACATCAGAATTTGCCAAAAACATTTCTGACACGGTCATGCCAGCACCAAATCGATAACACAAATTACGAAATGGTCTATCGCTGACTCCGGCCATTGGTGCGGCAATTAAATTATTCTTTAATGTCACATCACCAATACTTAGCAAATTAAAGCGGGCTATATTACGCATTTTTTTTCGAAGATAAAAGGGGATAATGTCAAATTTTTACTTTTTTTTACCAGTTATTCGGCACCACTCTTCTTGTTCAACAATCGGATCAAGTTCAAAGTGGGCTTGATAGTGGTCATAAACGCTTTGGGATTGTGATTCTAAAATACCAGATAAACCTAAATTTCCGCTTGATTTCACAAGCTTGCTAATATTTGGCTCCAATTCCTTGAGCGGTCCAGCTAAGATGTTAGCAACAACGACATCAGCTTGTAAATTGTCGGGTATATCTTTAGCTAAATAGAGCTCCAATTGCTCACTGACATTATTGCGCATTGCATTGTCACGGCTTGCTTGTATTGCTTGTGGATCAATGTCAATACCAATTACCCGTTTGGCGCCTAATTTGAGCGCTGCAATTGCTAAAATACCAGATCCACAGCCATAATCAATCACTATTTTATCGGTCAGATCTAAACTATCTAGCCAAGTTAAACATAACGCCGTAGTTGGATGTGTGCCGGTGCCAAAAGCTAAGCCGGGATCAAGCATGACATTTACGGCATTAACATCGGGCACTTCACGCCAACTAGGGCAAATCCATAAACGCTTGCCAAATTGCATTGGATGAAAGTTATCCATCCATTCACGTTCCCAATCTTTATCCTCTAGCTGTTCAATTTTATAGGAAAATTGCGCTAGATTTAACATTGCTTTTAACTCTTCAATATCTGTTTGCGCATCATATAAACCAACGACATCGGTATTTCCCCAAAGTTTGGTTTCACCGGGTAGCGGCTCAAATACCGGGGTATCATAAGTATCTTGAAACGTGACAGATACAGCCCCTGATTCTTCCAATTGTTCGCTAATGCTTTCTGCTAAGTCGTTTGTAGTATTAATTCTCAGTTGAATCCAAGGCATAATTTTTTCCTGTGTTACCAAACTTGTTGGCAATAATAAAGGTTATCAATCCAATTATTAAAGATGGCACAATTGGATGAAAAGAGTAAATTTTAATATCATAAGCGGCAAGTAGCGTATAACTTATCGCACCGGCAAACATTGAGCAAAGTGCACCGGTTGCGTTGGCTTTTTTCCAATACAGTCCTAAAACTAAAGGCCATAAAAATACGGCTTCAAGCCCACCAAACGCTAATAAATTTAGCCATATTATCATTTCTGGCGGTTTCCAAGCTGCTAAAATCAGTAGCCCGCCAAAAATAAATGTAATTGCAATTGAGATGCGAGTTAGCACCTTATCACTACAGTTGGTATTTGGTTTAATACTTAAAAACAGATCTTTAATAATAACAGAAGATATTTGCAATAGTTGTGCATTAATAGTCGACATGATTGCTGCAAGCGGTGCAGCCAAAAAGATCCCTGCCGCAAGAGGCGGTAACACGTTGATGATCAATGTCGGTACAATTTGATCCGGAATGGTTAAATCACTAATAATTGCCCGCCCAAGCGCACCGGATAGATGCATGGTTAACATAATAATAGTGACCACAATTGTGCCGATAATAATACCTTGATGCACTGCTTTGCTATCTTTATATGCCATACAACGCACAGCGGTATGCGGTAAGCCAACTACACCAAAACAGACTAATACCCAAAACGAGGTCATAAAAGGGAAGTCCATAAAATTATTTGGACCTTTCGGCGTTAATAAGGCTGGGTCAATTTCATATAAACGCTCAACAATAGCGGTGATACCGCCGCCAGCATAGATGATGGCTATCAACAGTAAAATAGCGCCAATAATCATCACTAAACCTTGAAAAGCATCGTTTAAGATACTGGCTCTAAATCCACCAAACGCCGTATAAATGACCGTACCTATGCCGAAAATTAATAATCCAATATCGTAGGGGATCCCAACTGAGGATTGAAGTAAGCGAGCTCCGCCGACAAATTGCACAGTCATTGCGCCAACAAATGCAACCACGAGTGTAATACTTGCAAACCAAACAATCATTTTGCTTTTATAATGGGCATAGAGCATGTCACTTAACGTAATGGCATTATATTTACGCGCTAAAATAGCAAATTTTTTGCCCAATATACCAAGCGAAAGCAAGACCGTTGGTACTTGAATCATGGATAAAAGCACCCAGCCAAGACCATATTTATAAGCCGCACCAGGGCCACCTATAAATGAACTGGCACTGATATAAGTGGCCGCTAGCGTCATGGCTAGCAAAAAACCGCCCATGGTTCGGTTACCAATAAAATAATCGGTAAATTGATTAACTTTTTTCCTTTTTGTGTAAGCATAAATTGAAAGTGCAAATACAAAAATAAGATAGATAACCAGAGGAAGAATAATATCTAAATGCATTGTTTAATCACTTAGTTTGTTCCAGAGAGATATTTTTAAATTGAGATTTTACAATAATAAAGCACAATAAAATAAAACCAACAGGTGCCAATATACACGATAATTCAAACCATAATGGCAGACCTAATAAGCCCATTTTATCCTTAACGCAGTAAGCGCCAACACTCCATGCAATAAGATAGAAAATAGTTAATAGCAATGAAAGTTTTGCTTCTTTATTTGCTTGCTTATAACGTGTATCCATATTTAAGTTTTGGCCTATTCATTTTGGGTGGCTTAGAGTAAAAGAAAGTATTTAACTTAGCAAGTATATTGCAACTTATGCAACATAATATTCTAAATATATCAATTTTCGCAATTATAAATTTACTATATAGTGTAAAAAAATCGATTACCTGTTATTCAACTCATGGAGAGTATAATGTCAAACTATTTTAATACTTTAAATTTACGTGAAAAATTAGATCAATTAGGTCAATGCCGTTTTATGGCTCGTGATGAATTTGCATCAGAAGCTGATTTTTTAAAAGGCAAAAAAATTGTTATTGTTGGTTGTGGTGCGCAAGGTCTGAATCAAGGGCTTAACATGCGTGATTCGGGATTAGACATCTCTTATGCTTTACGCAAAGAAGCAATTGCTGAAAAACGAGCATCTTGGAAAAAAGCGACCGAGAATGGTTTTAAAGTTGGCAGTTATGAAGAGTTAATCCCAACAGCTGATCTGGTTATCAATTTAACACCGGATAAACAGCATTCAGCTGTGGTACAAGCGGTACAACCACTTATGAAACAAGGTGCCGCATTAGGCTATTCGCATGGTTTTAATATTGTCGAAGTGGGCGAAAAAATTCGTTCTGATATTACGGTTGTTATGGTGGCACCAAAATGTCCGGGAACTGAAGTCCGTGAAGAGTATAAACGTGGCTTTGGCGTACCAACTTTGATCGCTGTGCATCCGGAAAATGATCCAAAAGGTGAAGGTTTAGCGATCGCCAAAGCTTGGGCTGCGGCAACCGGTGGGCATCGTGCTGGTGTTTTACAATCTTCTTTTGTTGCTGAAGTTAAATCAGATCTAATGGGTGAACAAACCATACTTTGTGGAATGTTGCAAACCGGATCTTTACTTTGCTTTGATAAGCTTGTTGCTGAAGGTGTTGATCCAGCTTATGCATGTAAATTATTACAATTTGGCTGGGAAACAATAACTGAAGCATTAAAACAAGGTGGCATCACGCTAATGATGGATCGTTTATCTAATCCTGCTAAGTTACGTGCCAATGTTTTGGCTAAAGAATTAAAAATTGTAATGACCGATCTTTATCGTAAACATATGGATGATATTATTTCAGGCGAATTTTCATCAACTATGATGAAAGACTGGGCTAATGATGATGCAAATCTATTAAAATGGCGTAAAGAAACTGGGGAAACCGCATTTGAAAAAGCCGCTGAATATCAAGGTAAAATTGATGAACAAGCTTATTTTGATCAAGGTGTTGTTATGGTCGCAATGGTTAAGGCTGGTGTAGAACTTGCTTTTGAAACTATGCTTGAATCCGGTATCTTACCAGAATCGGCTTATTATGAATCATTACATGAATTACCATTGATCGCAAATACCATTGCCCGTAAACGTTTATACGAAATGAATGTGGTAATCTCAGACACTGCTGAATATGGTAACTACCTATTTTCAAATGCAGCCGTGCCGTTATTGAAAGAAAAATTCATGCCACTTTTACAAGCTGGTGATTTAGGTAAAGCGATCCCGGAAGGCAGCGTAGATAATGCCTTATTACGTGATGTTAATGATGAGATCCGCAACCATCCAATTGAGATCATCGGGCGCAAATTACGTAGCTATATGACTGATATGAAACGTATTAATGTTGCAAGTTAATTAATTTACTTTTCACTGTATAAGGCGCTTAATGGCGCCTTTTTTAATGTCTAAAAATGCTTGTCAAGAACTTTCAGAAAATATAGGTGTTTAAGTATAAAAAAGAATGATCTAAGTTGGATCCAAGATCCAATTTTAGATCCAACTTAGATCATTTGGATCCTGTTAAAATTTAATTAAAACTTTTATAAATTAAATAATTAAAAATTTTTTATTTTAATTTTATATTTATTTTTTTTAATATTTATGTTATCTTTTGCCTAATTTTAATGCAACTTAACAGGGAAACATGTCAATGAAAATGACTTTTCGACCAACAGATAGTTGGCGTTGGTTTTTTGATAGCGAATATGATAGCTTGATGCTTGAAGTTTCGTCTGATATGTTATTCCGTTCATGCTATTCCAGTAAAATGTTGATACCCGACGTTTTTACTGAATTTTCGTTTTCGGTAGGTGATGCTACGGCTTATTATCTATTTTATGATAGTTGCCAATCTTTAGCTTTAAGTGACTCTCAAAAAATTGAATTATCAATCAATGCAATCGTAGCTTCAAATTTTTTAAAACCACAAATGCCTAAGAGTTGGTATTTTTCTCAGCAACCTATGCTGTATAATCCGAAAGTTGCTGATATTGTTGAAGTAAACTTGCAAGAATCAGGTCAGCGAGTATGTTTATTGGTTGTTGAAGCTGGTGAAAGCGCATCGCTTTGCATTATAGCGCAACCTACGTTCATTGCTATGAACAAAACCTTCTATTTTTCAGAAGCAATTAAGGTGATGAATGATAGATTAGCTTTAGCTAAGTCATTCATAAAAACAGAAAACGCCATAGCTTTGGATGATGAGCAGTTTAAATTAAAAGCTATTTCTTAATTAACTTAGTTTAAAATGGGTAGTTTACTACCCATTACCCCTTTAAAACTTATCTTTTATTGTTTAATACATGATAAAAGGATTTTTATCCGACGTTAGCTGTAAACCTATTTTTGCATCAATAAGACCTTGATCTGCTGCTTTTTGTAAATAATCCCTTCCAGCTTCCCACAAGTCTAAATGTTGAGTAAACATCCAACCGACTATGGATTGAGCATTCATATCATTATTTTCTAAATCATGTTGTAATTGTGGATTTTTTCTTAACTCATCTAATGTTGAACAAGTTGACGATGTATATTCTCTCTCGATATCAAAGCAATATCTATTGTACCAATAAATTGCTTGATGAAAATCCTGAGGCAAAAGATAACCGACCATATACATTCTAGCTAATTCTTTTTGGGAAAACGGCGCTCCATACCTTGCAGGTTCTTTTATCCAATAAATTCTTTTATCATTATCCCTACTCATATGATAAAGTTTCTCCATAATTTTCGGATCTTTTACGTAATTCACATATTTAGTATAATTTTCCACAGTTTTTTTCTCTTTCTCATTATTAGTGAGTCTAGTCTTATAATATAAGTCAGCTATGTGAAGAAATAATTTAGGATCATTATCCGAAGCATAAGTGTAAAAATAAATGGCGGTTAAATATTTATGACGCTTTTCAAACCATTTAGCTATTTTCGTGGCGGTTTTAGGATCAGGTTTATCCTTGTCGAACTTTGCCAATAACGGATAGAGTTCTTTATGGTATGAATATTTGAGATTGTTCTTATAGATTTCACATGCTGGAGAATAAGACAATGCGCAAGCCTTTTTAAAATACATTAAAGCTTTGTTCATTTTAACTTCATTTAAATAGTAGCCACTCAAATAAAGTAAGGAAGGAATATCCCCTCGAAATGCATTATCCTGCATATCTTTCAAGATACTTTTATCAACCTCTGTGTTGTTATTTTTATAAATTTTTTCGTTAAATAGATATTCATTATTCAATAAAGTTTCAATTTGATCTTCAATTTTAGCAAGCGCAATAAAGTAGGGTAAAGATGGTTCACCAATATCTTTAGCTTGAGAAAAATTCCAAAGCGCTTTACTAGGAGATCTATCAATAGATTCACCAGTAAGATGTGCTTGACCAATTAAAAAAGATACATAACCATTTACTTTTTGATTATTTTCTTTTTCCATATATCCAATAAAATCATGAAAATAATAGTAAATTGGGTTTTTTCTACTAGCTTCTAAAGTCATTACTAATTTAATGGCGTTTAAATCACCATTCATTATTGCAATTCGAATTAATGATAATCCTTTATCTACTAATTTAGGTTTTATGAAACCATTTATTTTGTCAATTTCCAGATTTTTACATCTATAAGACCAGTAATTATTACGATCATCCTCTTCATCATAACCACCATAATAGATATCATTAGTCAAAACAAATTGATTTTTCCAAGTTGATACTAAATCATGAGTGTTATAGATTTTATTGCAACTTTTGTTGTGAAGTGTATTAGCCAATTCAATATAACTCATTCCTAGCTGAGTAAGATAAGTTAGGTTTGTTGTATTGCCTTCTTCTAATTCTTTAAGGACTTTCTCTTCTTTTTTTTTCTTTATATCGTCGAAAACCATTTTATAATGATTTAAAGAAAATACAGATGTAGAAAGGGAACCGAGAAGTATAAATAAAAATAATTTTTTTAACATCCACTGTAGCCTTATATTTATTCCATTATTTTAATAAATTAAATTCTTTGTCCTATAATAAAAATTATTATTTTTCTATTCTATAGTGATATCACCTTTTGGAACACAACTACAGGCTAAAATGTGTTTATTTTGTTTAATCGCTGATTGAGTTAAAGGTTTTACATTCCCTTTTGTTAATAATACTGAGCAACGACCACATACACCAGCCCGACAAGAGTTAGGAATTGAAATATTATGTTGTTCAAGTTGTTCTAAAATTGTTTGCTGATTATTACCTTTAATTTTTTCATCTTGGAAAGTAATTGTACAAGGTTGATAGTTTTTTATTGATTCTTTAGGAAAGTTTTTAATATAGTTTTTAGCTGGTTGGCGTTCGAGTACCTCAATTTTATCACCAATCGATACAGTACCCTGATTTCGAGCAATCATATTCATACCAAAATCGATCTGCCCTTGATCATCAGATCGAAAATAACGCAAAGTATTAAGCGGCTCATTGTTGGTAAGCGGTTTAGCGGAATTGACATTGATCGTAGTTAACACACAGCGAGTGCAGGGCTTTACAATATCAAAAATCACTTCGCCAATTTTGATCGTTTTCCAGCCGTCTTCGGCAAAAGGTAGTGCGTCTTTGATAATGATATTTGCCCGAAATTGGCGAATATCTAATTTTTCCGGACACTGCTTTTGAAGATAATTAAAAGATGCTTCATTTAATAATAGATAAGGGTAGCCGTCAGCAAAACTTACTGGCACATCTTGATAGCGTTTGGTTCTGCGTGATAATTGTCGCCCAACCCAACGAAGTTGTACATCTTTGTGTAGCAATTGGCTAAAAAATTGATTTACACTAATTGGTGCTATATGTGAAGTGAAATGGTTACCCCAAACTTCTGTTGGTTCATTGCTTTTAGAAAATTCATCGAAATTAATCGTGATTGATTCATCGTACGGTGTTGAAACAACGATATTGTTATTAACAATAGCTGTTTTTAGTTTTAAAAGCTCAGGAAATTGTCTTGCAGTAATAAATGTTCCGTCAGGTTCACTAATCATCAATACACGATCATATTTAAATCCCCCTTCAACGACATTCGAGTTATTTAGGGGAATACCTGCAAGCGATTTAATAGGATAGATAAATAGTTGACTGACAGCGCTCATAATAAATAAAGTGATGAGTAACGATGATCTTAATTGTAAACCGAATTCATTTTAATTTATAGGCAGTAGATAATACGTCTATGAATAATTGAATAACTACCTAGCAAGATCGTCTAAAACTTATCCCTAATTTTCATCGATTAAATGGTTAATATATTAAATTATTTGAGTATAGCTAATTTCTAAAATAAAAAAATAAGCTTTACCATTAGGTGTCATTACTGATATTTCATCATCAACTTTATGACCAATTAACGCTCTGGCAACAGGACTATTAATTGAAATCCAATTTTTTTTAGGATCAAATTCATCGGCTCCCACAATACGGTAAATTTGCGTGTTACCCGATTCATCTTCCAACTTTACCCATGCACCAAAAAAGACTTTGCCTTCTTGTCTTGGATCCGGATCGACAATAGTCAATATCTCTAAACGCTTAGTTAAAAATCTTACTCGTCTGTCAATTTCACGTAATCGTCGTTTTCCATAAATATATTCGGCATTTTCGCTACGATCGCCTAGTGCTGCCGCATCAGAAACAGCTTGAGTAACACGCGGTCTTTCTTCTTTCCATAAATATTTCAATTCACGATCGAGTGCCAAGTAGCCCTCTCTTGTTATATAATTAGCTTTTTGCATAATAAGATTACATTCCGTTAATCGACAAAATAAATAGAGATACCATGATAAATAATCAAATAAGTCATATTATAGCGGGTGAACTGACTGTAAAACCAGAACAAGTTTTATCAGCCATTCAATTATTAGATGAGGGAAGCACTGTTCCTTTTATTGCACGTTATCGTAAAGAAGTAACCGGTGGGTTAGATGATACCCAATTACGTACTTTAGACAGTCGGTTAGGTTATTTGCGAGAGCTTGAAGATCGTAAACAAACAATATTAAAGTCAATTGAGGAACAAGGAAAACTCACCCCAGAACTGAGTCAAAAAATTACCCAAACACTGAGTAAAACTGAACTTGAAGATCTTTATTTACCTTATAAGCCTAAACGCCGAACACGTGGGCAAATTGCAATTGAAGCGGGACTTGAACCTTTAGCAAATACTTTATGGGAAAATCCATCACTTGATCCTGATAGTGAAGCGGTAAACTTTTTGAGTGCGGATAAAGGAATCGCTGACACAAAAGCGGCCTTAGACGGTGCTCGTTATATTCTTATGGAACGCTTTGCCGAAGATGCAGCGCTGCTTGCTAAAGTGCGGCATTATCTATGGAATAATGCACATTTGGTTTCACAAGTCGTCGCTGGTAAAGAAGAAGAAGGGGCAAAATTCCGTGACTATTTTGCCCAAAGTGAATTGATTTCAAAAGTGCCTTCTCATCGTGCTTTAGCGATGTTTAGAGGGCGTAATGAAGGCTTTTTACAACTTTCACTTAATGCCGATCCGCAATTTGAAGAAACGCCAAAAGAGAGCTACTGCGAACAAATTATTACTGAGCATTTAGGGATCCATTTCAATGATCAACCAGCAGATAAATGGCGTAAAGCTGTCATAAACTGGACATGGCGTATTAAAATTTTGATGCACATGGAAACTGAATTAATGACTACCTTACGTGAAAATGCTGAGGAAGAAGCTATCAATGTCTTTGCTGCCAATTTACATGATATGTTAATGGCGGCACCAGCGGGTATGAAAGTGACCATGGGCATGGATCCGGGATTGCGTACCGGAGTGAAAATTGCGGTTGTCGATGCAACCGGTAAATTGATTGCCACTGAAACTATCTATCCTCATACCGGACAAGCGGATAAAGCCGCAATGGTTGTTGCAGCGCTCTGTATCAAATATCAAGTTGAATTAGTGGCAATAGGTAATGGTACTGCATCGCGCGAAACAGAACGCTTTTATCTTGATGTGCAAAAAAAATACCCTGAAGTCAAAGGGCAAAAAGTCATAGTCAGTGAAGCTGGCGCTTCGGTTTATTCTGCATCCGAACTTGCTGCGCAAGAGTTTCCTGATCTGGATGTATCGCTTCGTGGTGCAGTATCGATTGCTCGTCGTTTACAAGACCCACTTGCTGAACTGGTTAAAATTGATCCAAAATCTATCGGCGTAGGGCAGTATCAACATGATGTTAGTCAAACTCAATTAGCGAAAAAACTGGATGCAGTGGTCGAAGATTGTGTTAATGCTGTTGGGGTGAATTTGAATACGGCATCGGTTATGTTACTTGCACGTATTGCCGGATTAAATAAAGTCATTGCGCAAAATATTGTTCAATGGCGTGATGAAAATGGTCAATTTGACGATCGTAAACAGCTATTAAAAGTTTCCCGCTTAGGTCCTAAAGCGTTTGAACAATGTGCCGGTTTCTTGCGAATTATGGACGGTAAGAATCCTCTTGATGCATCAGCTGTTCACCCTGAGGCATACCCGGTGGTTGAGCGAATTTTAGAAAAAAACCATAAATCTTTAAAAGAGATTTTGGGCGATACTCATTACCTTAAATCTTTAAATGCTATTGATTATGTCGATGACCATTTTGGTGTACCGACCGTCACCGATATTATTAAAGAGCTTGATAAACCGGGTCGTGATCCAAGACCTGAATTTAAGACAGCTCAGTTTGCTGATGATATTCAAACCATGGAAGATTTAAAAATTGGTATGATTATGGAAGGCGCTGTCACCAATGTCACAAACTTTGGTGCATTTGTTGATATTGGCGTACATCAAGACGGTTTAGTTCATATCTCGGCGCTATCGGATAAATTTGTTGATGATCCAAGAACAGTTGTCAAAGCCGGTGATATTGTTAAAGTGAAAGTGATTGAAGTCGATATTGCCCGCAAACGTATTGCTTTATCGATGCGACTTGATGATCCAACAGCGTCAAAATCTGAAGGGGTTAAACCTAAAATGAACAAATCGGCTAACAATACCAAAAGCGCACAATCTACGTCGATGACAAATAGTGCAATGGGTCATGCTTTTGCTGCTGCCTTTAGAAAAGGAAAATAAAGACGCTAAAATTTACTCTGTAAACCACAGGGCGGTATTAACCGCCTTTTGGTTCAGCGTGAATTTGATAATATTTAAACAAAATTGCTAACTAACAATATGATGATTAAAAATAAAGCCCGTTAAATAATCTTGTCTAGTTTATTGGCGGTTTTATTAACCAATATTTATATTAATCCAATAAAATTTGAATAAATCTCTATTTAACTATTCCATATTACTCATATTATTATATACTATAAAAAGTTGGTGATTTTAGTTAAACCAACTCAACCTAATCTTTTTTATTTAGCACGCCTTATTTTTGATATTCTTAAACGAGTTTTTTACGACACTGGAATATTACACTGTTTTAACACGACCTAACGGTTGTTGAAAATATTCAATAAAATCAAGCCTTTATATGGATGAAATTTAGCGAGTTTGTCATAGTTTAATTGCTTATAAGCTATTTTTAACAAATTATAAATGTAATCGGTAACAATTTCTATTAATCCCTTGAAAATTGTGTTGTTCACTAAAGCTTCAAGTCAATAATCTTATTCCAACTTACGGAGAAGTTTATGAGTAGAGGAATTAGCATGAATAGTGATATCTCTGTTTCGAAAAAAATTTATTCGATGCAATTAATATTAAATATTGCCGTCTGTTTGTTTTTAGTTTTTTTTTGCCATAGCTCTTTTGCGGGATTATCTGTTGCCGCCACTACTGAGCAATATATTCACGGTAATCCACCTGATGTGCTTCCTAGTGCTGATACAAAAGTTTTAAACGGAATTCAATTCCAACTACAAATTGACGGCCTTGATCCGGCGATTGTCTCACCGGGTACTGATGATAAGATCTCTGTTGCCTACAGTAGTTCACCGAGTCTTTATTCATTTAGTATCGATACTTCAAAATTAAATGATAGTGATATCGATGATGTGGATGGCGATAAACTTGCTGCTGTCGATAGTTTTATCATACAAAATATCAATGCAGAATGGCGAGACCAAAATAATAATGTTATTCCTTCTGATTCCACCGCACCGCTGGGTAGTGATGTGTGCACTTCATCTACGGCTAATGCTAAATTATCGCTAAAAATAACAGTTCAATTTATTGCTAAAACCCAGTACGGTGATCCTAACCAGTCAGAACCAAGAGAAGTCTCTAAAACATTTCAAGTCAGTGCTGATGATGGTATCTGTTATATTAGGCCTGGTGTATTGGCTCTGATTATGCATAATGGATGGGATGAAGGGGATAACTATGCTCCTTATGGTGCTGATACGATAGATCTTGATGTTCCTTATAACGTAGACCAATTTACTATGCATAAAGGTTTTAAGGCCACCGCTAAAGATCATAACGGCAATTACTTCCCAACATATGGTTTCCCGGATGCACGTTTTAGAATTGTGCCGGTAAATCCAATTTCAGATTATAGTTATACCTTGGTTAAAAATCCGAATAATTCACTAATTAGTACTTCTCGTGCTTCAAACGCTGATTCTAAAAGTGAATTTAAATTTACCGAAAATGTACCAGCTAAAGATGATAAATTTGTAATATTAGTTACCAATAATCGAACGTTAGCACAGTTTTATTACACTTTCTCTATAAAACATTGGTTATATTTTACAAATAACTTGGTGGGCAATTGGCAAAGCGCAAATACATATTGTCAAAATAATAATGATAGATTACCAATACGAGCTGAGTTATCCAATTCTCCTTTTGCTACCGTTCCAACAAATAATGATAACTATTATGTAAAAAATAATGGATATAGAAGAGCAATCGGTGAAGGATTATTGCCAGAATGGGGTAAAGCCTACTTTTATTCGCCACTTGATTATATTGGGCGAGATATGATGTCTGGTGCGCCAAATTTAAGAAGTTTAATCAATTATGATTTCTACTTTACCAGTGAACCATCATCGGTAAAAGATGTTTTTGGTAATTATCGATATTACAGTGTAGGGATGGTAGAAGGTAATATTATTGTTGAACCAGATATAGCATATACCTTATGTGTTAAATATTAACGTTGATATACAATTAGCTATTTTTTAAAAAATCTAAACAGATATTAATGATTTATCTTAATCTTTGATTTTGCTGTTAATCAAATGAGCAGGTTTTCAACCTGCTCATTTTTATTTCAATAATCTCATGAGGTAAAAAATTTAAGCCATTATTTTGGAATTTTTATAATAAGCCTGTTAATGTTTTTTTAAGCACACACTCATTAAAAAAACGCTATTATGATAAATAAACCGCTGGCAAAACAATATTTTTCAGACCAAATTGTTTTAACTCCATAGCAAAATTTTCGATATGCTGTTTTGATGCGCTTTGCCATGTTTTGGCTACACCACTAACACCATGATTATGAAATGCATTAATTCTAATTTTTATATTAGCATCGAACTGCTTTAAAAAATTGGCTAAATGTTTGGCATTGTCCTGTAAGTCGGTGTGTTTGGGAATGATGAGAAATCGAACTTCATACAATTTATTGATTTTTGCAAGATATTCAATCGACTGTTTAACTCTTACATTATCTCTACCGGTTAAAGCAACATGTACTTGATTATCCCATGCTTTAAGATCAATCATGGCGCCGTCCATGACATTGGCTATTTTTTGCCAGCCCAGTTGGGGAAGATAGCCATTACTGTCAACAAAACAGCTAAGGTGTTTTAAATCATTGGCTTGTTTAATCGCTGTGAAGAGCTTTTCAATAAAGGGTAATTGTAGCGTTGCTTCACCACCACTGAGGGTTATGCCATTTAAAAAGGGCAGATACTTGCGAATGATGATTAAAATCTCTTCAACACTGTAACGATAAGTCATCGGCGTTGAATGGTATAAACAAGTATTTATACAAGTATCGCATTGTTGGCAAGCGGAGCTTTGCCAGATAACTTTATTATTACTGAATGTTAGCGCTTGGTGTGGACATGCAGTCACACAATCGCCACAATCCCGACAAAATGATATGGTATAGGGATTGTGGCAATTTAAGCATTTAAAATTGCATCCTTGTAAAAATATAACTAATCGGTTTCCTGGCCCGTCAACACATGAAAAGGGTAAAAGTTTATTAACGATTGCCCATGACTTGTTCATGACTTATAACCCGTGGTGTGCGGCATAAATAACTGTTATTCACTGTATCTTGTGCAGCCTCGCTACCTAAAAACGTGGTATTGATACGGGAACCTTCTTCTTTATATTTTTTAATATCAGATAATCTCACCATGTAGCCTGTTACCCGAACAAGATCGTTACCACTGATATTGGCAGTAAATTCACGAAAACCAAACTTAAATGCTGCTTTACAAATCTGTAATAACGCTGAAGGATTATTTTTAATCGTTTCGTCGATCGTTAAAATATCACTAATGCCAGAGGTATAGTAATGGTGATGTTTAAAAAGCGCCATGATATGAGTAACCGGATCTGGCTCATGGCCATAAGGAATACGTAATCCCGGTGTGGCGCCCCTATCAGTACTAATACCGGATTGGGCATGGAGCATCGCTTTGCCTTTCCATGCGTATTTAATATCATGAGTCTCGACAAAATCAGCAAGCTGTTTTGATATTGTGGTCGCTAATTCATTGGCATCTTCATCCTGACCATAGCGACCGCTAAGGCCCGATTTTTCCTGAAGAATATTAACTGCTTCTGCCATGGCGTAAATGCCAAACATTGGCGCAAATCGGTTAGCATCAATCAGCCCTTCTTTGATTAAGAAACTATTTTGAAAGAAGTTCGATTTTTCAAACAAAAATGCTGAACGGGCTTTGATTAAATTTAGTTGTAATTGGCAATACAAAGGTAAACTATTTTGTAAAAAGTCCTCAATATTTTTACTGCGTAGCGCAACTTCTTTTAAGTTAATTCTTGAAAGGGTACTGCCCCCTCCGGCAATTGGTAGAGAATTATAACAGCTGACAACGCCATAGCCTTTCTCATCAAAATCTTTTTTGATCATCTTATTATTGGCTATATGTGGTTTAGCCGTTTCACAAATGTTTTCAATCGCAACGGATAATAATGCTTCCGGCGTGATATCTTCGTCATAAATAAAAGTTAAATTAGGCGCAACTTGTTTAAGTTCTCGATCAATTCTTAAGATCAAACGGCAGATGATATTATCATAAGGACCAATATTTGCATGCATAAAGGCATCGGGCAAATTACGATCTAACATTATCCAGAAATGTCTTAATCGTTGATAAAGTTCATCTTCGGTTAAATCACCCACATAAGGGAGTAATACTTGATCTAAACA
Organism: Gilliamella sp. ESL0405; assembly: GCF_019469205.1. NCBI lineage: Bacteria > Pseudomonadati > Pseudomonadota > Gammaproteobacteria > Orbales > Orbaceae > Gilliamella > Gilliamella sp. ESL0405. The sequence continues at coordinate 1,886,699 of NZ_CP048265.1, read as the reverse complement.
CCCCAGATAAACGGGGATACCGGTGACAGACGGTACATGATGATAAGCAATGGTCAGCATATTTATTGCATCATCAAAGTTTTTGGCCGGCTCAAGTTCTAAATACTCAGACCCTTGTTTAAGAAATTTTGCATAATCCGGCAGGACATAACGAGGTTTGTAAGGCGCATGGCCTTCGTACATATCACAAATCACTCGCTCATTAAGGGCATTTTGTGTTTCGCTATCTAAATCAACATAAGGTAAATTATTTTCCGCCGCTAATGCCAGTAAATTGGCTTTTTGTTTAGGTGATAAATTGGGGTCGGTGACAATATCATAACAGTTTTGTTGAAATTCATTCATTTGCATAATTACCTCAGTGCACAAAGCAAGTATATTAAAATCTTGTTAATGTTCAATCCTTGATAGCAATCAGCCATGTTAGTTATTGGGTAAAATCAATCAACAACCTATCTGCAAGTTTGACTATCAAGGAGCGTTAAATCTAAAAATTTATTTATCAATAATAAATTGTGTTGGCTCGTAATCGGCTGCATTAATTGGCGAATGTTCTTCAAAATATTGACGCACCGCATCAGCCTCACGATAACCGGTATCAACAAACGTTGGTAGTTTATTCATGATCGGATAACCATCACCACCTGCTGCTAGAAAATCTAATGTTGCAACCCGATACATTTTCTGCAAGTCAATCGGCTCATTATTGATTTTTACCTCTTCTATATTATTGCCTGAACGCGTTAAGGTAATATTTTTTAAGTGGGTAAAACCGCCTGATCCCTGTTTTTTGCTTAACGCCACTTTCAAGTAATCAATTAATTCACTTCCTGTTAGTTCGAAATAAACCACACTATTACCAAACGGCTCAACTTTCAAGATATCACGATAAGTTATGTCACCTTCAATGAGTGAATCACGAATCATACCGCCAGCCATAATGCCAACATCAGCATGTGTTTTTTCAATAAAAGCGCTAAGTAATAACTGTCCTAGATTGCTTTGTTGATATCGAACAACACTGCGCTCGCCTTCGAGTCGACCAATTAACTCGCCACTTTTAACTAATAACTGTTGTTTACCTTGTTCTTGATAAGGTTTTAGTTTTTCAAATAGCTGTTCATCTTGCGCTATCTGCTTAGTATAGTACTCAAGCTTTTTCGTGTCGTTGCCATTATCGACTTCTTTTTTTAAATTAATTGGTATGAGTTGATAATTTTGTAATGTAATTTTGCCGTTTAAAAAGACAAAATCTGCTCGGCCGACATATTTACCCCACTCATGCGCTTGCACAATCCATGTACCATTTTGTTGATCCGGTGAACATGGTGTCCCCGGAACATATTCGGTAATACGCTTATTGCTACTTGCCATACAAACAGGATTTTGAGAATGACCGCCAACAATCATATCAAGATCGCCGGTTTCTAAGCCTCTGGCTAATTCAACATCACCCGGAGCCATTGTGCCGTGTTCACCATTTTCAAAGTGTCCCATATGGGTTACGGCAATAATCATATCCGGCCGTTCAGTTTTTTTGATCTGAGCGATAATTTTTTGCGCCTCGGGTAACGTTTGGCGAAATTCAACACCGTCGGTATTTTTAGGAGACGCTAAGTAAATCGTATCATCAGTGGTTAAACCAAAAACTGCCACTTTAATACCATTTAAGTCAAACATTTTATAGGCATCAAACACACGATTGTTTGTGCCTTTAAAGTAAGTATTGGCTGATAAAAAAGGGAAATGTGCCCATTTTTGTTGCTCACGAATAATCGATAAAGGGTGATCAAATTCATGATTACCCACTGCCATGGCATCATAACCAATTTCATTCATGCCAATAAAATCAGGTTTAGCTTGAAGCACATCTGATTCAGGAACACCAGTATTAATGTCACCACCGGATAGCAGCAATAACTTGCCCCCTTTGGCGGTTACCTCTTTTCGAATTTCATCCACTACTGTTTTTTGAGCTGCAAGCCCATATTCGCCAATATCATTTTGCCAAAAACGACCATGATGATCGTTAGTATGCAAAATTGTAAACGAGTAAGGCTTGTTTTTTTTCCAAGTAGGGGCGATTGATTGTTTGGTTGCTACAGCTGCAATCGCATTGACTGAAAAAAGCCCTAAGATAAACAGTAGTGATAATTTTTTATTTAATTTTAAACCATTCATGGTAGTGTTCCTAAATCCTTTTATAAAATGATTATTCAGTTATTATTTTATAAATTAATTGTGGTTCTTTAGCGCTATCACTGATTGTAATGTTGTCATACAATTTTTGTTTAATTGCATCAAGTTTATCTGTGTTAGCGTGGATAGTGAGTAACGCCTCGCCTTGCTCAACTTTATCTCCCACTTTTTTATGCAACACAATGCCAACAGCAGGATCGATAACATCATCCTTAGTGGCACGTCCGGCACCTAATTGCATAGCTGCAATACCGATTTGATCGGCAACAATACGTGAAACATACCCGGATTTTAGTGCCGGTAAAGCAATTTGGTATGGTGCTCTAGCTAATTTTTCAGGGTGATCAACCACAGAACTGTCGCCACCTTGTGCTTCAATCAAGGTTTTGAATTTTTCAATCGCTTGACCGTTTTGGATCACAGCTTGAAGTTTTTCTCTGGCTTCATCTAACGTTTTCGCTTTATCGGCAAGCACAACCATTTGACTACCAAGTGTTAACACTAACTCCGTTAAATCTGCTGGACCTTGTCCTTTTAACGTATCAATTGCTTCTTTAACTTCTAAAGCATTACCAATAGCAAATCCGAGAGGTTGTGACATATCGGAAATGATTGCCATAGTTCTACGACCAATTTGGTTACCGATGCTGACCATTTCACGGGCTAATTTTTCTGAATCCTCCATGCTCTTCATAAGTGCGCCGTCACCGGTTTTAACATCTAGCACAATGGCATCAGCGCCAGCGGCTAGTTTTTTACTCATAATGGAGCTGGCAATGAGTGGAATAGAGTTAACAGTTGCTGTCACATCACGTAATGAATAAAGCTTTTTATCTGCTGGAGTTAAGTTACCTGATTGTCCAATAACAGCTACACCTTTTTCATTAACTTGATTAATAAATTCTTGTTTACCTAATTCAATTTGAAATCCTGCAATCGATTCAAATTTATCATTTGTACCGCCGGTATGACCAAGGCCTCGTCCCGACATTTTCGCTACCGGTACACCTAATGCAGCAACTAATGGGGCAAGTACTAAAGTGGTAGTATCGCCAACGCCTCCAGTTGAATGTTTATCAACTTTGATACCTTTGATTGAAGATAGATCAACAGTTTCACCAGAATACATCATTGCACTGGTAAGGTCTGCACACTCTTTTGATGTCATACCTTGATAGTAGATAGCCATAAGTAAGGCACTGACTTGATAATCGGGAATGGTACCGTTGGTATAATTGGTGATGAAAAATTGGATCTCTTCAGTAGTAAGAGGGTTACCATCACGTTTTTTTTCAATAATATCTACAAATCTCATTAATATTCTCTCTTTATAACAATAAAACTAATTAGCTATTTGTTTGGTTTATATAGCGTGTTAATTACTTTGGATAAGCCGAAAAACATCGGCTTAATAGTAGCAACGACAATAAACACAGGTAATCGCTAAAACCTTAAATATCGTAGTGTCTTGTTTGGTAAAAACTAATCTAAATCACTTGGTGAAAAAGACCAAGGTAATAATTCGCCGACCGTTGTTTCTTGTATTTTGCCCTGCATATTAGTCAAAATAACCGGCATATCTTTGGCGCAAAATTCACTAATTACTTGACGACATGCGCCACAAGGTGAAATAGGTCCCGCCGTGTCACCTATAACCACCAGTTTTTTAAACTTACGCTTACCTTCTGAAACCGCTTTAAAAATCGCTGTACGCTCAGCACAGTTAGCTAATCCGTATGAAGCATTCTCAATATTACAACCTAAAATAGCTTCATCATCTTCAGTAATCAGTACAGCACCTACTTGAAATTTAGAGTAGGGCACATAAGCTTTAGAACGTGCGGTTTTAGCCAGTTCAATCAGTTTTTCAATTTGCATGGTAATAATCCTTTGAATCTTAAATTGTGCTATTTATTTTGTGGTTGATGACTAACCGCTGATTGCAAGTCTAATTGGTATACCCCAAAACCTAATTTATCTTTTTCCAGATAATTAATTTTATACAGTGAATTTTTTTCAATAAAAGCTTTAGCTTCATCAGTTGGGGACGACTCGAAACGAATATCCAATTTGGTTTTACTCTTTATTGGAGAAATTCGCCAATTATTATCAACCGTCACATTAACCACCCCGTCTTTTTTGGTGGTGTTGCTAATATAAGCAGAAAGAATAACTCTTAAGTCATCAGGTGAATTAAATTTAACATTTTTACCACCAGTACCCGGGAATGCACCGGTATAGGCTCGATAATTATTGGTCGCAATCAAAAATGCTTGTTTAGGATCAATCGGTTTTTGCTTATAAGTCAAGTTTTTGATTCGCTCAGAATCGGCATTAATTAACTGACAATTACCGTCATAACGAGCGGGTTTAGTAATGTCGATTTCGTAACTAACGCCATCGATCGTATCGAAATTATAAGTTCTGAAATGATCCCAATTTATTAAGTATTGTGGTTTGGTCGATTCAGTATCAATTTGATTATAAACGCCGGCTGAACACTCAAGCCACTCTTTTACCTCTTGGCCGGTAATTTTTACCGCTGACAATAAATTAGGATAGAGATAAATATCAGCGGCATTTCTAAACGTCAGATCGCCTTTTTTAACATCCACAAAGGCAGTTGGATCGTTTTTTCGCCCTCCAGCTTTAAACGGTGCAATAGCAGATAAAACAGGGAGATTATCCAGATCCGGATCACCTTGAATAAACTGTTTTACATAAGCAATTTGCGCATCACTAATAATTTGTAGCGCTGAGGTATCTTCAACTAAAGCTAGATAGCTATTGATATCAGTTGATACTTTACCAATCGGTTTGCCGACAAATTCACGGGTACCTTGATGATCTTCTTTAAGTGCATTGATAATTGTTGTATCAACATCGACCAGCGCTTGTTTAGTTTTGACATCATAAATTGGACGAGCTTGAGATTGACCAGCAGTGACTTGCCATTTTGCTTGATCACCTTCAAGCACTAAATCCACTACCCCTAAATGGCTGCCCCATTGTCCGGGCATTACTGCCGGCACATTGTTAATGTTGCCTGTTTTAATGTCGGTATTTGGCAGTGAGCTAAAATCCTCGCTTGGGAAAACGCCATGAGCATGACCGAACATAATTGCATTGATGCCTTCAACTTGGCTTAAATAGTATACAGAGTTTTCAGCTAAGGCTTTATAAGGTTCAGACGAAACGCCGGAATGTGGAATGGCGATAATGACATCAGCACCTTGTTTTTTCATTTCAGGAACTAATTTTTTAGCCGTTTCGGTAATATCTTTAACTTCGACTTTCCCTTCTAAATTTAACTTATCCCATTGCATAATTTGGGGCGGAACAAAGCCAATATATCCAATGTTGACGGTATGTTTATTCCCTTCTCTGTCAATAACAGGCGTTGGGATAATGATATATTGTTTAAAAAACGGTTTACCAGTTTTGGCATCATAGACATTGGCGTTAATATAAGGGAATTTAGCGCCGGCTAGGCTTTTTTGTAAAAAATCTAAGCCGAAATTAAACTCGTGATTACCAATGTTTCCAACAACATAATCCAGCGTGTTCATCGCTTTATAAACTGGGTGTATCTCGCCGTCTTTCAGTCCTTTTTTGACTGCATAATCAGCCATAGGACTGCCTTGAATTAAATCACCGTTATCGACCAATACGCTGTTTTTTACTTCACTTCGAGCTTGATGAATCAAATTAGCGGTTTTAGCTAATCCAAAGGTATCAATAGATTGGTCTTTAAAATAATCATAATTCATCATGTTGCCGTGCAGATCGGTTGTTTCAATAATTCTTAAATCAACCGTTGCGGCATGGAGAGCGCCAGAAACGAATAGTGTTAGTAAGGTTAAAGTTAATTTGTTTTTGGTCATGTACATCTCCTTTTCGCAATATTGTTATTCATTAACAAGTACTAATAATCTATTTTGATATTTGATAAATCGCTCAATTATGGCGGGGTGATATTGATGATTGTTGATTGCCAATTGTAAACAATGCTTATCATTTTCGGTAAAAAATGACAGTGCTAAATCGGTTAATCGCATTTTTTCCGCATCTTCAACAAAAGCGGCATCGATACCGCATAGCGTAATATCGAGTAATTCCAATCGAGTAAAGTTAAAAATCGATTGCGCCAAATGGTACTCTTTTTCAATATCAGTACCAAAAATGCCGGCATCATCAGTATTTAAGGTAATAGGCACGCCTTTATCATAAAGTTGTCGTACCGGATGATTGTGGATATCACCATGTAATTCATTGACTAAAATTCGGTTACTGGTAAGGGCGATTTCGAGTGTGATTTTTTTGCTGACTAACTCATCAATGAGTTTTTGATCTTCAATGGCACGAATACCATGCCCGATTCGGTCTGCACCATGTTTCAGTGCTTGAATAATACTTTCAGCACAATCAATCTCACCAGCATGATAAGATTTTTTTAAATTCAATTTAGACGCAAGTTGATGAGCCTTTTCAAAATCATCAAAATGGCCGGCTTTCTCATTACCAGCGATATTAAATCCGGTAATAAATGGATGAGGATTATTTTCAATAAATTGTAGTGTATCGTACACCACATCAACACCTAGATGACGTACGCCAATTACATGGTATCTGACAGTAATATTATGTTCTTTTTGAACATCAATAATCGCCTTATCCATTTGTTTTAGTGTTTGATGAAATCTTTGTTGATCCCAAATGACTTGATTATCGGTGTGCGTTGCACAGATATGATAGGGTGACAAAAACAGTTCGCAGTATATTAAACCTTGTTTAGCATTTCTGCTTAGAAAATCATAAGTAATGAGGTAGTAATCTTCGGGCGTTTTGACGAAATTTGAAACAGTGTCGTAGGTTTGAATAAATTGAACAAAATCAGTTTCATCATATTGATAGCGACCATTTTTATATTCATTTTTATCGTATTGGCCGGGTTGATAACATAAAGATTGGGGAAAAGGGAGATGATTTTTATCGGCTAATTTTTTAGCCATAAAAGGGGTAATGCTACCTTCGACATGTTCGTGGAGTATGACTTTAGGAACTATTTGCTTATTCATCGAGTATTTATCTATTTAAGTAAACTTCTTAAGTACTTAGAATAGTGAAAATTAAGTACTAACTAAGTGGCTTTTGTCACGATTAATCGCCAATTGCAATCTTGTGATATTTTACCTTGATATGGGGTATCTTTTCCATACATTTTGTGTGACTTAACGCTATTTTTGTGAAGCAGGTTGGTTTTTTTGAGAGCTGGCAACAATCATGATTGCTACCAGCATATTGGTACTAAGTTTAGTTGTATCTCAATATTTTATACATTAGCTAGCCATTTATTTTTTGTTACATTGGTTTAACAATGAAATGGCTAACGCTGTATAAGCATAAGTAAGTTTTTAGGCTTACCTCAGTATATTAATTGGCAGCTTAAGCGGTTTTTTGCTCTGCACTGTCATTTTTAAATATTAACATAAATATAATGGCTAAAACTAAAGAATAGCCAGCAAATACTAACCACACATTATGCCAATCGATGATATTTTCACTTGACGTAAAACGGTCAACAACAATACCACTAATCATCGAACCTAAATAAGCGCCTAAACCATTGGTCATGGTCATAAATAAGCCTTGCGCACTATTGCGGATACTGGTTGAAACGGTTTTTTCAACATACATTGAGCCAGAAATATTATAAAAATCGAAAGCACAACCATAAACTATCATCGATAAAAGCAATAAAATAAAGCCAAATGGCGAAGGATCACCGTAGGCAAATAAGCCAAATCGTGCAACCCAAGCTAACATACTAATTAGCATCACATATTTAATGCCTAAACGTTTCATAAAAAACGGGACAAATAAGATAAATACCACTTCAGAAATTTGCGAAATAGAGAGCAGTACTGAAGGATACTTGACCACTAAACTATCAGCATATTCAGGGATCTTCTCAAAATCGTGTAAAAATGGATTACCGAAAGTATTGGTTATTTGTAAAATACCACCAAGGAGTACGGCGAACAGAAAAAAGATCGCCATTTTAGGTTGTTTAAATAATACAAAGGCATCTAGCCCCAAAGAACTTAATAATGATTTTTCTTTGGTCTCATTTTTGGTGGTTTGGATTAAAGGCAATGTTAATGAGTAAAGGCTAAGTAAAATAGAGCTGCCGGCAGCAATATAAAGTTGCATGTTGCTCAATTCTAATTGCAAGAAGCTAACTAACCACATGGCGACAATAAAGCCAATTGTTCCATAAATTCTTATACCCGGAAATTGTGTAATAACATCCAGTCCTTGAGACTCTAAACAAGAGTAAGAAATCGAATTTGAAATAGCGATAGTTGGCATAAATGCTAAGCAGTGAATAAGCATCACAATCATCATTAAAAATGGTGAAGTGATTGAAGCAGCTAAAAATAGTGTTATCGCGCCGATTAAGTGGCATAAAACATAAAGGCGGTTAGCCGGGATCCAGCGGTCGGCTACTATGCCGAGTAAACTTGGCATAAATAATGAGGCAATTCCCATAGTCCCATATACAGAGCCAACTTCAATGCCGGTAAATTCCAATTTACGCATCATATAAGAGCCTAAAGTAATTAACCAGCTCCCCCAGATGAAAAATTGAAAGAAAAATATAACTTTAAGTTGTAACTTGGTATTCATTTCGATTCCTTATTAAATGAGATCTTTTATAACCTATCTATTAACTATTAATGAATAAATTTAAAACTTGTTACCACAGAATCAATCCCGATTTACTGGTGATAACACAATAAGCCTGAGTGACTAAAATTTTATAAGCACTTAACTCGATAAAAGTTGATTAACCAATAGTACCCAAAGTGATAATTTTAACACCTTGTAATTAATCAAAAAAAAATGGCAGAAATCTGCCATTTTTGTTAATTTTGGTTTAACAATACTGATTCGAGCGCAACAGTTATCATCTCTTTAAAGCCAAGCTGACGTTGCTCAGCTGACATGGCTTCACCTTTACGAATATGATCCGATACGGTGCAAATTGCCAAAGCTTTTGCGCCATACTCTGCTGCTACACCATAAATACCAGCGGCTTCCATTTCGACACCTAAAATATTATATTTTTCCATGACATCAAAAAGTTCCGGCTCAACGCTATAAAAAAGATCGGCTGAAAAAAGGTTACCAATTTTAACATTTACATCTAAGCTCTTAGCTGCATTGACTGCATGACAGATGAGATCGAAATCGGCAATCGCTGCAAAATCGTGATCTTTAAAACGTAATCGGTTTACTTTTGAGTCAGTACAAGCACCCATACCGATAATAACATCGCCCAACTTAACATCTGGGCTAATTGCCCCGCAAGATCCGATGCGAATGATATTTTTTACGCCGTAAAACTTTACCAGCTCGGTAGCATAAATAGAACAAGACGGAATGCCCATTCCATGCCCCATAACAGACACTTTTTTTCCTTTATAGTAACCGGTAAAACCTAACATAGATCTGACGTTGGTGACTTCCTTTGCATCTTGTAAAAATGTTTGCGCAATAAATTTAGCACGAAGCGGATCGCCCGGCATTAAAACAGTTTGTGCAAAATCATTTTCAGCAGCATTAATATGTGGGGTTGGCATCAAATTCTCCTGATGATATATCTAAAAAATGTATTACTAAAATAAAACTGGTTACTTATTTGCGGATAAATGATTCACCATATTCCATTGGTGATAAATCAAAATAATCAGCAACACTTTGCCCGATATCAGCAAAGGTTTTGCGATGACCTAAAGAACCAACTGGCACACGGTCACCATAAACAAGAACAGGAATATGCTCACGAGTGTGATCCGTTCCTGGCCAAGTTGGATCGCAGCCGTGGTCAGCACTGATAATCAATAGATCACCCGGCTCGATGAGTGCAAGCATTTCCGGTAAGCGTTTATCAAAATATTCTAACGCTGCTGCATAACCTGCAACGTCACGTCTATGCCCATAAGATGAGTCAAAGTCGACAAAATTTGTGAACACAATGGTATTATCTTTGGCTTGTTTAATTTCGTTAAGTGAGGCATCAAATAGAGCTTCGATACCGGTTGCTTTAACTTTTTTAGTGATACCAACTTGCGCATAAATATCGGCGATTTTACCGATTGAAACCACGGTGCCTTGTTTTTCATCAACCAGTTTTTTTATCATGGTTGGAGCAGGTGGCTCTACTGCTAAATCATGACGGTTACCGGTACGAACAAATTCGCCAGCTTTTTGACCGACAAAAGGTCTGGCAATAACACGCCCAATGTTGTAATCACCTTTATTGAGTTCATCACGAGCGATTTCACAAATTTCATAAAGTCTATCTAACCCGAATGTTTCTTCGTGACAAGCGATTTGAAATACCGAATCGGCAGAGGTGTAAAAAATAGGTTTGCCACTTTTCATGTGCTCTTCACCAAGATCATCAAGAATAATGGTACCCGAAGAGTGGCAATTGCCAAGGTAACCGGGCAATTTAGCACGAGTGACAATATTATCTAATAGTTCTTGCGGAAAACTGTTGGTGGTGTTGGTAAAATATCCCCAATCAAAAAGTACCGGTACACCGGCTATTTCCCAGTGGCCAGAAGGGGTATCTTTACCGGAAGAAATTTCACTAGCATAACCATATGATCCGATTATTTCGCTTTCGGTAGCCATGCCTTGCGGATAAGATCCGGTCGATTCATATGCAGCTTCAATTAAGCCTAATTTGCCTAAATTAGGTAAATGTAATGCACCTTTACGACCTTCATCGGCATTACCTAAGGCACACTCTTGAGCGATATGACCTAATGTATCTGAACCTTCATCCCCATATTTTTTTGCATCTTCTGCGCCACCGATCCCAAAAGAATCTAGGATCATAATAAATACTCTTTTCATAATTTCCTCTAAATCTTAACTACCACTGGTAACATATTAAAGAAATATGTCACCTAAAACCGTGATCTAACGCCCATTTGTCTATTTTATTAAAACTATTGCCAACATGGCGAGACTTTCAGAGCTATTGATGCTCATTTTAGCCTAATTTATAAAAAAGATCGTTCGAATAGTTATAATACATGATAAAAAAAACAAAAAAGATTTGCGCCTTTGTTTAATTGAATATATAGGCGACATCAATCTTTAAATGAATATTATTTAAATTCAATAGCTTATATCACATGGTTCAAAAAAAACGTTATGATACCTATTGGTATAAGCCGATTAAGTGAAAATGGTTTAACAATTGATAAAATATCTTGCCTCGTTGTGATAAAATAGTCGATCTAAATTGTAGATAAAAATTTATCGCTAGAGATTAATTTACGCCTTTTGACAAATTAACTTAAGACAGCTTGTAAAATCTAAAGCCTATCTCACTTAATTTTATAAAGTTTAACCCTAGTTGTTATATAAGTTGTTATATAAATCGGTAGATTTAACACGTTTTGCGTGTTTAGATAAAAATAAGGTCATTATTAATGAAACAAAAAATTCCTAATACTTTTGCGCTTGATGTTTGTGCTGACAATGTTGTAACTGCAACCACCATTTTACAGCTTAAGCAAATATGGGAAAATAATGTACCAAATCAACCTATCATGATAATTGGAGAGGGTAGCAATACGCTTTTCACAACCGATTTTGCTGGCACTATTGTGGTTAACCGTATTAAAGGAATCACCATTACCGAAAACGACACACATTGGCTTTTACGGGTAGGCGCTGGGGAGATATGGCATGATCTTGTTTCGCAAACTGTTGAAAAAAATATTCCGGGGCTGGAAAATTTAGCATTAATCCCCGGTTGTGTAGGATCCGCACCGATTCAAAATATTGGTGCATATGGGGTAGAGTTCCAAAAAGTGGCGGATTATGTAGAGTTACTGGAACTGGCTACAGGTAAAATAATTACTGTCACTGACGGACAGTATGGCTATCGGGAAAGCATTTTTAAACACCAATATGACGTCGGTTATGCGGTAATTGCTGTCGGCATTAAACTTGCCAAAAACTGGCAACCGGTATTGAGTTATGGGGAATTAAGAAATTTTGATCCGCAAACTGTTACCGCCAAAATGATCTTCGATAAAGTGTGTGAAATTCGCCGTAGTAAATTGCCCGATCCGAAAGTGTTAGGTAATGGCGGTAGTTTTTTTAAAAATCCGGTAGTCGATAAAATGGTGGCCGATAAGCTACTTGAAATTTACCCAACTATGCCTATATATCCACAGGTAAACAATCAAGTTAAATTAGCCGCAGGTTGGTTAATTGATCAGTGTGGTCTAAAAGGCTATCAAATTGGCGGTGCAGCTGTACATCAGCAACAAGCATTGGTATTAGTTAATAAAAATAACGCAACGGCGCAAGATGTCATTGCTTTAGCTCGCTATATCAAAAACGCAGTTTATCAAAAATTTTCGGTGCACCTGTCGCCAGAAATTCGATTTATTGGTGCAACAGGTGAAATTGATGTGGATAATTATTTATAATCAATAAAACTATTTATAATCAATAAAATTATGAGACATTCGTATTCATTTCCTATTTTATTAACCAGTTTATTATTTGTCACCATCGCCTTATCAGCTTTAAATACTCAAGTACCACTTTGGTTGGTACGTGAAGATTTTTCGCTAGGGCAAATTGGCTTAGTTGGATCAAGCTATTTTACTGGCAATTTGGTGGGTACTATTATGGCAAATTGGTTTATTAGCCGATTTAATGCCAGATATACTTACACCTATAGTTGCCTTATTTTTGCTGTAGCAACCATTGGGCTAAGTTTTTCAATGGATTTTTACAGTTGGGCGATCTGGCGATTTTTCATCGGTATTGCTTGCGCTGTCACTTGGGTCGTCATTGAAAGCTGTATATTAGTGACCGGTTCAGTGCGCACACGTGGCAAAATGCTAGCTATCTATCTCACCACTTACTATTTAGGAACAGTATTGGGGCAAGCGCTATTACAGTATTTTCCTCAAGATGTGCTCTATTTTGGTTTAGTCATTGCGCTGTTAATGGGATTAGCGATTTTATTTATTTTACTAACTCATTACAAATTACCGAAAAGAAAGCAAAACAGTTTCAATATTATACCGATGATTTTATATAAACCGTCTCGACTCGGTCTGATTGGTTGTATGATAGCCGGTATGCTAATTGGTTCGCTCTATTCGTTAATGCCGGCTTATTACTCTCATTTGGGCTATAGCGATAATCAAGTGGCAAATTGGATGATTTTATTAATCTTATCCGGCGTGATAGCGCAAATGCCAGCAAACTACTGTGCCGATAAATATGGTCGACGAATTGTACTACTGATTGAATCGTTGCTAACGGTGGTAGCTTGCTTGATGTTGGTATTTAATTTTTATTCTGTGCTCGCAATTAT